>JAIYDG010000559.1 GCA_027487625.1 Bacteroidota bacterium
AAAATTGAATCGAAACAAAGTGGAAATACAAGTGTTACAAAAATTATAATACAACCCTAAAAAATATATGGAAGATATCAGTGTATCGGAGTTAAAAGAAAGAATGGATAAAGGTGAAAAACTTAATGTTTATGATGTAAGAGAATTACATGAATATGAAGAGTTTAATATTGGTGCAATTCATATTCCTTTAGGCGAATTACCTAGTAAATCCGCTGATTTAGAAGCTTTGAAAAACGAAGAAATTATTCTTCATTGCAGAAGTGGTGCTAGAAGTGGAAATGCTAAAATGTATTTAGAAGATTTAGGTTTTACTAAAGTAAGAAATCTTTTGGGTGGAATGCTTGCTTGGCAAGATAAATTTGGTGCTTAATTTTCATGTTTGAAACAAAAAAAATTCTATTTAAAAATGGATGGCTGAAATTAATTTTTTGGCCATTTGTTTTTATAATGATTTTGGAGTCGGTTTTTTGTAATGAGCCTTCAACTAAAACTACTGAATTCCTGAATCATGATACAACAGTTCATTATGTAGGAATTGAAGCATGCCGCTCTTGTCATGCAGATATTTATAATAGTTTCATTCAAACAGGTATGGGGCAATCATTTGCTCCAGCTACACGAACAAAATCTTCAGCAAAATTCAATCACCAGAAACCAGTTTTCGATAAAAAACTAGGCTTTTATTATTTGCCTTTTTGGATTGGTGATTCGCTTTATATAAAAGAATTTAGTCTAGAAGGAAAAGATACAAATCATCAAAGAATAGAAAGAGTAGATTATATCATTGGTTCAGGCCAACATACCAATTCTCATTTGGGATTTAGAAATGGATATGTTTTCCAATTACCATTAACTTGGTATGCACAAAAGCAGCAATGGGATTTACCTCCAGGTTTCGAAAACGGGCGAAATGTTCGTTTTTCTAGAGAAGTGGGTATGGAATGTATGAGTTGTCATAATGCTATGCCTAAGGCCGATGAATCTGCTATTAATAAATTTATATCCATTCCCAATGGAATCGATTGTGAAAGATGCCATGGTCCAGGAGAATTACATGTAAAAGAAAAATTAGCTGGAAATATTGTTGATACAAGTAAATACGCAGATTATACCATTGTTAATCCTAAAAGATTAAGTTGGGAGCGCCAAACAGATTTATGTCAGCGATGCCATTTACAAGGAAATGCAATTTTAAAACCAGGAAAAGGTTTTGGGGATTTCAGACCCGGTATGAAACTGGCAGATTATTACAATGTTTTCATGCCCAAGTTTAAAGGTGCAGAAAACGAGTTTATCATGGCTTCTCATGCGCAGCGCTTGCAAGAGAGTAAGTGTTTCATTCAATCAAATAAAAACATGGATTTGAGTGAAGTAAATACAGGAATGAATTTAACCTGTATCAATTGTCATAATCCTCATGTTAGTGTTAAATATACAGGTAAACAAATTTTTAATAATGCTTGTATGAAATGTCATGATTCAAAAGCATGCAAAGAAATTCCTGAAAATAGAAGAGCCATTAATGATAATTGTGTTAGTTGTCATATGCCTAAAAGCGGAACTGTAGATATTCCTCACGTTACCGTTCACGACCATAAAATTAGGAAACCAACTAAAGCAAACGAAGTTAAATCAATAAAAGAATTTGCAGGTTTGTATTGTGTTACTAAAGGAAATCTTACGGAATTAGACCAAGCACAGGCTTTTTTAAATTACCAAGAAAAATTTGAAGGTGAATCGAAAATTTCATTTGATTCTGCGGCATTTTTTATACAAAAACTAACCGGAACTGAATCTTATTCCGCATTACAAATTCATTATGCATTCTTACAAAATGATGATTTAGGTGTATTAAAAGTAGCATCGAATATCGACACAAAACAAACCAATGATTATTGGATGGCTTACAGAATTGGACAATCAGCATTTAATGTACAGGATTATCAAAAGGCTGAAAATTGGTTAAAAAGAGCCTGTGAAATAGCTCCTAATAATCTAAAGTTCAAAAACAAACTGATGTTAGCTTGTTTAATGAATGGAAAAATTGAAGATGCAATTCGAATACAAGAAAACTCTCTTTCAATTTATCCAAATCAGGAAGATGCTTGGTCGAATTTAGGCTTTGCTTATGCCAATTTACAACAGTTCGATAAAGCGCTTGATTGTTATAATAAGGAGTTAAAATTATTTCCATTTCACCAACAGGCTTTAGTAAATAGAGCGGGTGTTTATCATTTAATTGGGAAAGATAATTTGGCGATAAAAGATTTAAAATTGGTTTTAAAAATCAATCCAAATGAAAGCAAAGTGAAAGAAATGCTAAATGCTTTAAAGTAGCTTTAGTGAAAATTTCAGAAAAATCCTTTAATTCGTAAAGATGCCCTATCAATTTTTTAACAGATATCTTCAGACAAAAAAAGGAATAAAGTTTCTTTCTTTTTTTATTGCCGGTTTATTAATCGTTGCTGTCTATAAAATTTATGCTGATTTTTTCTCACCTAATATCAAAGGTTCGGATAAGCAATCTAGCATTGTTTATGTGCCATCAACCAAGAATTTCGACAGACTTTGTTATGATTTGGATAACAAAGGAATTTTAATCAATATACATTCATTTCGTCGTTTTGGGAAATTGTTGAATTTAGATGAAAAGCTAAAACCGGGAAGGTATAAAGTTGCTGCTGGAATGAGCAATTATGAGTTTGTTAAAATTCTTATGAGAGGAAGCCAAGAATCTGTTAATTTGGTTTTTAATTATGCTGAAAGAGCGGAAGACTTATCGGCATTTTTTGGAAGGAATTTGGAATTAGATAGCACTGCTTTTTTGAATCTTTTAAAGAGTCAGGATGAAGCAAAATTATATGGCTTCGATACCAATACCTTTGTGAGCATGTTTATTCCTAATACCTATAATTTTTATTGGAATACAAGTTCAAAAGAACTCATAAAAAGGATGGATAAGGAATACAAAAAGTTCTGGACTCAGGAGCGATTAGCCAAAGCAATACATCAAAAAATGTCACAAGTTGAGGTAAGTACATTGGCATCAATTGTTCAAAAAGAATCAAACAAAGAAAAAGAAATGCCAGTTATTGCTGGAGTTTACTTGAATAGACTAAGAAAAGGCATTCCATTACAAGCCGATCCAACTGTAATTTTTGCTTGGAACGACAAAGAGATAAGAAGAGTAAATTCGGTTCATACAGCCATTCTATCGCCCTACAATACTTACATGAATGCAGGATTACCTCCTGGTCCCATTTGTGTACCAAGTATTCAAGCCATTGATGCAGTTTTAAATGCAGAGGAACATGGTTATTATTATTTCTGTGCAAGAGAAGATTTTTCTGGCTACCATTCATTTGCTGCCACTTTTCAACAGCACCAAAACAATGCAAGAAGATACCAGCAAGCATTGAATAGGAATGGAATACAATAAACTAGATTTTAAACCCACATTTATTTGCCCAAAGCATCAACTCCTGAACATTGATTTTTGGGATACAACTCCAGATGAGATTAAGCTTGAAGTTGAAAAAGCAATCGAGGAAATAGAAAGTGGTCAATATGTAGCCCATGAAGATGTAATGAAAAATTACGCGAAATGGCTAAAAAAGTAATTACAAGTTTTGGAAAATTTATTGCTCTTCTTTTGGAAGATGATATTGAAACTACAGGTATCCAAGTTCAATTAGCACTTTTTACTTTTTGATGACTCTCTTACTAATCACCTCTTCCTTTTCAGTTTGAATAACCAATAGGTAAATTCCTTCTTTTAAATCACCGATATTTAATTGCAATGAGTTTTGTCCTTTCGAAAATTCAGTTTGATTGTTGAATGTAGTAAGTAATTGTCCGTTAATATTATACATTGAAATACTTAGCTTTTGTGAGTTTTTCAATTCAAATTCTAAATTTAAATTAGATTCTGTAGGGTTTGGAAAAACATTATAAAATTCAAGTGCATCTGATTTTTGTTGGCAAGCTTCAAAGTAAACGCATTGCTTAGTAGGTTTATGTAGTATGAAAACATCTTGGTATTCTTTTATTAAGTCAGCGGAAATTCTTTTAGGAAGAACATTGAATATTCTATCGTTTGGTTCATACCAGACTATTATATCCGACCTATAGCCTGTTTTATCATTTGCACTTTTTACATCTCCAGATTTTATTAAAATAGGAATGAATCCGGGTAGTTTTTCAATCAATTTTTTTTCTGCATTTTTCCTAGCTTCAATTGCTTTGGGATAAGTATTTGGATTTAAATTATGTTCCTTCATGTATTTCATATCCACTTCAGTTAAGCCGTCGTCCATACTATAACTTAGCCATTTTTGTCCCAAATCATCTGTTACTAAGCTTGGAATTGGAATTGTTTTATAAATACTATCAGCATTCTTTCTGGGCAAATTAGAAGTTGGTAAACTAAATTGTGATGGATTATTTTTTAAAACTTCATTTAAACTGTCGCTTACTTGCATTGTCAGCTTGTTCCCAAAACTTACTTTAAATTTTGGTCCAAATACCGGTAAATCGTTTTCTTTTAGATTAAATGTTGTAGTTGAGCCATATTTGGAATACGTTGTGTAGATAAGATTCCCTTTTTCAGTTATAGTAATTGGAACCTTTATTTCATTATTTTCAATAGTAATTCCTAAGCTTTTTAGTTCGTCATTATTTAACTCAATAATATGTATGTTTTTCAAATTGATAATTCTTTTCGCAAATGTTGATTTAATAGAATCACCTAGACTTTCTTGCTGAATTTTATCGAGTTCTGGAAACTGGATTTGTTCTCCTAATTCTTGTTTTATTGTATTGTTTTTATTTTGTTTAATTGGAGTTTTAGATTTTGGTCTTTGAACCGGTTTTACATCTATCGGTTTATTTTCTGCAGGCAACAATTGATTCGATTTTGTTGTCGGTTTTGTTTGTGTAGAAGCCTTACTGGATTTGATATCATTTTGAAAAAAAATGTTCATCCAAACAACTAAAATTATTAAAGTGCTCATGGTGATAAATATTAAAAGTATGTGATTATTTGAAACAGGTTTAAGATTCGATTTAGGCTTATTCCCAAGGTTTTTGCTTATATCAGAAAGGCTTAAAATTGGCTCTTCATTTACTGCGTTTTTTATAAGCTCATTTAAGTGATTTTCAGGATTCATTTTTTGCTCCTTTCTCTGCTTGAATGAGCAGTTTTAGTTGTTGACGTGCTTGGTATAATGTTGATTTTACTTTTGATTCCTCAATATTTAGAATTTGAGATATTTCAGCATAACTAAACCCTGAAATTTCAAAAAGAGTTAATACTTCTTGTTCAATAGGACTTAACTTCGAAAGCCAGAACTGAAGTTCAAGTTTTAATAAATTGCTATCGGTTTCTTGTCCCCCAATTTTATTCTCAAGTTGTTCTTTATTCCATGTACCCTTGAATTTATTTCTTCTAAGGGATTTTAAAAACAGGCGATGAGCTATACCAAACAAATAAAACAAAAACTGATGATGAGATTTAATTTGATCAAATTTTTCAAAAGCAATTAATGTTGTTTCACTAATTAAATCTTTAGCATCATCTTTATCCCAAACTAAAGTTTGCACATACCTGCAAAGCCGAGGATGCAAGGGCGTATACAATTCCATGAATTTATCTTTAGTTGATTGGTCCAAATCCTATTTTTTTGTATCTGTAAGTTCCTTAAGGGTAATGAAAAGTTATAAATTTGAATCAATTAGTATGTATTAGGCTTATAATGAGGAGATAAATATTTTGTTGCCAGTTAATTCTCGGAGAGTTTTCCATAAAAAAAGCTGCCCTCGAGCAGCTTTTTTGTTTTGATGTAAGAAGAATTAATCTCTTCTTCCGCCCATATAAATTTGTACATAATACAACAATGTGGCAATTGAAGCGATGGCTGCAACTACGTAGGTCATGGCTGCCCATTTTAATGCGTCTTTTGTCATTGGATATTCTTCGTCTCTTACCATTCCTCTGTCGCTTAACCATGCTAAAGCTCTTCTGCTGGCATCAAATTCTACTGGTAATGTGATTATTGAAAAGAATGCAGTTACCGCAAATAATACTATTCCTAATAATAACAATGATGGAAAAATTTTAATGGTGAAAATACCTGCAATTAATATCCATTGTACCCATTTAGAAGCAAAACTTACTACCGGCACTAAGCTAGATCTGAAAGTTAACCATGCATATGCATTTGCATGTTGAACTGCGTGTCCGCATTCATGCGCGGCAATAGCTGCTGAGATTACACTGCGGCCATAAAATACATCATGACTCAAATTCACAGTTTTGTCTTGTGGATTATAATGGTCGGTTAACTGACCTTCAGTACTTAAAACTTTTACATCGTAAATGCCGTTTTCGCGTAACATTTTTTCAGCAATTTCGCCACCAGTTAATCTGTTACTTAGGGCTACTTCTGAATATTCTTTAATTTTTGATTTGAATCTCCAACTTACCAATAAACTTAGCAAAAATGGAAGGATTAAATAAACTATATATGACATGATTTTTAAATTTTATAAATTGATGTTTACAAACTACGTA
>JAIYDG010000398.1 GCA_027487625.1 Bacteroidota bacterium
CCTTTTAGTAACTTACACAAAAATATTTACTCCCTCATATATGTTGAATTTCAATTGCTTCTCCTAAATTAATTTCATCTATCTTTAATTTTTTGTGTTGCTCCATCATTGTAATATGAACCGTATTAGCAAAATCTAAAGCCTCTTTATCTAGACTTTCCATTTTTTGAAAAGCACCTTGAAATTCAAAAATCAATTTGTGTATTTCATTACTAAGGTCAGGAACTTTGTTAAAGTTAACTAATAGTTTAATAGAATCTATAAATTCCTTGCCATATAAAACACTATGTTCACTATTTTGATATTTAATGTAACATTCACTAAATTTTTCTATCAATTTCTTATTTTGAGAGCCTTTGTTAATTTCAAACACAATCTTGATTTTTAATTCTTCAATGCTTTTAACTAACACCTTTGATGCCTCAATATATAATTCTTGATAGGTTTGATAAGCAGCGTAAGAATAGTGTATATTCTTTGAAAAGATTGAAATGTGATTAAAAAGATTCCTGTATGTGGCTATACTTTTTGCTTCATCCTTAGCATATAAAATTAGCCTATGAAATATTAAATCACTATCAATTTTTTCAATTCTATCAATGCTAGGTATTAAAAATCTATTTGGTGATTTAATAGTTCCTAAGGTTGCATTATTCTTAAATTCCTTTTTTATGTTTTCAAATATTACATAAACTTTATCTGCTTCTTTATTTACCTTTTTCAATTCCTCATATAGATTGATGAACTTTATATTCATTTTCTTTATCTCTTTGTACTCATCAAACCAATCCCTAATTTTGAATAATCCAACAGCAATTACACCAGTCAATATTGCGGGTACTACTTTATCAAAAAAATAAGATGTTTCTTCTTGAACATTTTCACCAAAGTAGAAATTTAGAAAAAGCAATATATTCATAAGTTTTTAAAAATTAGTTGTAGGTTAGAAATACTAAAAGGGGTTTAGTAATTAAGCAAATATATGCGCTTCGGAAATAGTGTAGTTAATATTCAACCATCAAGCGAATTGGAAATATTAGTAATAAATCAGCAATCTTTAATTTAATGATTTAATAATACTTAAACATTAAATTCTTCACATCCATTGCTATTATTGTCTTCTAGGTTGATGGCATAATTATTTATCTAATGAAAAAATATGCAACATTTTTGAGGAGTTAAAGTAGGAGTTAAACATAATTTTGTTAATTGTCTTTGACATCCTCTCACACCAATGCATGTAATTACGTGTACGATGGTTTCCTTAAATCTAATTCCGATAAATCCTATTATTCTCACTTATATTATAATGGCCCATTGTTGATAACCATTTGTTGTTCAATACAATTGCGAGGCAGTTGCACAGCACATATAAAAAAGGGCCTGCAAATTTCTCTGCAAGCCCTTTTTCTAAATTGAAATTCGATTAGTTTTTCATCAACAAAACTTTCTCATAAGCCTTATTGCTGTTTACTATTACTTGATAAATTCCACTTGGCCATGAAGCAGCATTTAACTCAATTGAGTTTTCTTTTCCGGCAGCTTGTTGGTACATCATTTTACCTTGCATATCATAAACTGTAATATCATCATATCCACTTAAATCAGATAACAATTCTACTCTAAACATGTCTTGAGTAGGGTTTGGATATACTCTTAAACCTTTGCTGTTTAATAAACTTGTTTCAACTCCTAAAACCTGAGTTCCTTCAACAAATTTATTTGCAATGGCTTCATTTAAATCAAATGTTGCACCATTGTCAATTCTACCTTGTGGGTCGATTAATAATCCTGCTACATGTATGTGTTCCATCTTCCACGTTGGATCTAAAATCACACTAAAATTATGTGTAAATGCATCATTTTCTTTAATAGTAGCAGGAAAAGAATTGTTCAATCCAGCAAAATTCGGATAGATAATTCTACCTACATGTCTGTAAATCATTTGAGTTGCAGGAACCGGATTAGGCAATTTTTCATAACCACCCATTTCACCATTTCTGTTATTTGAATATGCATTCGATTGATCCCAACCATCACCTGTTCCGGTAACGCTGTCTTCAATTAAAACAAATGCAATCTTATAAGCACCAGTTAAGTTTTGGTTGAACTTGGTTGTTAAACTTACTTTTAATTCTTTGGTAGTATTGTTTAATGTAGCACCGGCGATAATTCCGCCTTTTGGAGCAACAGTAATTCTTGTTAAGAAATCGGCTTCAACTGCAGATGGATCAATATCGCCACCACGATCTACTAATAAACTTGGGTAACCACTAATTAAAGTACCTAAGCCTTTATCGTAGTTCCAATTAGCCATTGGATCCGCATTATGAACTGCAATACCTAAAAACAATTTGCCATATTTATCATCCATTTTTTGAAGATAAACTGCACCACGAGGGCACCATTGACACCATGTTCCGGTTCCTTCTTCAGCTACAACTACCTTACCTTTTGCAGGTACAATCGGAGTTTCAGTCAAAGTTTTTGTATTGTCGTTGGCATCATCATCAGATAATGTATTTACTTTAACAACAGTTGCAGAAATAGTATTGGTTCCTTCTGCAATCGTAATTTCATTGTCTAATACAAAACTTTGTGTTGCTAAACTTGCAATATTTAATCCTGAAAAAGTTTTGTTTTGGATAGTTCCATTGTGATTTAAACTTAACTCAACAGATGTAATTGCAGTAGTTCCTAAGTTTCTAATTTCTATGGATGGTTTAACAGACTTTCCTGCCAATAAACCATTTACTCCAGAAATCATTGTTAAAGCAGCGTTGTTACTTGGCAGTGTATAAGGAGTATAAGTATAACTTACATCATCAATATAATAAGAGCTTCCATTGGTTGGATAAATATTTATTCCAGCAACTTGGCGATACATATTTTGGAAGCTTCCTTTTGAAATATCATTAAAGAGTATCTCCCAATTATTTTGGTTCAGATTAACTTTTACATCCAGTTTAAACCATTCGTTCTGATTATAAGTACCTTTTAACAAACTTCCTGAAAGTGTGTTCACCAAATTAAAAGTACCATCTTCAGCAAAGTTTAAATCTAAACTCCAACCTTTTCCAACAACAGATTGTTCTTGAAAATTGAAATAGGCTTTTTTGTTGGCATCAACAAACAACCACAACGAAAGGTTAAGATTTCCTGTGTTATAATTACCACCAAATGGCAGCACTACATCGGCAGGACCACCATTAGTTGCAGTAGAAGAGAAGTAAAGAGAATTACTTCCACTTTTTGCTTTGGCATTACTGATTTTGATGTCATCTGCACCGCCTGGAGTAGCGGCCCAAGTAGTCCATTTGTTACTGCTGGTTCCTAAATAATTTCCTGCCGTATAGCTATCGAAATTATCTGAAAAAGTTTGTGCGCCTGCTGGTAAAATTAAGCATGAAGCAAGCAGGGATAAAAAGTAGTTTTTTGTCATATTCAAGGGTGTGTGTAAATCAAATATAACAAAAAAGAGCAAACTATCTAGTTGACCGTTTGCTCTTTATCAATTAGTTTAAAATGAGTTTAAGAAATTAAAACCATTAAAATTATGTTAGGTATAAGATCAATCAAAATACTGGGTAATAGTTTGCAACTATTTATAAGAGATATTCACTTTACTAAAATCCACTTTATTCTCTATTATATGAATAGATTGTAAGCGTCCTAAATGGTCGTAATTATAACTTTTTTGAATAGTAAAATTTGTTCGATTTAAGGATTTTAAGGGGCGTTTTTCTATGTTTATTAACTGACAGTTAAATGGTGGGTCGAAATAGATTGTTTCATCCAATATGATGTATTTAAATATATTAGTTGGATTTAGATATTCAATTTCCTTATAAAAGTTACCGTTTACAATCAACTTACTTCGCTTTTTGGTTATAAAAAAGGAGAAATCATTGAAATCCATATTTTCTAATTTACTGCAGCATCTCACTTCAGAAGTATCTTTATTCCAGGTAAATTCATCCTGCTTTAAAATTTTTAAGTTTTTAGAATCTGAGCAATCAAAATGTTGAATTGTAAGTGCATAATCCATGTAAGTAAATTTAGTTATTCTAAATAACTCGTCTTTTTGATTATACATTTCAACCTTTACAGGAAGGTCATTTAACACAAAAACCTTACATGTTTCGTATTTATAAATTGAGTCCAGGTTAATTGCAATCCTACCATTTAAAATCATAGAAACAATTTCAAACTTTAGGCTATGTAAAATATATGAAGTCTGGTCACTTGCTACAATAGTATCTGCAATTTCAATTATTCCTTTACTGGTATCCCAATAATTACTTTCAATTGCAGTCACAATAGAACTATCATAGTCTCCATACCCTGAAATGACCCAATTATCGGAATTAATAAGCTTTTCAGTTTTTGTTTTTTCTCTTTTAACATATCCATATTGTTCTGTAATGATAGTAGTATCCTTTGATTTCGTTTCATTTACAATTAGTGTTTGACAATAATTATTAGTAAGTATTAAATAGAGAACAGAATCTCCATTATTATAGAAATATTTACGCTCAATACTAACCGGCTTAGCTTGCGAATTATAAAAAACGGCCTCCTTGGATAATGTCTGACTAAGGCAATTCAATGAAAGAAAAACAAATATTAATACATGGAAAAGGTTCTTCATAAATAAAACAAATGGTTTACTTATTGCTTAACGGAACCAAACCTAATTTTTACATAGTTTACTAACTGACTCAATTCATCATCTGTTAAAACAGAATTTGAAGGCATGGCCAAATTGTATTTGATTCCATTCACAAGAATCTCTCCTTTTTGTCCGTGGCGTATAATACCAGCAATTGAATCAGGGTATTTTTTTATGAAATCAGAATTCTTTAATGGCGGAATTAATCTTGCTAATCCCTCTCCTTCGGCACCATGACAATTTTCACAATGAACAGAATACATTTCATAACCTGTTGCCAAACTTCTCATGTTATCTGGCATTTGTTGTTCACCACATGATGCCAAAGTCATCGCAAACATCAAAATTAATAAATTACTCTTTTTCATTCATCAATGTTTCAATGTCCTGAATTAAAACCTTTGTTTCATTGGCATTGGTGCCATCATAAATACCTCTGATTCGTTTTTGTTTATCAACCAAAATTAAACCTCCACTGTGCACAAAACCGCCAGGTTCTGTTGAGTCTGCCATGGCTGTAGAATAATATCCATGCTCTGCCAATTCGTATGTTGTTTCTCTATCACCACGTACAAAATGCCAATTTTTTGCATCAGCTCCCAAGCGCTCTGCATAGTCTTTTAAAACTGCAATGCTATCATGTTCAGGATCGATGGTATGCGATAGAATGAGGAAATCGGGACTGGTTTTATATTTAGCATAAACTTCCAACAAATTCTTTTTCATTCGTGGGCAAATGGTAGGACAAGTGACAAAGAAGAAATCAGCTACATATATTTTATTTTTAATAGTTTCTTGATTTACCTTGATACCATTTTGATTTGTAAACTCAAAGTCGGGAATAGTTGGATAAATACTATCTATCACCTCCTTGCCATCAACTACAGTTACTTTGGCAATTTTATACCCTAAAATAGGAAGCTTTTTTTCTGTGCATGAACTGATGAAGAAAAGCAGCATCAGCATTCCTAAAATTCTATTTCTCATTTAATAATTTTTTTGCGTTTTCAATACTAGTATCTGTAAGTGATTTTACCTTTAGTATTTTTTGATATTCACTTTGAAGGTAGGCTAAAGCTGTATCACTACTCATGTTTGGCTCTTTGTAATTTCTCATCCAATTCATCATTTCTTGGTCGGCCGCATACAATTGCGATGAAACTTTTTGATACCTATCACGTCCATTCGTTTCATTTAAGGAATCAATTTTATCATTGATTCTGCGCTTTAATTTGAGTACTAACGACGAAAACTTCATGGCTTCATCATGCGTATTCATTACTTGCTCACTCATTTTTTTTGCCTGCTCCTCTTTTGCTCCCGACCCTTGCTGATTTGGACCGGAGCAAGCGGCAAGTATCAAAACAATACCTGCCGCCAAACTCAAAATCCTTTTCATCTTAGTGTTGTTCGTTCTCTTTTTTACAAAGACCAACTATCTGATGAAACACATCATGTAATGCAGATAAAGCCGCTATGATTTCTTTATCACTTGCTTTATTACCAATCATTTTGTGTAATTTTTTGGTATCTGATTTTAATTGTTCAACAGCTTTTACAATGGCATCTGTTTTGTATTCCAAAGGAATTTTTGAATCAGCTAATTGTGTTGCCTTTTCCATCATTTCTTTGCTTCTTTCTTTGATGGGTTGAAGATTTCCTTCCTCCCTTGGATGGAAGGTTTGAGACATGATACTATGGAAGCTTTTTAATTCAGGCCATTTATCCATGATACTTTGAGCTTGAACAAATTGGAAACTGATGATACTTATAACGATTAATACTAGATTTTTCATTTTTATGTTGGTTAATTTTACTCCGAGAATAAACCTTAAGCAATGCCTTGAAGGTAACCGTTTTCGGAAAACGGAATTTTTAAAAGACTAATTAATAATAAAAGGTAATAATGCCCTTTTATTTCAGAAATAAAACTTAAGCTCGTGGAGGTTGAAAAACTAATGAAAATTCACCTAAAGGTAAATGAGCATTAGGTAAAATTCCTTGCTCAAATCCAAATGAACTTAAAGGTGATATAACTCTTGTTGTTTCTGATGAAACTAACCAAGTTGGTGCCTCATGTTGTTTTAAACCACAAGGTGCTTTCTTTTCACATTCATTGGCTTTTTTAATTTCCTTAGCGAGGTAACAACAACCTTTACATTTTTTTTCAGGTTTGGCTTTGTTGATACAAAACAACTCGGTGATGGTTTCCTGATTCAATTGAAAAGCAACTATAATCATAAGTCTATCAAGACTTTGAGCCATAACTGCCAACAAAAGTAAAACAAGAAAAAGCTTCCTCATGAACTGCAAAGCTAAGTCCAATTTTGAAGATAGCAAGTAAATGATTTGCCTGCTCAGAAAGCTTGTTTATTTTGCAGGTTCATGAAAGCAGGATTCCACTTTAAAAACATTGATGCGCTAAGGTTTTTCGCCTTTGCAAAAGTATACCTGCTGCATGTTCCAATAGTAAGTTCTGTTTGGTGGTTTCAGCAAATTAAAACAGGTGGTGGCATTGGTGTGATGTTCTTTTTTGTATTGAGTGGTTTTCTCATTACTTGGCTTTTGTTGAAGGAGAAAACAACAAACAATCAAATCAATGCTAAACGATTTATGATGAGAAGAATCCTTCGTATTTGGCCAGTATATTTTTTGGTACTGGCATTTGTTTACTTCATGCCAAACGAATTACTCAGCTCATGGGGATTAAGAATTGTTGGAGGTTATGAACCCGATTGGATTTACTCATTCAGCTTTCTTGAAAATTACAAAATGTTAATGAGTGACCAATTTCCAATCACCACACCCTTGTCTGTGTTTTGGTCATTGTGTATTGAAGAACATTTTTATTTATTCTGGTTATTGATGATGAGCTTATTGCCAATAAGATTCATTAAATATTTTTTGATCGGTTGTTTTCCCATCTCTATTTTTATGAGGTGGATTGAGCCACACATCTGGCAAAACAGTTTGATGTTTACCAACGATTTATTCACCAACCTCGATTTGTTTGCAGCAGGTGGATTAGCAGCTTATGTATTTACTTTTAAGGAGGAAGTTTATGAAAAAACCATGAGTAAAATTCCAAAATTCATGCAGTTTGTTTTTATCTTATTGGTTTTGACATTGGTATTCTTTCACAGGTATATTTTACCTGAAATCGCATTTAGTACCATCAATCTTTTTAGAAGTTGTTTGTTTGGAATTTCTTTTGCTTTGTTGATATTGATGATGGTATCAAAACATAGCCTGATTCATTTTTCTGAAAAGCATGTATTTTCAAAACTGGGTGAGCTGAGTTACGGTCTTTATGTTTATCATTTAATCTTCATTCATGCAATGATGAGGTATTGTGAAAAGCACTACATCAACTTAAATGAAACAATGAATATCACAGTATTTGTCTTGCTAAATTTGATATTGAGTATTGGACTCAGTTATTTGAGCAAAAAATATATTGAAGATTGGTTTTTAGGATTGAAGAGGTATTTTAATCCTTAAAAAGTTTAAAGAATTCTTCCCTCGATAATCCAAGATTCCTTAGTGCATTACGAATTATGAATTCAGGAATTGGATCTATATGAGTTTGAATTGTTATTGGACGGTTTAAATCAATTCTTGTATAGTGTTTATGTCCGCCTTTGGTTCGTGTGCATTTACATCCAATTTGCACAAGAAATCTTTCGAAATCATGAATAGATATATTTCTTAAGCTCCTTGAGTTCATTTTTACTACAGAGGAAGCGCTACCGTTTCATTATACTTTTTAAAATCCTTAGTTTCAAATATACTTGCTAAGTAATCATTATTTTGAAGCATCGAAGACAATTCAGGTGCAGAATAAGGTTTCGATTTCTTTTTGATTTGCCAACCTAATCTCTTGAGTTCCTTTTGTAAACTATTCTTATTAGTTGTATACCTAACAAATTCTTCCAGAGTTAATTCAAAAGAAACTTTAGCTTCTGCAATTGTTTTACCATAGCCCGATAAATCCAAAGCTGGTGAATAGATAATTCTAACACCATCATCAATAAAACTAAACAATGATAATTTGATTTGATGTTCAATCCTCTTATCATTAACACTTCCTTTAAATTGAATTTTTGTCATGATGTTTTCTAAATCATTGCAAAATAAATTTTATTCAATCATAAAAAAAATATAAGTAAGAATGATTAAGCATTTGACAAATAGGCTGATTTTGAAGCACTTTTAAATCAAGTTTAAAATTAAAAAACTGTATTTTTTACAAAATTTAGGTATCCCTTAATTTTTGAATTATTATCATTGCAACATGACAAAAGAGAGGATACAAAGTTTCAAAGAGTTTTACCCTTATTACCTAAATGAACACCGCAATGCTACTTGCAGGTTATTGCATTTTATTGGAACCACTTTGTTTTTTGTTTGTTTAATGGGTGCTTTTTTGTTCCATCAAATTTGGTTCCTTGCATTCGCACCTCTTTGTGGTTATGGCTTTGCCTGGGTAGGACATTTCTTTTATGAGAAAAATAAACCTGCCACCTTTCAATATCCTTTGTGGAGTTTATTCAGTGATTTTAAATTGTATTTTGAAATTCTTGGTGGTAAAGAAAATATTTCGGGAAAATGATAGCATACAATCCTAAAGAGTGGTTTGGACTGATCTTCTACTTTCATAAAAGTGATAC
>JAIYDG010000132.1 GCA_027487625.1 Bacteroidota bacterium
CAACGCAGCCTTTAGATAAGGAGCCGGAAATGCAAACACTTCTTACAAAAGGAAAAGAGTTAATAATATTGGAATATTTAACCGCTTTCTTCATTAAAAGCTCAGCATATTTTTGCCCGTTTTCTCTTTTAATTTCAAGTTCTTTCGAATTGTTTAGAGAATAATATTGCTGATGGCTATATATAATTTTCTTATCTGTTAAGCTATTTAATTCTTGTTGAATTAGCTCAAATTGATCGGAAGAAATTTTACTAAATTTAATGATTTCAGAAAAAGTCAATGGAAATTTGAACAAATCGAAATAAGCCAAAGTCACTACAATTTTAGATTGAAGTGTATTTAGTTGGTTATTTAGATTGACATTCTCGACCATTTTAACTTTTAAAAATTTGATAAATATAATTTAACTCACCTAAAATTCTCTTTTTTTGAAGTAAGGAAAATTTAAAATTACTTTCGAAAGCAATTGCTTGTATTTTTTCGATATTACAATCCTCTGATAATGACATAAACACTTTAGAATTCGAATGCAAATAATCGCAAATCTGAGAAAATAATTGGTAAAAATATTCAAATTCGGCACCACAAAACCAAGCCATTTCCTCTTGACTTTTGGGATTTTTAGGATAAAAAGGTGGATTAACTATTATGATATCAAATGCTTGTTTCGGAATTTGAGAGAATAAATCTGAATAAAGAATCTGAATGTTTGAATTTAAATTCAATTTATTAAACTCTAAACCCTCAATGGCTTTTTGATTAATATCTGTTGCTAAAACCAATGCACCTTTTTTAGCAAAATAAAATGAAATTAAACCACTTCCAGCACCTAATTCAAGTAACTTTAATCCGGAAACATTTTCCTTATCAATGGTATTTAGTAAGAATTTTGTGCTAAAAAAGAAACCCGGATGAAAGACGCCTTTTTTAATAAGTAAGTCTATTCCACGGTAACTGTACTTTCTATCTTTTTTAAGATACCAAATAATAATAGGTCCGGAAACATTTGTCAAAAACCATTTAAGTACCATATACATACTAAAACCCTTGTATTTCAGGTTGCCTATATTTCCAGATTTTATGAAAAAGCTTTATTTCATAAGGTATGTGAAAGAAATTATATTTATACCTTATACTAGAAATGAATTTAATAAATCTTCTTTGATAAGGCTTTAATCTTATATCAGAAACAGTTGGATAATAGCCATTCAATACGGTTTCAAAATTTTTAATCTTATCAATCATTTCTGGAGTTAACCAAGGTGTTAAAGGGTTCTTCCTTAAATCAAAATTCTCCCAAGAACCGCTCAACCAATCTTCTAATTTTTCGGGAAATTTAAAGCCGCTTTCAAGTACTTTATTATACATGTCAGAGCCTTCAGTTGGCACAGGACTATAAACATAAATAATAATTTCAGTATTAGGATTGATACTTTTTATACGTTTTATAAACTCAATATCTTCATCAATTTGTTTCATAACTTGTTCTGGTGTATCACCAGGAGTTCCTAAAACAAAAGAATATTCTGGAATAATATCAAATTTTTTCATTCTTGCGGCAAAAGCGGCAATTTGTTCTCCCGTTTGAGTACCACCTTTATCCATTTTCTTGAGAACTTCATCGTTGCCAGTTTCAGCACCAAAAAATATCATTTTACAACCAGATTCTCTCATTAAAGCGAGGGTTTCATCTTTATATTTATTGATGGTATCTATTCGACCTTCACCCCACCAAACCATGTTTTCTTCCTTTATGAGATTTGAGAATTCAACAACTCGTTTTTCAGAAACGAAGAAATTATTATCGTGAAATTCTATTGAATCTATCCCCCATTTATTCTTAACAAATTTAATGTTTTCAACAATTTTAGAAGCCGACATTCCTTTCCACTTCGCATTATAAATAGGTACTACTGCACAAAATGAACAAGTAAATGGACAACCAAAACTGCTGTGGTAACCAAAAGTTTTTTTTCCAAGATAGGTTTTAACCAAATACTTTTCAATGCTATACATTGTATCAAATTTCGAGTATGGCATTGGGTTTAAATCATCATAATTAACCAATTCCGCTTTCGAAGTTTTCTCAAACTCATCACCTTTTTTATAAATTAAATTTTGGATATCATTTATTGGTAAATGATTGTCTATAGCATGCAATAAAGCAGGAAAAGTATAATCACCAGGACCATTTACAACATAATCTATATATCCTGAATCTAGCACAGATTTATATTGATTAGAGGCAAAATATCCTCCCCAAATGATTATGATATTTGGAAATTTTTGTTTGATGATTTTTGAAAAAGGAATGGCTTGTTTAAGCTGTGGACCCGGCATAACTGATAAACCAAAATATTTTGTGTGCTCGGTTATACTAGCAATAATTTTTTCTAAAGGTTCAATTTCTCTATTTCCATCAATAATTACCCAATCATACTTTCCTTCAATTGAGGCTGCAACTTGAATAACAGAGTTGGGGATTCTGTATTTAATATCAGCGCTTTTAGGATTAAAAATGATGACCTCGTTTTTTATTTCTTTATTCAAATTCCTTAATTTAAAATGCAAATTACTTTAATTATGCCATTGCTGGACTAGGAAAAATCCATTCTTTTAGCTTTTTCTCAATTGGGAAAGCATACTTTTTATTTTCGATTCTCCATTTGGCTACAAACTTCAACACTGGTATTTTTCTTCTATTATAAGCTAATTGTTGGTAAAACTTAAAATTTTCAATTTCATTAATTTTCTCTTCACTAATCCAATCACTAACTTTTGTTCCAACGTAGTCAAAATCACTCCATTCTTCAAGTGTTTTTGCAAATATGTAACCATTTGAAATTAACTCATCAGCAATTTTATTTCCAGGATATGGTTTATAGTAAAAAATTCCCATGTGAAATTTATTGCTCATTTTCCTAAGTTCATTTACCATCGAAAGTGTTGAATTTATGCTTTCTTCTGATTCTCCAGGAAAACCAATTATGATACTAAAATTTATACCAATATCATACTTAATGCACTTTTTTGCAGAGTCAAAAACATGTTCAAGTTTGATATCTTTCTGAATCCAATCAAGCATTTCTTGAGAGCCAGCTTCCATTCCTATCATAACCTTTTCAAGACCTGATTTTTTGCATATCTCCCAAACTTCTTCATCAAACCTAACTCCTTGATCAGCTCTCATAGTTCCAAACCAAGAAATTGGTAATTTTCTTTTTATAAATTCTTCTGCTATAGCTTTTACTCTTTTGCTATTAGTGAAAAAGGTTTCATCTTGAAAATGCACATGTTCAAATTTATATTTTTTCCAAAGTGCTTCAATTTCATCTCCCATTCTTTCGGCACTAAATCCATACCAGCCCCTTTTGTACATAAACGGATCTGCGCAAAATGAACACCTAAACCTGCAACCTTGAGATGATATATAATCTAATTGTTTCCTACCACTTAATTTCATGTAAGCTGGTACATTTATTAAATCATAGTTAAATGCTGGAAATTGATTGATATCAACCATACTCCTTTCTTGATTACAAACAATTTCATTTTCGGAATTTTTATAACATACACCTGCTAAACCTTCTAAAGAAAGGTTTAATTCGAATCGTTCTAATAATTCTTTGAATGCTATTTCACCTTGGCCTTTTACAACTACATCAATACTAGGTTCATTAAGTGTTTGTTCTGGAAATAATGAAGGATGCCAACCTCCCCAAACCACTGGAATATTAGGAAATTTTATTTTTACTTTTTTTGAAACTTCTTGAGCATCTTTTATAGGAGAGCCCGTTAAAACTGTTGTTGCAAAACAAATCCCATTGTTTGAAAGAGCTTCTTCTATTTTTTCAAATGGATTTTTTTCTATCCTAGCATCAATAATTATTACATTGTATTTTTCTAAATCCAAATAAGAACCAATTGCAATTAAAGCCAAAGGCATGGTGTAAAAGACAGCATAAGGGTTGTATAAAACAACTGTTTTTTTCATTATTAAATTAAGACAATATAAAAAATGAATAGAAAACAATGATAACTAATTTGCAAAAAAAATCCTAAAAGGTGAAATAAATATTCAGACCTGAAAGGTTTACAAATAGATATAAAATGAATTATTCAAAATTAAAAAGCACTACAACATCTGCTGCAAGCTGGAA
>JAIYDG010000628.1 GCA_027487625.1 Bacteroidota bacterium
ACAACTTAAAAAACTTGTTTCAACTAAAGACACTTTTGATGGATTGCATATCAAATTTAATAAAAAGTCAAGCTTTGGTGACTTAGTAGCTGTGATAAACATTCTTTTAAAAGAGAAAGCCAAAATGTATGTACTCAAAGATTATGATGTTTGGGTATTTAATTTTATCCCAAAAGAAATCAAAAATACAACTTTTACTTTTGAAAAGCCATGTGGAGGAACGAGAGATATGATTTGTCAAGTGTTTCCGATGGCACAAGAAAGTAACTTCCTAAATGGAATTATATCACCAGAATTTAATCAGGAATTGAACCCTATTTTGAAGGTTTGGCCGGTCTTTATATTGCTTTTAGTAATAGTTGGAATGACATTGAAAAACAACCGCTATAAAAGAATAAACAAGCTATAAAAGGACATTAAAAAAGATGCTATTCAAAATAACTCCAACCAAATATTGTTGAATAGTTATTTCTTTCTAAAATCACCAAAGAATGATGGAGGTAAAATCCAATCCTACTTATCTTTTTTTAGTTTGATTATTAAAAAGGAAATCATCAAATAAAATCCCAATAGTACTTTCCATTCTTCAGTCATTCAATTGGATTTCAAACCAAATATTTAAATCTTTTTATATATTTGGTTTATTCTTCTACCTCGGCAAAGAATAAGATTATAGGTAGCAAGAATAAATGAGTTATAAGCCATATTAAATGAGACTTCAACAATATATAATGCTTATTGCAGTCACCATGTTTTCCTGTGGACAATCAGCTATTAAGAGAAATGAAATAGAATTTTACGATAATAATCAAGACCAGTTTACTTTCTTAGTTTTTGACAAATCGAAGGTCGACACATTTATGTCAAAATACGAGCCTCTTAAATTTTCAAATGCTTTAATTAAACAAGACTTAATGATTCTGACTAAAGTTAAATTTAGTGATAACGCAAAAACTAGCTTTTCTTCTTTTATTAAAAACTCAAAAACACCAGACACTTCAGACTTTCATCTGGCAATGAATGTCATTAAGGCAACTTATGAAACAAAGGGTGAAAAAAATTTTAAAGGAAGTCTCGACTATTTATTTTTCTTCAATTGCTTGCCTGACAGTTTTCAAGCCAAATGGACACAGACAACTTTAGGAGATTTTCAATTTAATGCCACATTTTTCAGCATTCTGCGTGACAAAAGTGAAATTATTGACAAATTAATTTATGGAGACATCAGTAATAGAGACGAAAAATTAACTCCAATTTTTAAAGAGCATATCTTCAACGAAATAACTTCAGACCAAGCAAGACTAATTAAACAATTAATAATTAATGACAAAAGCTTTGACGACTCTCGTTTTAGAACTGACAGAGATAATTTCATTTATTTCCTAGACAAAACAATGAATAATGAGTGGCGACTATTCCTTACAGACTGGAACTAATACTGCTTATAACAGCACATTTGCAATAGGAGTGCAATTCCTCTCAGTTTGACGGGATTTTGGTGATTGATTATTTCCTTTCCCCCTATTTATATTTGAGTTAAGATGCACGACCTAAATAAATGTGCAAAACAATATTCAGCAAGACTAAAACTACATCAAAATATCAAACACAATGGAATTAACAATTGGAGCATGGTATAATGAACCAGGAATAAATTTTGAATTTTCATTTAGAATTTCACAATTCATACGACTTGCAATCAAAGAATGTGTTATGTCGCCACTTGGACTGGTTGAAGCTTATCCAGAAAAGTTTTTACATTTAACAGTAACAACAACATCAACTCAAGATAAATTGGAAGTTAAAATGGGGCCTTTCAGAACAAAAGCAACATCAGTAAACTGTGGACTTTGGTTTCCATACCAATCAATAATGTCTGCACAAAATCCTTTAGAGGAATATGTTGAAAATTACATAAAATCTATTCCATTAATTTTTAAAAAATGGAACGTAACTGAAGAACAAATACAGCATGTTACATCGAAAATCAAGACTGAAATAATTGGAAATCCTCATTATCTGCTAACAATCGAGGAACAAAAGGAACTTGAAGAAGATAAAGAAAGACTCAAAAAAATTCTACAAGAAATTAAAGATGACTTATAGCGAATCAGCTGCTAATTACACTTTTGAAAGAGATGTGAAATCATTCTCCCTTAAACCTTTTTGCACAAGGGATTTAAGGGAATGTTAAGTCGATTGATTGAATTATACTTATATATTTGATTGAATCTGTATAAGGTTCATGTTAGCATGCATAATTGAATCAAAGGGATTGGCTCAAGATTCAACAAACATAATTCTGACTAAGACAATAAGAATTTCAAACATCAAATGAAACAAATTCAACTCTATTGGTTTATAATTTTGGTAGCCGTTTTCACTTCATGTAATGGACAAGAGAAAACAAACACCAAAACGGAAATTCCGATTGTAATAGTTAATACAATTCAACCTAGAGCAAGCCAATCAATCATTCAAGACCAAAAAGGCAATATTTGGTTTCAAGACTCAATTGGTGTAACAGTTTATAATCCATCAACAAATAAATTCAAGCATTACACAGAAAAAGACGGCTTAAGCAGCAATAGAGTTTTATCAATTTTAGAAGATAACAAAGGGAAAATTTGGTTGGCTACTGATGATGGAATTACAACCTATGAGAATGGGAAATTTTCAATTATAAATATTGAAACAATTACAGGTAGCTTAGATTACGTCAAAAAAGCTAGCAAAGGAAATACTTATATTAAAAACAATATCAACTGCATTTTAGAGGACAGCAAGGGAATTCTTTGGTTTGGTAATCAAAAAGGTATATACAAATTTGATGGTATAAATTATTCTCATTTCACCGTGAATGATGGTGTACAAAACAATACAGGTTATGCCATTTCAGATGGACAAATTTTTGGCCCTGAATCAATTTTTGAAGATAAATCGGGAAAAATATGGTTTGGAGGAAGAGGCACTGATGGATTGTTTTGTTATGATGGCAAAACTTTAATCCACCATAATATTGACGGCATTGAATGGGTTCGACCATTGATGCAATCGAGCAATGGAGATGTTTGGTTTAATGCAAGAAACAAACCTTTTTTGTATATGTATGATGGCAAATCATTCAAATCATTTTCATCAATTGAACTAAAAGATTGGGTTTTTACAATGCTTGAAGACAATAACAAAAATCTTTGGTTTAATAATGGAAAACATGATGGCATAACTTTTTATGATGGCAAAACATTTACCAATTACACAACTCAAATTGGAATAATTCAAAATGCCTCAAACTTTTTTTGCACCGGAATTTTAAAAGACAAAGATGGAAATATCTGGTTTAAAAGTTTAAGCACCGAACTATGTAAATACGATGGTAAAACTTTTAAAATTTATTATGAATAGAAAACAAATAATAATGTACAGACTTGCATGAAGCTAATTTCATCAGCTTGTTTAAATAATAGCTAAATCTCATTAAAGAAACAACTAGTCAAAAGCAATTTTAAACGACAATTAATATGAAAAGAAGTTTCAAAATACTAAGCCTAATATTTACATTGTTATTCCTTAGTAATTTATTAAATGCTCAGACTTCAAATGCTAAAGAATTTGTTGGATATTGGACAACTGAAGGGAGCACAGTCCGTTTAGTTTTTTTCATCGACAAAAACGAAGAGCTACAACTTATTGAATGGTCAAGTGAAGGATGCGAAGAAATGGAAATTATGGAAATGAATGTAATCGGCAACACCATAAAAACAAAGGAAAGATTTAAATCAGCAAATCACATTACTTTTAATGAATATGTTTTAATTGATGAATTCACCATTAAAAACATAATAAAAGGGGATGCAGACACTACAATTTATTATAAACGATTAAAATGAGAGAATAAAAAAGACTACTTACTTTATTGTATAAAATTGGATTTTCAGTACTTAAATAGTGCCCTCTGTAAAAGAAAGAAACATAGTTAATTTGATTGATGATAAGTCTAAATAAAGATTTTCACCAGGCCCAAAAAAATCTCGAAAGCTTCAGAATTGGCATTCGATTCAAGTTTAGGGCCAACATTTAAATTAGTTCTTCGAAATCCTTCAATCATGAGCACGAATGCTATTTGTTTTGTTCACTCTGCAAGGATGATTCTGTTGATTCAAAATAATCTATTTAAAAATTGAACTGAATGAAACCAATTTGATCATATGATTTGATATATTACTCTTCAAATTTTTATCAATATTCTTTTATATTTGATTAGCTCCTTTATCATTGAAAACTGAATTCATTTCCGTACTAAGGAGTTAAATACTTTGTGATAAAACCATGAACGATAGTCCCTACAATCTGCTACCCGGCCGCATTAAACGAAAATTTGAAATCGTTTATAGTGAATTGATTTACGAAAATATCACCATGTTTAAGAATAAATATGAAAAATGGGGAGTAATCATTAATCGTTTAAAATTTGGCCTGGTTTCTTCATACGAATATTTAGTTGAGCCAATTTATAATGGTGTAGGTTTTAATAAAACATTGAATTTAATATCGGCTCATCTATATGAGAACAATGTCTTTCATCAGGATAAAAACATAGTCTTATATTTTGATTTAAATGGTGTTACTGTTTGGCAATCTAAAAAAGGTGAAAGCATATTAAGAATTGATGAATACGGCAACATTTTTCTTAAAAGAGATAATAAAATCGGGCTACTCAACCAAACTTTTAGCCAAATTATAGCTCCTAAATATGAGCGATTGGATACGATTAAAAGCAATTTACTCAAGGCATTTTTAAATGGAAAATATGGTATCATTACTTTTTCTGATGAAACTATTCTTGATTTAAGTTTCGATGAAATATTTGATACCCTAAAAGACAACAAGGTAATTGTAAGAAATGATGAAACTTATTCTACTTTTAACATAGAAACTTATGTGCTTACAAAATTGCCTTATGCCAAAATTTTAAGAGCATCGAGTAATACTTATAATGCTCCTTCACAAGAAAGTTTAAAATACTATAAGAGCATTAGCAACATCATAGAAAATCAAGATTATGATGATTACAATTTTGAAGTATTCAAATACAAAGGAAATTGGGGAATTATTGATGCAGCAGGTGAAATCATTATTCCGAACGACTATACTTATATTGACTTTTTAAGAAATCCAAATTACTTCAAAGTGGGTTTGGGAGAAATTGAAATATTCGAATTTGAGGACGAAAATGAATACAACAGAACTGCAATTAAAAATATAAAATGGGGAATTGTTGATATCAATAATCAGGTGATTGTACCCATAGAATATGATTGGATTGATGAAGTAGAATCAACAGTTTGGGTGGTTTACAAAGGCGGCACTGTTTATTATAACGACGATTACCAAGAAGATTATTGGACTATAAAAAACGGGAAACTTGGAGTTTATAATTTCAACAAACTCATCACTCCTATTGAATATGATGTTATTAAAAAGAACTGGTTTAGAATCAAAGAATACGTATTTGTGCAAAACGGAAAAGAGTATTTTGATGACAATTCAAAAGATTATGATGTTTATACTTTAGAAGGAAACCAAATAAAATTCAACAAACCCAAACCAAGGGATTATACTTATTATGAATGATTAACAAACATCATTTACAAAGTAGTAATTGATTCTTATTTAAGCTAAGTTTTAAAGGTATTATGATTGATTAATTAAATTCCAAACCTTTATTAGAAACTGAAAAGCTCAATTTAAATCGTCCAACTTTCAAACAAAATTTACATGTCAGAAACAACAGAATTTAATGGTTTATTTGAGGTAGAAAAAGATAAGTTGACTCAACAACAAATTGAGGAACAACTGACTAATTCCTTATTAGATTTTGTTTCTGTTCAAACAAACCTGAGTGAGCAGCATTGGAGTTTAGTCAATGAGCTGATTGGAAGGCATCAAAACCCAATAACACTTTGCTTAACTTTTAATGATGATAGTATGCTTGCTGGAAAACCAAGTTTTGGCAATTTGGATTTTCTAAGCGGCTTAACTCATTTAAAGCGATTGGAAATTAATGACCCTTATATAACAAATATTTCACCTGTTTTTGATTGTTTGAATTTAGAACAATTTAAGCTGAGTGAAGTATATAAAGAGATAACAATTTCAATAAAAGGTATTGAGAAATTAAAACAACTAAAATCGCTTTCACTTCAAACTTCGGTTACTGATTTTGAACTTATTAATGAGCTTGTTCAACTAGAGAAATTAGAATCCTGGAAACAAAAGAAAGACTATACTATTTCAGGTTTGACGAATTTAACCTGGCTCTATTTAAACTCATCAAAATCGCAGAAAACAGATGAATTTCTACTTGAATTTACTAAACTTAAAACCCTTCATTTATATGGTGACTTTTTAAGTAATTTCAAATTTATAAATGAATTGAATTTACTCACAGAATTAAGCATTTCAAAAAACAAAGTAATCAATAACATCGACTTTATAAAAGACCTTAAACAATTAGAAATACTAGAGCTCTGGCAAGTATCACAAATCAATAGTTTACCCAATTTATCTAACTTACAGTTAAAGGTTTTAAAACTGAGTCAAATGAAACGCTTGGATGATATCTCAAATATTCTGTTATTAAAATCTCTACAAGAAATTGAAATTGATCATATTCCTGATGTTAAATATTCCTTTTGGATAAAGCTTCTTGATGAATTACCCCATTTGAAAAAATTCCAGGCTGAATTTGAACCTTTTCAAGAATGGCAATCATTAGTTAAAGAAACACAGAAAAGAGGAATTGATACTTATAGCATTTATAACCCTTAGCAAAAATTAGATGAAATTATTTGTCCCATATTTTAAAGGCATCTTCCCCTTATCAATTAACCCAAAAATATATTGTTTGATAATAAAATAGATAAAACAGATAACTAATTGCCCTTTTTTCATACTTAAAATGAATGTCAAATTGTTTAATTATTCTTTTATTTTTGATTGATTCTTCTACCTC
>JAIYDG010000646.1 GCA_027487625.1 Bacteroidota bacterium
AAGAGCATCCGTCGAACTTTTTGAGGTCTGACAGTTTGTGAAAAAAAGTAATAATAAAAATATTACACTAACCGATTGAAGTATTCTTGTCATGTTTTTAAATGTTCATGCTGTTTTTTTAAAATTGCTACTAATGGTTTGGTAGATGTGATTTTCCTTGTTTACAAGTCTTTATACTAATTCGATTTTTTGGATTTTATCAATTGATTCTTTAAACCTAAATCATCTGGAAAACACCATTGTTCTGCGAGTTTGCCATCCTTTATTCGGAAGATTGATACTTCTGAAATCATAACTTTGGCCCCAGTGGAATCAATTCCTTCATAGGTTCCTGAATGTGTTCCCGTGGAATTATAACGTATTACCACTTTATCTTTCTCAATAATAAAATCAACCACTTCTTCATGCCAGTCAGGGAATAGTTTTCTCCAATTTTTGATTTCAGTTTTGGCTCCCTCAACACCGCTCCATTCAGCATCAGTTAAATAATGGCAGATAAAATCAGGCGCCACAAATTCACTTAAATTTTCTGTTTGGCCGGTATTCCAGGCATCTTGCCACTTGAGTACGAGCTTTCGATTGTAATCTGCGTTGTCAGCTCCACTATTTGATTGACAACTCACACATAGCAATAGAACAGCAATTAATACTAGGATTGGATAATTGGATTTCGTCATTACAGATAATTATTTAAGTTCTTTGAATTTGTCAATTTACGAGTCATTGTTTATTGAGCTAGTCCAATTATTGCCAACGTTTTGCAGCTTGGATTTCGGGCGGATTTCGAAGTACAAAGTTTAAATTTATTACTAAAGTTCAATTGAAAAACTGCCGTTGAATTTTGCACTTCAGCCCGCCTGACGCAAAACCCGTGTTAGCTGCTGCCTTTCTTTCTGTCAGTATGTTGTAACTGTAATTCATACTTTGTATTTAGTGATGTCAACCATTGAACCTTTTTCTATTTGTGGTTGAGCTAATAAATATTTATTGTCCCGATTATGAATTACTACGTGCCAATACATTCTGTCCTCGTTTTCTGTTGTCCAGAAGTTTTTGACTAATGGTTCAAACTCTTTGTAAGGAATCAAAAATAATTTGTCTGGCGAGCCACAGCCGAAAGCAACATAAGCATTATCTAATGTTTTCAAAAAGTCATTTTGATGTGGGTGAAAAGCAAACCAAAATTTTTCGTGTTGTCCTTGTTTATGAGGTTTTGATATTGCACAAATGAGTCCGGTTGTCTTGTCCTTGTTGGTGTATGAAATTCTTGTTTGCTTAATAAAATTGATGTTCAACTTTGCGGTAATTCTTGTCAAGCATTGTTCGTGAAAGTTTACAGGAGTTGCTTTGTCATCAGATGATTTTCTTTTTTTCTTTTCCGTTGGAAGCTCTTCTCTTTCTTCAATGTCTTCGTCTGTTTGTTCGGCAAGTTGCAGGTCTTTTGAAGTCAAGAATATTAATTCGATTAGTTTGTCAATTCTCGTATATTCTCTAGGTTTTAAAAGCTCATTGATTTGTTGAATTGTTTTAGTGTCATTCAATGTTTCCTTTAAACTCAAAAGTTTAAGAAGTGAATCAGTGCTCAATAAACGAATGTCCCAAGCGTGTTGAGAGCCTCTAATTTGAGCCTCAAGGTCGCCTGTGTCTTGCCGTCCGACTACAATCAAAATTGAAGATTGTGTTTTACTAATTCGGTTTTGTTCAATTAGTTTTTTTCGATACTCAGCTATAGTGTCAAGATTAATTCTGTAAGCATCAGTTGTCTTTACTTCAAGAACCAAGCTATGTCCTTCCGTTGAAGTCCAAATGCCGTCAAAACCAATGTCGTTTTGTTTTCCTCTATAAAGTCCGTGTTCAATTGTAAATCCGAGTCGAGTTCCTATTTGATTAATGATGTCTTGCAATGCAAGTCCGCTGTCTGAAAAACCATCTGTTAGGCAGTTGTCAGCAAATTGTTTAAGCAACGAAGAAGGAACTTGATCAAGAAGGTCACGAAATTCTCTTGAAGTTACATTGTTGTCTTTGAGTTTACCGTCACCAGCAAATGCAAGAATTTGAGAAAGTGATTTTGAGTCAAACGTCCCTTTACTTTTTGCCCAAATTTCTGTAATGCTATTCATATTTTCCTGTCGTTTTTTGTTGTCTTGTGTCGTTGTCTAAGGTTGCAGCTAACATCATTATACCCGCAAGTTACAAAAAATACTATCCGTTTGCAAACGATTGTAAGCGGTATTTATGAGCTTCCAAATGCAAGGGGGCGGCCTTAAAATTTATGGCTTGCGCTTCTAGGTTTGGAATGGGGGAAGTGAAGCTGAAAGTTAACCCAAAAACGAGGTTGTGAGCAACCTCTGAGCGGTTTTGAGAAACCGCTCTCACGCGGTAGATAGGGGAGGTTTTACGCAACTACCTTTCGGCTTCGACTGTGGGGAAGGCTACGTTTATTCAGTCTCTTTTTCAGACTGGAGGTGTTATTCGTTTGTAAGCGCTTACAATTGTTTTTATCCAACTGGAAACGTGTACCAACCGAATCGTTTTTGGCCAATCCACCACCTTTGTATCGTCAATTCGGGGTAAAACCATTGGCAGGAACAAATTCAATAAACACAAAACTGTAAGGAACATGAACAAGGTAACATTGATTGGCAACGTAGGAAACGAAGTGATTGTACGGGATTTCGACAACG
>JAIYDG010000368.1 GCA_027487625.1 Bacteroidota bacterium
AAGATTAACCGTCGCACAGCCAGGCTAAGTTGAAAAAGATAAAAACTGTTACCACTTGTCTTGAGAATCATTAAAAATTGCACTTTCATCTCGGAAAATAAATATCTGTGATAACTGACTTATAATAATAACATGATACCCTGATAAAGAACAAAGTAATCAGTAATACAGTCTTGATATTAACCGTCGCACAACCAGGCAAAGTTGAAATCAACATTGTATGTGAATACTTACAAGACAAAGGAAAGGGATCTTCATGTTGAAAACTGGCGCGTTTTTGTTTTTTCAAAACAATTAAGACAAAGATTATTCCAATAAAAACTTTTAGAAGTAATAAGAATAACGACTTTCTCTTGATTGATGACTTAGCTCTCTGATCTATTTCTTTTATATTCACCCTTGAGGGGGTGGGTTTGCATTAAAAAGCCAATCAGCATTTGACTAAGTGACGAAATTAGCGTTATAATCTTTAAAATAAATAGCATCCGATTTGAATTTAAAAACAAGCATAACAAATTGAAATCCTCCTGCGATTGCAAAAGAACGGACTAGCCAAACACATGAAGAGAAACTCAATTTACATCTAAAAAATTGTAGCATGCATGCGTAATAAGTACTCCTTTCAATAATAAAAATCAACAAATTGCCATCCTACAAGTAGGCACTTTAAGGTAAAACATCATTAAAAATAACCGGCCGGTTTAACTTAATGGCTAATTGGGATTTTATTCTCTTAATTTTTCAATTAATTATTATAGTAGTGGTGTTAATAGACAAAAGTGCCATTGAAAAATCAATATCACTTTCCCAGAAAATAGTACTTTTATGATAAAAAGACAATTAGAACTTTCTCTTTTTGAACGGCATTCCTGTTTTTTCTAGACAAGATTAGAGATATGGTCGCAGACAGACAAAAGGAGGAGCATGTAAAAAGCTGAAACGCATTGAAATACGAGACATGTCTGCGTTTCTTGAATAGTCTCCGGCATTGAGACAACTCTTATATTCACTGTCTAGGCATACGAGAGGACGCTCTCCTGCCTTGCACTGAAGCTTTAGGTATTATCATAATAAACTCTAATGAACTCTTGTGTGTACTCCAAAGAGAAATGCATTTTCATAAAATTAAAAGCAAATAAGGAAAATTATAAGAAAAATTAATAAAAGAGAAAAAGATATACGTTTGAAAATACTATAATATTTTTGTTGATAAAAGGGTGTGGCGGCATAACAACATTTAAAGGTAGTGAGGCTGGTACGACAACCAGCTTGCGCTTGGCAAGACAACCCTTCTGTAGTCCACCCCCTCCCTGCCTATCTATGCTTGTAACCATGCAAACAAAGCCAACAAAACGCGGATAAGAGCCCTTATAAATAACCCTTTGCCCTTTTTTCTATCACAGTTCTTTTTTACCTTCCTTGGAACGAAGTTCTGTTTCAAAATCAAAAAGCATTTAAAAAGTGAGAACGCTTTTTTCCGAAAATAGAAGAATTAAAACAAAGACAGAAAAGAAAGGTAGGCTCTTTTCCTTTTTAATATGACTAGCATTCGTTATTCTTCAAATAACGAAGACGTTGAGCTTTTACTAGAAGAGGAAATACAACCGCCTGTTCCTTTTTCCCGTCTCGATCTTTTTAAACATATGATCAAGCAAAATTTCTTTTGTGGTCTCGCTTTTCTGATAGTGATTTGTCTGTTCTCATTTCAGTTCACTCTCTTTTCATTTTTTGAAATTCTCAGCATAGCCCGAGAGATCAGAGAAATCAGAAATCACACACTTCTTTTTCTTGATAAACTGAACGCCACTTTAACTAATATTTGAGGACGATTGTCCTCAAATGCCTGTCCTCGAATGGAACCTCAGGTCCTCAATTTTTTACCCTTCCTGTCCCCTCTCTTTTTGTTTTTAATTCTTCGTCTGTGCTCATTCTTTTGTTCTCTTGTGCCCCCATTTCAAGCAAAGAAAGTAACCATTTCTCTGATTCTTTTGCTTAAGATTTTTGAAATTTTGTTTTGGGCCGTTGAAGACAATGACCAGTCCTATTCCCCTTTACATCTTCAGCGATATTGAGACCGAGAGCTTTAAAGCACTCCATGTGCTTCAGATAGCAGCAATTACAGATAAAGGGGATAAATTTTCAATTTACATCAACCCTGGGGAGCCCCTTCCGTCTTCCAGTTTGGAGGTGACAGGCCTTTATTTTCACAAACAAAACCTCTATCGCAATGGTTGTATTCTCCCTTCTGTTTCAGCAAAGAAAGGCCTAAGATCTTTTTCTGCATGGTTACAATCATTTAACAAAACCATCCATCTTGTTTTCCACAATGCTTTTGCATTTGATATTATGGTATTGTTGAGGCATTTTAGCAAACAAAAATTGCCCTTTCCCAATTGCGTTTTGAACATCCATGACAGTCTGCCTGCATGCAGAAAATTCATTCAAATCCAAGAAATTTCGGGGTTCAAGCTAGGAGCCCTTGCAGAACATTTTAAAGTTCCTCTCTTGGATGCGCACAACGCAATTGATGATGCAAATTGCCTCAAAGAAGTCTGTGAAGCTCTAGTTAAAGCCAAAGAGTTGAAACTAAGTGAATTTCTGAACAGTTATGTGAAGCCCATCACATATTTTCAGGCCAAATTGAAACCCAAAAAGTAAAAAGAATGGCCGCGTCAAAACCTTTTGAAGTCAAAATATGGACCAGTAGTCATGGCACTGATCGTCATCATTTCCCAGCAAGCCTCCAGAAAGCCTTTTCAAGTAACACACATCCCTTGCGAGATTCTTTAATAACTTTCCCTTTTATTAACGCAAGTCCAGGCCGAGAGACTAAAGATCAATTTGTGGCCGAATTCAAACAAGATTTTGATAACATCCCCTCGGATGTTCGAAGAGTGAGCGTTATTCTCATGGGAGATAATGACATCAGAAGCAATGACTATGTGGGTGCGAGCCGAATTGAATCTAACATTCAAAGAATCATAGATTTTCACCATGATTCACCCCATTGCCTTATTATTTGCGGCCTTTTGCCCTCTCCTGTCTCATGGACACACACCAGCTTTCTCTTCCACAGAGTCAGTAACCGCCTGTACAGTAAGGTGGATTCCCTTAACAAGTCCTCAGGGCAGCCACATGTGGCTTTTCTTAAAGTCCTTAATATTTTTCTGGACGAAAAAGGGTTTATTGAGGAACAAAAATTCTTTGATTCGGATCGCATCCACTTGAATCCTCAGGGAGCTCTTCAACTGGCAAATCACTTGATAACCAGCATTCTTTCAACAGTCCAGTCTTTTTGAAAAACGCAAAAGAAAATGGGCTTTCCATAATTGTTTGGATTCCAGTGTACATAGTTATTGTGTTTTTATGTTCCGTCATTTTAACTGTTTTTTTTCAAAATTATCTTAGAGTTAGGTTCAACTTTCAACATTTTTATGACAACATCTCCTGGTCCCGGGAGTACCATGGGGGCATCTTTAACAACCACCCCTCGGGTTACGGACAGGAAGGAAGAAGAAATGAAAAAGGAAGATGTTCAGATTGAGATCAACAACAGAAATGAACTGCGTCAGCTCTTTGAGGATCATAGAGCAGGCCGAGTGAGCGGGCATGCTCTTATTGTGATCAAACCACCTCTCACAAGAGACTACAACCATACCCTCCATCAGATAATAGATGAGTTTCCTCTCTTTTTCAAAAACCCTTCTGGGAGTCCTCAACCACCCCTTGCCAGGATTGTCAGTCCTGACCCAGAAGGCCAGTATGAGCAAAAGATGCGAAATCATTTCTTTCACATTCCCTTAGCTACTGAGACACCTCCTGTCCTCTATCGGTTCAAGGAAGGATCCAAGCTTCATGCCTATCTTAACAACAACTTGGGCATGTATTGGGACCCGGAAGAAACGGTTTTTGAAATCAAGACAGCGGTCTACACTCTCAAGAACAACATTGTCCTCAGGAATCTTTTTGACTTCTCCAACCCCATGATCATTGAATGTGACAGTTCTTTGGAGCATGCCCTTGACATGCCATCATTTCACATCGCAGAGCTATTCGAAATTCTTATTTCCCATTTGGAAGTGGCAGGAAACAAAGAACTGCCAATTGACAAACTGCATGAAGATTTTTTCCACAATCACTCTATTATCTTCTGTCGACAACCTTGTTGGAGTTCCTCATTGGGGTTTTGTATCCCTGATTGGTGTGAAGATGCCCGAGCACCGGCCCTCCAGGCTCGACACAATCTTCTCCAATCACCTTTGAGCTCAGAAGAATCTTATATCG
>JAIYDG010000623.1 GCA_027487625.1 Bacteroidota bacterium
ATCCCCGCCTCTTTGGCAATGTCATCCATTCTTGCACCAGAAAAGCCTGTTTTGCTAAAAACTATTCGTGCAGCATGTAAAATTTTTTCTTCTGTGTTTAACTCAGACATGGGCACAAAGTTTAACTAAACAATTTAATTAAACAAATTTATTTAACAAATTTGTTAAAAATAGTACCTGAATATCATTAGTTTAAGTTTAATAAATCAATTTAGTTAAATTTTATTGTTTTAATTGGATTGATTTTGCTGATAAATCTTGCAGGTATTAACAGTATTAATAGGCATATTACAAAACTGCCTAAATTGAGTAAAATTATATGTACAGGATTTATTTCAATTGGCACAGTATTTAGATAATAAGCACTTTCATTTAATTTGATGATTCCAAAATATTTTTGAATCAATGAAATTCCTAGTCCAAAAATATTTCCAAATAACAAACCTAAAATTATAATTCTCATTGCTAAAAACAGAAAAATTTGGCTGATTTGTTTGTCTTTTGCTCCTAAGGCCTTTAATAAACCAACCATATTACTTCTTTCTAAAATAAGAATAAGTAAAGCCGTAATCATATTAATACCAGCTACTGCCACCATAAGTATTAAAATTATTAGAACATTCATGTCTAATAAATTCAACCAATCAAATAATTGAGGATATACTTTGAAAATGTTTGAAACACCTTTATCCATTGTGGTAAGTGATTCAACTTCTAAAGTTTTAGGCTCAATTTCTTCAAAATTATTGATATTAATTTCATATCCTGAAATGTATTGTGAAGGCCATTTGTTTAGCTTTTTTATAATCGACTCATTGGTATAAGCATAGAGTTCATCTAAATCACTAAGTCCCGAATCGAAAATCCCAACAATCTTAAACTTTCTTAAGCGAGGTGGGTCATCAACAAAATAAATAAGAATAGATTCTCCAATTTTAACCTGCATTCTTTTAGCAGTAATAGCTGATAAAACAATTTCTGGCTGGGAGTTTTCTATTTTATTTAGTACAGTGCCCTCAACAAGGTGTTCCTTAATAAATTCCCAATTATAGTTGTTTGGTACACCTTTGAGTAGGATACCTTCAAAAGCTTCATTAGTTTTGATGATTCCTGCTTTGTTTGAATAAGATTGTATCCAAAGAAATCCAGGTTGAGAAGCGATTAATTTTTCATAAGTTGAATCTATCTCAATTGGTGAACTTTCAAAACTATTGTTCAAATCAAGGTGGGTAACTTGGATAGGTGAATTAAACCCGATTAGTTTATTTCGCACTTGTTGTTGGTAACCTTTAACAATTGAAATTGCAATAATCATAACCATTATGCTAATTGCAACAGCAGCAGTTGCCAAACGCACAATAAGCTTGGATGAACCTTGCTTATCCGATGTAGGATTTTTTGAAGATTCTTTACTTAGACGATTAAATATGAAGAAACTGAAATTCATGAGTGTGTTCAAATATATAAGCCTTATTTTGCTTTTGTGCAGTTTGGTGAAAAGTTCTTCTGCAAGAACAATAACAAATGGTGCAGAAAAAATGGGGGAGTACCTTCCTTTTTTAAAAGATAAAAAGGTTGCTTTAGTTGTTAATCAAACAGCTTTAGTTGGTAAAAGACATTTAGTTGACACCTTACTTTCTTTAGGAATACAGGTAAAAGTAATATTTGCACCAGAGCATGGTTTTAGAGGAGATCATTCTGCAGGAGAAAAGGTATTATCAACAATAGATGAAAAAACCGGATTGCCAATTATTTCATTATATGCATCAAATAAAAAACCAAAACCTGAGAATTTAAAAGGAATTGATGTTGTGATATTTGATATTCAAGATGTTGGAGCTAGATTTTATACTTATATATCTACTTTACACTACGTAATGGAAGCTTGTGCCGAGCTTAAAAAGGAATTGTTGATTTTAGATAGACCAAATCCCAATGGGTTTTATGTTGATGGTCCTGTTTTAGATACTGCATTTCGTTCTTTTGTAGGAATGCATCCTGTTCCAATAGTTCATGGATGTACAATAGCAGAATATGCTAACATGATTAATGGTGAATTATGGTTAAAGAATAAAGTGAAATGTAAAGTAAAAAATGTTTTGGTTAGAAATTACACACATGATTATTCATATAAATTACCTGTAAGGCCTTCTCCAAACTTGCCTAATATGTCTTCAATTTATTTATATCCAAGTTTATGTTTGTTTGAAGGAACCAATTTTAGTTTAGGAAGAGGCACAGATAAACCTTTTGAGTGTATTGGAAAACCAGGTTTAACCGTTGGAGATTATAAATTTACTCCAATAACAATTCCGGGAGTAGCAGATAAACCTATTCATGAGAATAAATTGTGTTGTGGCTTTTTACTTTCAGATTTTGGAAACAATGTTGCCCCAGTAGCTGGCGAATTAAACCTTTCCTGGTTGATTCAACTTTATAAAGAAGACACCTCAAAAACCACTTTTTTTATTCCTTTTTTTGATAAGTTAGCGGGTACATCTGTATTAAGAAAGCAGATTATTGCTGGTAAGTCAGAAGCCGAAATTAGAAAATCATGGCAGCCTGCTTTAATTAGGTATAAGAAAATGAGGGCTAAATACTTGCTATATAAATAGTAGAGTTTTAAAATAGTTCAAGATAAAATTCAGGTATTCCTTAAATTGAAACTTAAAGCAAATCAATTTAGCCCATTTTTAGAAAAACTTTATTGTAAATGACTGATATTCTGTATCAGGACTTTTCTAGTCATAAAATAACAAATCAGCAAATGATTTTTGTTTTATGACTCAAATTCAAACAAGTATTGTTTCAAAAATTTATTTAATAAGGAACCAACGAGTAATGCTCGATAATGATTTAGCAGAACTTTATGGTGTAGAAACCAAAGTGTTAAATCAAGCGGTTAAAAGGAATTTAATTCGATTTCCTGAGGATTTTATGTTTCAATTAGCTGAAAATGAATGGGAAAAATTGAGGTCACAATTTGTGACCTCAAATTCTGGAGGTAGAAGATATTTGCCTTTTGCATTTACAGAACAAGGTATTGCCATGTTATCAGCAGTACTCAAAAGCGAAACAGCTATTTTAGTTAATATTCATATTATCAGAGTTTTTGCTCAAATGAGAGAGCATTTTTATACGAGCAAAGTTTTAGTTGAAAAGCTTGAAAAAGTTGAATTGTGGTTGGATTCATTTGAAAACTCACAATTGGAGCAAGACAATGAAATCAAAAAAATCTTCCAAATTCTTGATGAATTATTGAATTCAAATCAGATTTCCGAAAGAAAAATGATTGGATTTAAATAATTAAAAAATTAAGTCATTGAAAATGAGTATAATGTATTTTCTTATAGTATTATGTATTGCAAAGTACCAAGTATGAGTTAGATTTGTGCCATAGTTTGAACCTTGTAATAAAGAAAATATGGACATAGAAAACAGCAAGGCGCAGTTAAAAAAGGGAATTTTGGAGTTTTGTATCCTAAGTATCATCAGTAGAGGAGAAGCCTATACAAGTGATATTTTGGAAGAAATGAAAGCTGCAAAATTATTGGTAGTTGAAGGCACCATGTATCCTTTATTAAGTCGCTTAAAAAATGAAGGCTTACTCAGTTATAATTGGGTAGAAAGCAAAAGTGGACCACCTAGAAAATACTATCAATTAACAGATGAAGGAAAAAAGTTCATGGAAGAACTTCATTTGACTTGGGTTGATTTAGTAGAATCGGTAGAAAGATTAACAATAAAAACAAAAGATTTAGAAAACAAATAAAATACCCCCCTTATGGAAAAAGTATTTCAAATAAATTTAGGTGGTCTCATATTTTTTATAGAGGAACCAGCCTATCATATACTTAAAAAATATATTGATCAATTACATTTACATTTTTCTCGAAACACAGAAATTGTAACTGATATTGAATCGAGAATGGCAGAACTTTTCTCAGGAAAATTAGATGTAGCAAAGAATACATTAAATGAATATGATGTTAAAGAAGTTATTGGTATTATGGGTGACATAAACCAAATGAGTGCCGAAGAAACAAGCTCAGATTCTACCGCTAACCCAAATCGTATTCATACAGGAAATTCATCGCAACGAGTAAATAGATTACGCAGAAATCCGTATGATACTAAATTAGGTGGAATTGCATCCGGAATTTCAGCATTTTTTAATATCGATCCTGTAATTGTAAGGTTACTTTTTGTTGCATCTGTTATATTATATGGTTCAGGAATTTTATTCTATTTAGTTTTATGGATTGTAATTCCTCAAGCTATTGGAGAAGATGCTGAAATGATGCGAATTCAAAAACAAAATAGAACAAGAAGATTGTTTAGAGATATTGATAGCAGGGTTGTTTCTGGGGTGAGTGCCGGACTTTCAAATTATTTTTCTTTGGATGTAGTTTGGATAAGATTAGCATTTGTTGTTTCATTTTTTGTTTTTGGTTCTGGATTTTGGTTGTATATAGTTTTATGGGCAATTACACCTAAGGCTATAACTGCTGCCGATAAGCTTATGATGAAAGGTGAACCTGTTGATATTAAAAATATAGAGCGCGAAATTTTAAATAACCAGGGTCCTAGTAAAATGAGCAATATCGCCAGTAGAGGTGGTGATGTTTTGGGAACCTTATTAAGAGGATTTGTTAAACTAGTTTTAGGATTTATTGCAGTCATTTTATTTATAGTTGTCGTTTCAATTAGTATAGCAGTGTTCTCTGTATTTTTTGGAATTGGTAATACTGTTTGGTTAAATGAATTGATTCAGTTTACGGTTCAAGACCCAACAATTATTTGGTCTGCTAAAATTGGTATATCATTGGTTTTGCTCACTCCAATTTTGGGATTGCTGTTATTGGTTATTAGAGGAATATTTCATGTTAAATGGAGTCGTTCTGTAGTTGGAAGTACATTAGCAGGTTTCTTTTTTATAGGATTTGGATTTTTAGTTTTTGCTGCAGTATCTTTTAGTCAACAAGTCAAAGTTAATGAGGTTAAAACACAATTTAGTTCAATCTCTATTCCAAAATCAGATACATTAATAGTTGAAGGTATTGAAATTCCGATTGTTGACGAAGATCTTGAAGGCTGGGAACAAGCTGAAGTGACATTTAACAATCAGGGTTTTGTTATGGATAACTCTAAAAAAAGAGTTTATATAGAAATTGATCAGTTAAGGATTAAAAAAGCTGGTCCAAAAGATTCAATAGGAATAAAAGCGATATTTAAATCAAAAGGAGCAAATCATGATGATGCTCGCCAGAATATTTCATTTATTCAATATGATTTAAAAATTGAAGGTAATAAAATTAGTATTCCATCTTACTTTACAATTGATTATCAAAATCAGTTTAGGTTTCAAGAAATGGATTTAGTATTAACCTTACCTGAAAGTCAATTTATAAAACTTGATGATGCAATTAAATCAATTGTTGATGAAAGAAATTTTGATGAAATGGATGGAGAAATATATCAGGTTGAAAAAAACTTAAACAAGTGTTTAGATTGCGAAGGGCATTCAGATGATAAAACAGGAGATGAAGAATTTGATGAAGATAATTCAGATGAAGATATAAACTTTGATATTAAAACCGACAATGGAAATAAAAAGGTAAGGATTACAATTGATGATAATTCACATGAAAAAAAAGTTAGAAAACAAGTTGAAACTATCGAAAAGCAAAAAGATGGAACTGAAAAAGTTATCAGAGAAAAACAAATAGGACCAATTCATATTCGTGAAGAAGAGAATGTGAATAAAAAAAAATAAGCTCAAATATTGAAATAGGCTGCATTTTGTAGCCTATTTTTTTGTTAATTCTATAGTTTATTTTATAAAAGCTATAAAAAAAGTTTGTCAAGTGAATGAAAAATATATATTTGCCACAAACCTAATCAAGATTTCTAAAGGAATGGGAAAGTCAAACAAAAAGAAAATCAGAATGGAGTTTGAGATTAAAGCCTCACCTGCCATGCTGTTTAATTACATTAGTTCACCTTCAGGTTTGTCGCAATGGTTTTGTAACGACGTTGATATCTACAACAACTTTTACAAATTTAAATGGGACGGAGACGAAAGTATTGCTGAGTTACTTAAAAAAGTTGTAAATAAATCTATCAAATTTAAATGGAAAGATCTTTCTGATGAAGAGTATTTTGAATTTGAAATTTTACAAGATGAATTAACTGATGATGTTGCTTTAGTAGTAACTGATCACGTTGAAGCTATTGATGAGAAAAATTCAATTTTACTCTGGGAAAACCAGGTGCATGATTTAAAGACTCTTTTGGGAGGATAATTTTAAAATTTCAATCAGATTTATATAAAACCCGATGGCATTCAAAAGAAGGTCTTCGGGTTTTTTTATTGGAAAATCTACACAGACTTTCGTCCAATTTTCATTGGCAATATGTTCATTTAAATCAGATTCAGTTAAATCCTTTATTTTAATAAAATTAGGATGCTCAAGTTTGTTTTCCCATGGATCAGAACCTAAGAGCATCCAAGCATCATCATTTAACTTTTTTAACTCTTTAATAAAGGTTTTAGGTTCAAAAACATCATTTTGGAACAAACATTGTAGACAAAAATGATGACCCCATCGAAAAAATATTCTGAAAACAAATCCAAAATTTTGGCTTTTTAATTGTGGAATGTCTACAACTAAATAGGGTGCGTTGTCAAAATTTTCACCACTTGATATCTTGTAAATGTTCTTATAATCAGGTATTTCGGTTGTAATTTTAATGGAGAGTTCATTTCCTATTTCATCAAAAATTGCCTTTATTTTACCCATGGCACTTTTTTTGAGTAAAGGGTAATGAGTAGAACAAATAAGATTCAACTCTTCATTTGTCAGTTTATTTATTGATTTTTGCGCCATTATTTTCCAAACATCGTATTTGTGAAGAAGTTTTATCTGTTTATTATTAAAAATTATCTGCGGTCATTTATTCCAACATTTATGATCGTGATGCTAATCCTGTTGATGCAGGTAATCTGGCTTTATGTAGATGAGTTGGTTGGTAAAGGATTGGAATGGTATATCATTGCCGAATTACTCTTTTATTTCTCTGCAAGCTTAATTCCACAAGCTTTACCATTGTCGGTATTGCTATCATCCATCATGACATTCGGTAATTTGGGAGAAAGTTATGAATTGGTTGCTGCTAAAGCATCTGGAATTTCAATTTGGAAGATGTTCAGGCCAATGTTAATTATCATGTTTATCATTGGAATTTTTGGTTTTTTTGTTTCCAATATTTTAATCCCTCAGGCAAACCTTAAAAGAGGTTCATTATTATATGATGTAAGGCAACAAAAACCTTCTCTGGCTTTAAAGGAAGGTGTTTTTAGTCAGGATATTCCAGGTATTACAATCAGAATTGGTAAAAAGAATGAAAGAACCCAGGAATTGCAAAATATCCTTATTTATGATCAAAGAGAAAGTCAACTACAATCAACCATTTTATTCGCAAAATCTGGTTCAATGAAAATGAGTGAAGACAATCGTTACCTCTTTTTAAATTTATACGATGGGTCAAGGTATGAAGAATTGGAAAAAGTAAAAGGTTATCATTTAAGTCGTCCTCATACATCGACTTATTTTGCTGAAGAACAAATTGCTTTTGACATGAATAGCTTTAAGTTCAATAGAACTGATGAGAATATGTTTAAGCATCATTGGGAAATGCTGAATGTACTTGAATTGCAAACAGCAACAGATTCATTAGATAGTGTAGCAACTGCTAAGTATACCGCTTTAAAAGGCTTTGTAGAGCCATATTATTTCTTTACTAAATACTCAAACGATTCTTTAATTCCAAATGGAATGCTTGCTAAAGAAGTTACAGCAGAAGATTCAATAGAAATTTCTGATTTAAAAATCCCTGGTGCAGATGCTATTTATTCAAGTGCATTAAATAATGCACGAACCGTTAAAAATGTAATTGAATATAGTTTAAATGAGTACAATGATTTAAATAGGTTAAGAGCCCGACATCGTATCGAATGGCATCGAAAGTTTATTTTATCTGTTGCTTGTATCATAATGTTTTTTATAGGAGCACCATTGGGTTCAATTATTAGTAAAGGTGGATTTGGATTGCCAATTGTTGTATCCGTTTTAATGTATGTTTGTTATCATATAGTTTCACTTTCTGGAGAAAAAGCTGCTAAAACACTTGCTTGGGCTCCCATGCAGGGCATGTGGTTTGGTATCGGAGTCTTTATCCCTTTAGGATTGTTTTTAACTTATAAAGCTGCTACTGATTCAGGAATTTTTGATATATCAGGTTATTTTAGATTTTTTAGAAGATTTTTTAAATCAAAAAATCAGGCTTAATAATTAATGAGGATTCTACAATTAATAAATAGATTTCCTTGGCCTCTAAAAGATGGAGGTGCTTTGGGATATTATAATTTTCTAAAAGGTTACCATGATGCAGGTTGTGAATTAACTTGTGCAGTTTTAAATACCAGTAAACATTTTGTTGATTTTGAAAAATTACCTGATGAAGTAAAAGGTTTGGCTGATTTTAGATTGAGTTATATCGATAATAAAATTAAACCAATTGATGCTTTAAAAAACTTATTATTTTCAGATGAATCATACCACGTTGTAAGATTTATTAGCAAAGAGTTCGAACAAATGCTAGAAAATCTTTGTAAAGAGAAACAGTTTGATGTGGTGGTTTTTGAAAGTATTTTCATGGCACCTTATTTAAAAATCATTCGTAAAAATACCCATGCAAAATGTGTTTTGAGAGCACATAATGTGGAATTTGAAATCTGGCAAAGTTTAGCAGCAATTGAAAAAAATCCCTTAAAAAAATACTATTTAAACATACTTTCTAATCGTTTAAAGAAATACGAATTAGCTCAATTAAATTTATTTGATGGCCTCACTTGTGTTACCGAAAGTGATGCTAAATGTTTTGAAAGTTTTGGCTATACTAAAAGTTGGCATATAGCACCAACAGGGATGGATATTAGCAGATTAGCTCCGGATTATAGTCAAATTGAACCGAATTCCATTCTGCACCTTGGTTCCATGGATTGGATGCCAAATCAGGAAGCTGTTAAGTGGTTTATTAAAGAGGTATGGCCAAGTTTAAAAACAAAACATCCTGAAATCAAATTCTATATTGCCGGAAGAAATATGCCTAAAGAGTTTTTTAATTTTTCAGGAAATGGAATAGAAGTTTTAGGTGAAGTTGATGATGCAATTCGATTAATGTTATCGAAATCAATCATGATTGTTCCTTTATTTTCAGGAAGTGGAATTCGAGTGAAAATTCTTGAAGGTTTAGCTTTAGGAAAATGCTTGGTATCAACAGAAATGGGCTTTACAGGCATTTCTGTTCAGCCTGATTTAAATATTTTTCAAGCTGAAACTGCAACAGATTTCATAAATCAAATTTCAAAGTTAATTTGCAATCCTGATTTAATCGAAAAAACAGGAAGAGAAGCAAGAAAATTAGTTGAAAACAAATATGAATGTTCAATGGTAATAAATGACATACTATCTTATTACAGGAACCTCAACAATAAAAAGTAAAATGGAAAAAGTAAAATTTAATACAATTGAAGAAGCAATTGAAGACATTCGTCAAGGTAAAATGATTATTGTTGTTGATGATGAAGATAGAGAAAATGAGGGTGATTTTTTAACAGCTGCAAGAAATGTAACTCCTGAAATTATCAATTTCATGAGTAAGGAGGGAAGAGGTCTAATTTGTGCTCCTTTAATCGATACAAGATGTGAAGAATTAAATTTGAATTTAATGGTAAGTGAAAATACGACTTCCCATAGCACTCCATTCACAGTTTCTGTTGATTTATTAGGTAAAGGTTGTACCACAGGTATATCGGCTCAAGATAGAGCTAAAACAATGCAAGCACTTATCGACCCACTAACAAAACCAGATGATTTAGGTAAACCGGGTCATATTTTTCCTTTGAAAGCTCGCCCAGAAGGTGTTCTTAGAAGAGCCGGACATACTGAAGCGGCAGTTGATTTCGCTCGTTTAGCAGGTTTTGAACCAGCTGGTTGTATAGTTGAAATTATGAATGAAGATGGAACAATGGCAAGGGTTCCTGATTTGGTTAAAATAGCTGCAAAATTTGATATGAAGTTGGTAACAATCAAAGATTTGATTGCTTATCGATTAGAAAAAGAGTCTTTAGTTAAAAAGGTAATCTCGGTTGAAATGCCTACTAAATATGGCCAATTTATTTTAACAGCTTATCATCAAAAAGATACTGGAGAAGAACATTTAGTTTTACAAAAGGGTACTTGGGAGCCGGATGAGCCAGTTTTGGTTCGTGTACATTCTTCTTGCATTACAGGTGATATTTTTCATTCGATGAGATGCGATTGTGGTGATCAATTGCATAAAGCCATGCAGATGATTGAAAAAGAAGGAAAGGGGATGGTTTTATACATCAATCAGGAGGGTAGAGGAATTGG
>JAIYDG010000395.1 GCA_027487625.1 Bacteroidota bacterium
ACTGTTCTTTATCATTATTGAAGTCAGCAAAGTAAGTTTGATTTTCAAGAGTATCCCAACCATTGTCATTAAGCAAATCTGGAAGCTTATCAATTTGTGAAAGTTTGTCAATTAATTTTGTAATAGTATCAATAACCTTGTCGATATTACCTTTTAATCTATCTTTATTTGATCTTTCAAGATTAAGTATGTTTTGATTTTGCTCCTCTGTTTCTGAGGATTCAAGAAAGTAAGTAAGTTCCTCATCATGTCCATAATTCTCCATTTCATAAATTGGCGAAATGTCAATTGATGTTAATCTGCCGATTTGGTCTAGTTCTGGTTCTCCATTCACGATGTCTTTTCTGCACATAAGATTGCAAAAAGTTCTACTAAGGCTATGCTTTTGAGAATCATCGAAATTTTCTTTGTGGTATTCGCTTGTATAAATTTCGTCGTTGTTATCAAAACAAACCAAAATGTCAAGTCCCATAGTAGTTGAAATATCGGTTAAAATTGCACTTAACTTATTTATAAGTTCCAATCAAAGCGCTGCTAGGTGGTGAAGTAACTACTTGTAATGAGATAGTTTTACTGGCTTCATCAAGTAAAGTTACTTTAAAATTCACTGGAAAAGAACCATTCCATAATAAGGTGGAATCACTGGTTTGTGTGTAGGTTCCATCACATCTGAATGAATCTTTGCCTGAAAATTGTCGCTGCCAGCAATAATTGCCATTTGAAAAATTAATACCTTTTAAACCATCTGTTTTGATAGCTGTATCTCTTAAATACCAGCCATTAAGCTTGTATTTGTAAGAATATACAGGTGCATTTGATTCGTCTTTTGTACATGCACTAATTAAACCTAAAACTAAGATTCCAAAAAGTAAAAACTGTTTCCTCATAGAAATCAAATAAAAGAAACTCTTAGCAGAATAAAAAGGATTCTGTTTTTAAATCTGACATATCAAGTGGTTCTATCAATTTTTCTTCAAGAATTTCAGCCCAAGTAATGAGGTATTTAGCTACATCTTCTCTTTTATTGTTTTGTAAAGATGTTACACCAATTCTTCTTAAAATTTCTTTGTTTGATAAAAATTCAAGTTGTTGTAAATCTTCTGTACTCAATCCTTTTTCAAGTAATCCAAATATCATATTGTCCATTGCGTAACCAGATGTTGGACAATAATCATTGAGTTGTTCCGACCAATTTCCAACTTTTGTTAAAGCCAAATGGTGGATATCAGCCTTTTTCATGTTTAATAAAGTTTGGGCAAGATTTCCGCAGTTACAAGCTCCCATATGGCCCCACTCGTAAGGTTTTCCGTCTAATAATTGTTTTGCTGTTTTTCTAAATGCTTCAATTAATAACAATGATGCTCTTGCCATAAAATTTATTTTTGATAACTAATTAATATCAAAACAATCAAAAATGTTTAATCCTTGAAAAATTTTACTTTTTCGATTTTCCAGGATAATATACTTTTTGAATTAAAACCGGATTAGTTTTTAGCTCTCTATTGATGATACTATCTGTTTTTTCTGCAATTTTTTGAGCCATTCTAAAAGCCAGATTTTGTAAGTGATGGTCGTTAAATCCTTCAGGTAAATAGGCGTATTCTTTGCTTCTCTTAACCTGTTTTTCTTTAATCCATAAATGTACTGGTAACATTTCTTTTTCTGTATAATCTAAAAAAGTAAAAGTTTCAGGAAGGCTATCTTTGATTTGAATAAACCAATTTTTATCAGAACTTAATTTTGAGCCAAAATCAGCATAAATGAATTTTAAATTGAAGTTTCTATTTTCAGCAAGATTTAATTCTTTGTTTTTTAAGCCGTAAATGTCAATTCCTGGTTCTTTAATTTCATACCAAACTGCACATCCTCTTGCATCGGTTTGGTAGCCCTTATTAATTAATTGCTGATCGAGATAATTTAATAAGTACCAATCAAAATAATCAATACTTCTTTGTTGAAAGAAGGTATCAGGAAAATCTGAATTGATGGTATAATTTAACTTTTCCTTTTCAAATTTGATGCAGATTTTGCCAAATTTGGGTTGTAAGCTTTGGCAGGATGAAAAAAGCAGGCCAAATATTAGAAACTGGAAAAGTATTTTCATGAATTTTATTTTTTATTGATTGACTTTAAAGTACTAAATAGAATCATCGCAAGAATTGCGCCAATAAAAGCTAAACCCATATCTTTTTGTGCATCCCAAACATCTCCCTGAGAACCTAAGTATGCAACTCCTTCTGAGGGGAAAAATACATCAGCAACCAACCATTCAATTAATTCATACATGCCGCTAAAACTCATGGTAATTTCGGCAGGTAAAACCCAACAAACCCAAGTTGGCCATTCAAACCAATTTTTAAAATAATCGCGCATAGGGTAGGCGAGTAGGAAGCCAAAACTAAAATGTACTATTCTGTCGTAATGATTTCTGCCTAAACCTAAAAGGTCTTTAATCCAATAACCTAAAGGATTTTCAGCATAAGTGTACATGGCTCCATAAATATGTAAACAGATATAAATGAAGATAAGCGTATAACTTAAGTTGCTGAATTTGAATTTTTTAAAACTAATAGTTAATCCAAGCAAAAAAACTACTGTGAGTGCATTTTCTGTAAACCAATTGGTGATATCTGTTGTGAAAACAAAAGTATATCCCCATAAAATAAAGAAAATTGCTAAATATATTTTTATCAATTTATTCTCTGAAAAGCTTTGCCTTTCTATACTTGAAGCGGTTGTTAGCATATCTACAAGGATAATAATTTTTAAATAATTTTTTCTGTTTGGCTTGGATGCCTTATTTTGCGACTATGATAAATATTACTCTCCCAGATGGGTCCGTTCGTTCGTATGAGCGGGGAATTACCGGACTGGAAATCGCAAAGTCGATTAGTGAAGGTTTAGCCAGAAATGTTCTGGCTGCCAAAGTAAATGGTGAAGTTTGGGACGCCAATCGTTCCATTAATGAAGATGCTTCTTTCCAATTATTAACCTGGAATGATAAAGAAGCTAAATCAACGATGTGGCATAGTTCTGCGCATTTAATGGCAGAGGCGCTCGAAGTTTTATACCCTGGTGTGAAATTTGGAATTGGTCCTGCTGTTGACAATGGTTATTACTATGATGTTGATTTTAATGGCCAAGCTTTTTCTGTTGATGACCTAAAAAAGGTTGAAGACAAAATGCTTGAATTGGCCAAACAAAACAGTGTTTACCAAAGAAAAGAAGTTTCGAAAGCGGATGCCATCGCTTATTTCACTGAAAAGGGCGATGAATACAAATTGGATTTGTTGAAAGACCTTGAAGATGGAAGCATTACTTTTTATACCCAAGGTAATTTTACCGATTTATGTCGTGGTCCTCATATTCCCAATACAAGTTTTATTAAAGCAATAAAATTAACAAATGTTGCTGGAGCTTATTGGAGAGGTGATGAAAAGAACAAACAATTAACTAGAATTTACGGAATCACTTTTCCTAAAAAAGCTGATTTAGAGGAATACCTAGTAATGTTGGAGGAAGCTAAAAAACGTGACCACAGAAAATTAGGTAAGGATTTAGAGATTTTTACTTTCGATGATGATGTAGGCCCGGGTTTACCACTTTGGTTGCCAAACGGAGCTGCAATTATTGAACAATTAGAGAATTTCGCCAAAAAAACAGAAGAAGCTGCTGGATATGTGCGTGTTAAAACTCCACATATTGCTAAAGAAAGTATGTACATCAAAAGTGGACATCTTCCTTATTATAAAGATA
>JAIYDG010000334.1 GCA_027487625.1 Bacteroidota bacterium
TGAGGCCCTGCAAAACTTTAGATTACAACGTTTTTTGAACAATACACCTAACTTACAAAAAGATAAACAAGGCATGAACCTGGCCATTTTGATCGTGCAGATTTTGATATTAATTGTGGAGAGAAAATATGATGAAGCCATTGATCGGATCGAGGCTATTGAAATGTATACCTATCGGCATTTGCACAAACAGAGTCCACTTTATCGCGTCAACCACTTCATCAAAGCCCTGCTAGAACTGCCTAAAGCCGGATTTCACCCAGTAGCCTTTCAGCGCAAAGCCGAAACTGTCTGGAAAAAGCTACAACTGGCTCGTCCCGAACAATCCTCACATCACAATGAAGTAGAAATTCTGCCTTTTGAGCAAATCTGGGAATTTTTACTGGGTATTTTGATTGAGCAGCGCTCAAAAAAAACTCAAAAAATGAATTAGTATAAGTTCTACCGAGCGCTATTCTGAAGTAGTAAGCACGTGGAAACTAAAAATAAATAACTGAATACCAATTTTTTACAAAAAATAATTAAGAAATCACATAAACTTATACCATTCACATCTCCACATCAAATGTTAGTGCATCAGCCCCAAATTAGCCTTTTCTTTGTATTGCAATCATTCAAGAATGAATAACAAAGCAACAACAGCACGTTGATCGAATGAATGCAAAATGTATATCAATAAGTGTATCATTTTCGATCCGTTTAGCGCGCCAGAACAGCGAATCTGATTCCTAGATTGGAGTCCCATTTGTTAACGCAAGCAGCAACAATTACGTGGATAAAACACACTGTTTCACCAAGTGAACAGCAGGAACAACTATGCACGTAAGCACTGACTTAAAAAACTGTGTAAAATGCTTACTTCTCTATTGATTGCCTTGTATACCGTATTATCAGCATTGTCCAACAATGTCGCTATTGCTACTCATCCTAATGCCGCGCCAGGGGCGCCTACGGAAAAGAGCAGTAAACCGGTTACCAACGTAGATATAATCGGGTTGTAGCACCAACAAGCATCATTCATTCTTTAAACCATAAAACCATTTTATCATGAAAATCCAGAAGTTATCCGGACCAATGAACACAACGAACCGTATTGTTGCCGCAGGTTGCAATTGCTGCTGTAATTGCTGCTTCAAGATTGGAGGCAAGAAGGAGACAACGGTAGTAGTGGTTATTGAAAACTAAGGTCAGCTACTTATTTGAAGCTTATTCATCATGTCCTGCGCGGAGTTCCGCGCAGGATTAATTCTCCTGAACCATGCAACAATATCAATACATCAAAGGTGCCGATCTTGAGTACCAAATCCGCACCAAAAATGAACTCATGGCAGTGAGTTTTGACGATCCACAAAAGCAACAAATTTTCGAAGCTTTAATTGAGCGTTTTGTCAATGGTAAGAAGGGGTTTAAACTGTTCGCGAAGTCCTCTGTCCGGGATTTGGAACAGCGCTATGGCAAGGAAAAACTCCTATCGGTTCTACAAGAATTGAATAGTTTCAATCTATTGCCGAATGAATTGTACCCTTATCTACAGGCCGAGGGACAGCAGGCGGTAGCGGGTGAACTGGATGCTACTCCTTATCTGTTGCCACAGGTTAGCTTAGCTATTTTTAGTGCTGAACCCGCCCTGAGTATTTTGAAAGCAAAGGCGAAGGCACTGCAATTCAAAAACATTCAAATACATCCGCTCGATCGGGAATATACCGACAAGCAACTGGAAAAACTCCTCTCTGAAGTGGACTTTTTCATTGCGGATGCTTTTTCGTGGAGTCCCAAACAGTTTCAGTTGATCAATAAAAAAGCCTTGGCATTGAATAAGCCTTGGTTATACCTGGAGGGAATCAATTTGAATAAAATCAAAATAGGCCCAATTTTTCACGGCCATGAAACCGGGTGCTACAACTGTCTGATGAAACGCCTAAAAAGCAATCGACAGGCAGAAATGCTGAGTTATGATGAGACTTACGAGCAGTATCTCGATGAATACAGCCTCTTTGCAAAGCCCGATCAATCGCCGTATCCAACGGCCTTGATTTACGACATAGCGGCAAGTATGGCGATGCTTGAGATCATTCGCTTCTTTAAGTACTGGTCGGTACCAGCCTTGTGGCGCCACTACCTAACCCTGGACGTGAATACCTTACAAACCGAAAGCCATCGATTATTGAAAGTGCCAACCTGCGAAGTGTGTAAACCCAAATTAGAATACAACGCAGCCCCTTGGCTGGAATCAATATCCTTGAGTCATGACCAGTGAAATCGTCACCCTAAATCGGAGTTTTGATCTGATTTCCAGCGAAATAGGCATACTGTCGTACATCTCCAAGTTGCCGTCTTTGAATCACGATCCCAATCTGGTTGCCTTTGGCATCTGGCCATGCAACACCGCCGCATACAGTTCCGAGACCTTTGGTGGGCGCAGCAGTGGGTGTGCACCCAAATGGGAGAATGCCCTACTGACGACACTTGGCGAAACCATAGAGCGGTATTGCCCCTCCATATACAACCTCGATGAGGCCATTCAGGCTTCATTTCAAGAATTGGGAAAAAGAGCCGTTCACCCCAGTGAATTTGCGCTGTTTCATCCCAAACAGTACCAACATTACGCGGAGCAGGGCTACAACTTCATTCCCTTTACTCCTGATCTGAAACTGCATTGGTTTCCGTGTATCGACTTGGTAAATGGCTCCGAAACCTGGTGCCCCGGCGCTTTCATTTATTTGCCCTGGACGATTGAAGAGAACTGGATCAACATCAACACTTCCACCGGGCTTGCAGCTCACTCCGACTTCAATAAGTCCATCATGCTTGGGCTCTATGAGTGCATTGAACGAGATGCATTTGTGATGAGTTGGGCGCATGAGATCTTCCGGGAAAAAATTGTCATTGATGCGCCCATTCGCACCTACATCCGCGAAACATTCCCGGGTGATTACGAATGGCATTTCTTCGACATCAATTATGATCTGGAAACTCCCACCGTGTTCGGCATTTGTTTTGGAACCTCGGATTTCGGCTCATTTGTAGCGGTAGGAACCTCTGCCAGAGGAACCTACGGTGAAGCGCTCAAGAAGGTTGTGAATGAAATCGGACAGGCTGTTTCTTATTTTCGTTATCTGCTGGGTGAACGCAAAGATTGGGTTCCCGACGACAATTACAACAATTTACAAGACTTCGAAGAGCATTCTATCTTTTACCTCAAACGCCCGGATATGTTGCATGCCTTTGACCCTTGGCGCAAAGCTACTGCAAGCAAGGTCATTGAGCTGCATGAACCCAATCCTTATCCTGATACCAAAAGCGAGTTGAAGCGGCTCTTGAGTGTCTTTCGTCAAAAAGGCTACAATGTCCTGGCTAAAGACCTCACGCTACCCGATGTGCGTACCTGTGGATACTATGCCACTGCTGTTTTTGTGCCTCAGCTCTTGCAGATGAATGGAGCTTACGAATTTTACTTTTTGGGTGGGCACCGCTTGTATGAAGTGCCACGTGCGCTGGGACTATCCGATCGAGATTATGATCAATTGAATCCCCACCCCCACCCTTTTCCATAAATTCAATACATCCAACTATGCTGACCTTAGAAACGATAAAAGATAAATTCCGCGCCCGCGACACCTCATTGTACGCCAGCAAGGAGTTCTTGGAATCTTTGGCACTATTGTACCACGATAATTCCAAATTCTCGTTTTGGGATGCAATGGCGCAAGGGGCTATTTCAGAAGCGCTAAATACGCCATATATGAATGCCCGTGCAAGCAAGCCATATAAGATTCATCCGGGAAGCCCATTCCTTTCTTTTCAGCACTACCAGCGTGCGGAAGGTATGGCTGCAGTTCCTTCGGAGAGTGTATTTTCTTTACTCCAACACCGCAGAAGTACGCGCTCATTCGAGCCACATTCCATTTCGTTAAATGAGTTGTACTTGTTGCTTCATGCTACTTATGGGATTACTTACCAAGAGCAAGATCCCAGCCAGAACAACCCAGCTATTGAATGGAATTGGCGCGTAGTGCCTTCCGCAGGAGCGCTGTATCCCTTGGAGATTTATGTTTTGGTTTTTGATGCCCAAATCCAATCGGGGTTGTACCACTATTGCCCCAAACGCAATGGGATCGAGCTGCTCAATTCGAAGGTGGGGCGGGCAGAACTTGAAAAAGCGACCAATGCTGGAAACTTTTTGAACCTGGATCAAGCCTGCATGGCGGTATTGGTCACGGGGGTATTTGAACGCACTTTCATCAAATACCGTGAGCGAGGCTATCGCTTCATCTTACAGGAATCTGGGTTTGCACTCCAAAATCTAGCGCTAGCTACTGAGGCCTTAGGGCTAGGCTCTTGTTTGTTAGGAGGTTTCATGGATGAGGAAATCAACCAATTACTGAACGTGGATGGGGTTTTTGAATCGATTTTAGGTGTTCAAATCATTGGAAAAAAATGCAAACAACTGCCATAAGCTGCCACAATGTATCTTATGAAACCAAGGGTAAATACTTGGTCAAAGATGCCAACTTCTCGATTGCACCTGGACAAAAAGTGGCCATTTTGGGACATAACGGTGCCGGAAAGTCGACTTTAATCGACATCCTGGCACAGGCGCTCAAGCCACAACAGGGATCGTTACAGTTTTTCGATGCGCCTTTTTCCCAGTTGGATCGCAAACGCCTGGGAATTGTGTTCGACTCGCTCTATGCATTCCCCTTGCTGAAGGTCAAGGAAATCATTGCCTATTTCATGGCCATTTATGGAATTCGGGCCAGTGCCGACTTGGATCAAAAGATCGATGCATTGGAGTTGCGCAAACACTGGGATAAAACCTTGACTCAGCTATCTAAAGGAGAGCGCAAAAAGGTTTGGTTGGCCCTAACTACCATGCACGACCCCGAAATCTTGATCATGGATGAAGCCACTAGCGAATTAGATCCCTTCAGTAAAAACCACTGCTGGGAAAAAGTGATCCTCTCACGACCAGACCGTACGGTGTTGTTTACGACTCATTCCTGGGAAGAAGCACAACAGTATGCTGATGCGATCCTGTTCATGAGCAATGGGGTTATCCCAATGGAACCCGTGGCTACTTCGCGCTTGCTGTCACCTGAGTTTTTGCCCTACAGTCAGAAAGTAGTGGTGCAAAGTGAGCCTCAGATCACCGCCTATTTGGAACGCTCAAATCCCCAACACTACTGCGAAGACCGACAATTGCACATTTTAGCTGAAGATGTGGATCAGCTAGTCAACAACATTCGGCAACTCACGCCCAGCTACTCGGTAGTCAACACTACCTTAATGGACGTATACGCCTTATTCACCAAAAAAATCGCCTTATGAGAGTGATCGTTGCTTCCATCTATTACCGGCTAATCACCGATTTCCGGATTCCACATGGAGTATTTTTCACCTTAGTCTTCCCTGTTTTTCTTTTTGTTGTATTTCACAGCATTTGGGGAGAGGTCAATGGTGCGGAATACACCTACTTCCTGATGACGGGTATTCTGGGGGCAACCCTGGCTAGTGAAGGCATGTACGCCATTGGAGGAGTCATCAAAGAATACTATGACTATAATCTGATCCGCTATTTTAAGATTCTGCCTACGGGAGTCGTTACTCATTTTGCAAGTTTGGCCGTAAGTCGGGTGATTTTCATCGTGCTAATGGCCTTGATGATGTCGCTTATCGCGATTGTATTGTTTGACCATCAATTTCAGTGGGCACACCTTGGGCCTATTTTGATTGGTGGGTTGGCGGGAATGCTGGTTTTTTCTTCACTGGGGCTCGTACTTTGTTTTACCACTTCGCGCATCAAATCCTCAGCTGGGTTCATCAATTTTGCCTACTTCATCGTGGTTTTTCTGAGCGATGCCTATTATCCACTGGAAGACGTAAACCCTGGCCTTTACCGTTTTGCCAATTTATTACCGCTCAATCACGTCCTAAATCTCATTCGGGGTGAGCATTTCTTGAGCAGTTTGGTCTATTGTGGGGTGTTCAGCCTGGTATTTTTTGCCTTGTTTGCCTATCAATTCAATCGCTACCAACTCAAACGTTAGACCATGAGCGCTATACTTTTTTTCACCTGTTTACTGCTGTTGATGCTGCTTCATGAAGCAGGTCATGCCATCGTTGCACTCTGTTTGGGGTATCGCGTAGAACGCTTGCAGTTTGCTCCCGGATCAATTTTCCCCTATCTGAGTGTACAGGAAACGCGCCAGGATCAATGGTGCAAAAATCTGTTTCTCGCGGGAGGTACACTGATGACCTTACTGTTGTTTTTTCTGGCGGCATCACAATCTTTTTGGCTACAACCTTGGCTATTCTACGCCTTAGTTTTACAAATAGCCATGGAAACCAATCCATTTTTCTCCGACTGGTCGATGATGCTGTTTCGCCAGGAACTACAAAACAATGACCAAGGTCGGATCGTGGATTTAAAGAACAAAATCCAGGAATTGTGGTTTACCAAAAAATGGTACTGCCATTTCTTAGCATGGTCCACCCTGATTATCAGTTTTTTATCTTTAAAAGTTAGCTAATTTTCATTCACATCAAAAAAGCCATCAAATGAAAACGTTCATGTTCTTCGCCTGCTTGTGGTTTTTCTTGCTTGGTCATGAAACTCAGGCTCATCACCACAACGCCACCATCCATGCGGATATAGATACAACGCTACAAAACATTGAGAAAAAAATCTATCGCTCCTTTGTAGCAGCTACTAAGGAAACCAGCCTGAGCGCCTTACTTGCGCAGCAAAAACGCTTGGAAAAGGCGGTGGACAGCAAAACTCAGTTTGCCGATTATTGGTTGGCCTACTCCTACTACTACAAATCGGTCTACTACTTGCAGCAAGATGACAAAAAAAATGCCGAAATCAGCATCAAAGAAGGAATCCAAATCCTGGAACAGAAAAACAGCAAAAATGCCGAAGATTTAAGCCTACTGGCCATGCTGCAAAGCTTCTCCATCCAGTTTACATCAGGCATGAGTGCTGGGATCATTTCGGGGCGTGCCAAGAAGAA
>JAIYDG010000061.1 GCA_027487625.1 Bacteroidota bacterium
AAGTATTTCTTAAATTTTTACTTTTTAGTTTTTCGAATAAAGTATTGTTATCGAGAGTGGCAGAGTCGATTTCTAAAACAGAAAAATTACCATTGATTGAAGGGCAACCCGGATTGACTAAAAAATCTTTCCCAGGGAAAAGGTATTCACCATCAATATTAAGTTCAACTATTTCTGGAAAAGTGATTACAGGAAAACCAAATTCTTGGTAATAACTTGTACCAACAGGTTTTAAACCTGCCTCTTTCATTTTAAGTCGAATGAAATTGGCAGCCAAAGCATCACCAGAATTTACATAACCTCTTCCTGCATATTCATCAGAACACAATTCTTTTACAATCTTGCGGGCATACACGAGGTCTTGGCCTAAACCAGATTGGATGAATAGGAAAAATAAAACCGGAACAAGCCAGAACTTACTACCGGATTTCATTTATTTAAATTGCTTTAACCGAGAAGGTATAAGATTCCATGATGAGGTTTGCCAATAATTTTTTGCAAGCTTCATCTACTGAAGTTTTTGCTTCTTCTTCAGAGGCTGCATCAATTTCAAGGCTGATATGTTTTCCGATTCTCACATTTTGAATTTGTGGCAATCCAATATTGCTCATTGAGCCTGTAACTGCTTTACCTTGAGGGTCTAAAAGTGCCGCGTGGGGCATTACATCAATTTCTGCTTTAAATTTCATGACTTACGTGTGTAATGTAAATAGGTTGACAAAAGTACATAAAGCAAAATAGACAGGCTAATTCCAAAGAATTTAAATACCAACAAAAGAGCCACACTAATTGCTATGAAGCTGAATCTCACTTCATTTCCTTTCCATGCAAAAGATTTAAATTTCAGTGCAAACAAAGGTAATTCTGCTACTAATAACCAAGAACTAATAATTGGATAAGCAATAATGAAGTATCTTGAACTAAAAATTGTTTCAGCCCAATCTGGTCCGTTTTGTAAAACAAAAGGAATAGAAATGATAAAAAGGGCATTTGCTGGTGTTGGTACGCCAATAAAAGAATCTGTCTGACGCGTATCAATATTGAATTTAGCTAGTCGTACTGCTGAAAATACAGGAATTAGAAATGGCAAATATGATAAAGTAAGGATTAATGGTACAAATTGAGGGAAATCGTTTCCAAAATATAAATATTCTTGACTTAACATATAAAAAATCATTCCGGGAGCAACTCCAAAACTCACTACATCTGCAAGAGAATCAAGTTGTTTGCCGATTTCTGAATGAACTTTTAATAAACGTGCAGCAAATCCATCAAAAAAATCGGCAATAGCAGAACCTACAATAAGCCAGGCCGCTGTTTCCAGATTATTTTCTAAAGCTGCAATAATTGCCAAGCATCCCATAAATAAATTGGCTGATGTAATGGCATTAGGTATGTGTTTTTTCAAAATCTGATTTTTGAGCAATTTAAAGTTTCAGGGCTTTTCAAAAAAATTTAATCTTTAAATAGTCAAATTTCTATCATTTGAGATGAAGAATAACTTAAAAGATTTTGCTTTCTTGTGTTTTCGACTATTCAGGTTATTTTTGATAATTATGCTGCGATAATTATGCTAAAAGCTTTAAACCTAAATTTCCGAAAATTACATGTTTTATTTGGGCTGATATTATTATTTGCCCCAGTAATTTCTGATGCACAAAGCGAGTGGGTTGAGTTTAAAGCATTTCGTCAGGCAGCACCTCGTGTGTTTAAATACCATACTCCAAGTAAATTCGAAATAGTAAATGGGAAATTAAACATCACTTTTAAATCTGCTAATGGATATTTGTTTGAAATTAATGGTATTCCAAAATCACTTTTAAAATGTGGGAAGGTTTTAAGTCCGGGAAATTTTTCTGTGATTGTCATGGATAATTTGATGGACAAAAAGTTTGTGACAAAACTAAATGATTACCATAATTCAATAGGAATTGTATGCCTAGAAAAGGGCTTTTATAAAATTATATTCAAAGGAAAACTATACAATGGACAGCAGAAAATAAGCTGTGATGCAACCCTTTTAGGAAAAATTAAATCAGAAAAACAATTACAGACATACTAATATGAACTTCAAAAAAATTACTATCCTAGGACTGGCAGTCGGGATGCAATTGGCAACATTTGCACAGGCACCAATCACCCAAAAAAGAAATGCAATTCTGGCAAAAACTCCAGAAGAGCGACTTCAAATACTTCAGGAAAATTTTATAATTGAACAAAAGGAATTAAACGAAACCTTAGCTAAATCAGGTCAGCCAAGAACCATGGTTTCTGCTAATGGTAATTTTATGGAGGCTAAGTTTTTATCAAACGGCTTACCAGTTTATGTTCAAACATTAAATAATACGGATGCTGCAAAAACTATTTCAACCAATAAAGTACAACCCGGTGGTTCATTGGGATTGAGTTTAACAGGTTCAGGTATGACCAATCGCTTAGGTGTTTGGGATGGTGGAGCAGTACTTTTAACTCATCAGGAGTTTCAGAGTAGAGCAGTTCAATCAGATAATCCTTCTTCTACCAGCGATCATGCTACTCACGTTGCCGGAACAATGGTTGCAGGTGGTGTTGTTGCAAATGCAAAAGGTATGAGTTATCAAGCTCCTATTAAATGTTATGATTGGAATAGTGATGATGGAGAAATGGGTGCAGCAGCAGCAGCAGGTATGTTGGTTTCTAACCATTCATACGGACAAGTTGGAGGCTGGCAGTGGATAAGTGGTTCATCATGGAGATTTTGGGGTGACCAAAGTTTATCTACAGAATTTGATTCGAAATATGGTTTTTATGATAATAATTCAGAGGTTTTTGATCAATTATTAGTTGATTATCCTTTTTACCTTCCATTTATGGCAGCCGGTAACGATAGAGGTAATGGACCTTCAGGAAATTTTACCTGGCAAGTTAGAAATTCAAATGGTCAATGGGTTAATGGAACAGGAACTCCTCCTGGAAAAATTGGTCCTTATGATTGTATGAGCGGTGGTCCAGCTAATGCTAAAAACGTTATGACAGTTGGTGCAGTGAATCCAATATTAAATGGTTGGACAGGTGCATCTGGTGTTGTAATGAGTTCATTTAGTGGATGGGGCCCAACAGATGATGGAAGAATAAAACCAGATATCGTTGCAAACGGAGTTGATGTTTACTCAGCAGGTAGTAGCAGTAATACAAATTATACAACCAAAGATGGAACTTCAATGGCTACTCCTAATGCCAGTGGTTCTGCATTGTTGATTCAACAACATCATAACAATGTAAGAGGCAAATTTATGCGCTCTTCTACTTTAAAAGGTTTAATTATTCATACAGCAGATGAAGCAGGTTCAAACCCAGGTCCAGATTATAGTTTTGGATGGGGATTGATGAATACCGCAAAAGCAGTTCAAATGATTAATGATTCATCAGCACAAAGAATTTCAGAATTAGTTTTAGCAAATGCTGGTACTTATACTTTGAGTTTTTATGCAGATGGTACAAAGCCAATCAGAGCTACCATTTGTTGGACAGATAAACCTGGAGTACCGCCAAATCCAGCCTTGAATCCAGCAAACATTATGTTGGTAAATGATTTAGATATTCGTGTAAAAAGAAACAGTGATAATACAATTTACTTCCCTTGGAAATTAAATAAAGCAACTCCTGCATCTGCTGCAACAACTGGTGATAATAATGTAGATAATGTAGAGCAAATTTTAATTAATGCACCTGTTGCAGGAACATACACTGTTACCATTTCGCACAAAGGAACCTTGAGTGGTTCTCAAGCATATTCACTTTTATTATCGGGATTAACACCAAAACCAAGCGCATCATTTACAACAGCAAACAGAATGGTTTGTGCAAATACTTCTATTACTTTTCAAGACCAATCGGCTGGGGCAGCGCAAAGAACATGGTATTTCCCTGGTGGAGTTCCTGCCTTTTCTACATTATTGAATCCAAGTGTTACTTATAGTGCACCTGGAGTTTATCCTGTTGCTTTGGCAATTAAAAGTAGTATTGGATATGATTCAATTTACATGAATGATTATATTACAGTTGGTGGGATTGGTTTACCTTTTAATGAAACTTTTGAAGTAAATTCTGCTACCAGACAATTATGGTCAGTTCAGAATTTTGATAATGACAGTACTTGGAGATTCTGGAATATTGCAGGAAATACTCCAGGAAATGTAGCTGTTGGAATAAATAATTATGATAACCCGACTTTTGGAAGTTATGACAGATTGCTTTCTCCGGTTTTAGATTTAAGAGGTTATAGTGCAGCTACCATGACTTTCCAACATGCTTATACACGTTACGACAATACCATTTCAGATTCGTTGAATGTATATATTTCAACCAATTGTGGTAACACATGGACACGTTTAGGAAATTATGCTGAAAATGGAACAGGTAATTTTGCTACAGGTCCTAATGGAACTTTTGAAACAACAGATCCATTCATTCCATCATCAGCGGCAAATTGGTGTGGTGGTGGAGTAGGAGCTAGTTGTTTTTCATACAACCTAACTCCTTATGTTGGAAATTTTAATGTTAGGGTTCGTTTCGAACAAATTGGATATGGTGGAAACAATATGTTCTTAGATAATATTCAAATTACTGGAACCTTAAATTCAGCTCCAATTGCAGGATTTAAAGCAGTTCAATCTACAGTTTGTGCCAATAGCAATGTGCAGTTTTTAGATTCTTCAAGAAATCAGGTTGCAGAATGGGCATGGTATGTAAATGGTGTTTTAAAATCGAACCAAAGAAACCCAATTATTAAATTTACTGATGCAGGTACTTATGCTGTTGCTTTGGCTGTTAAAAATGCAATTGGAAAAGATTCGCTTTATAAAGCCAATTTCATTACAGTAAATGCAGGTCCTGCGAAGCCAGTTGTAAATAGCAGCAAAGGTTTAGTTTTATGTAATGGCGATAGTACTGTTATTAATACTACTGCAACAGGTTCATTTATTTGGTTTAAAGATAGTTTGAATCAGAGTTTAAGTGCAACATCATTTACAACCAAAGAAGCTGGAAAATATTTTGTTAGAACCTACGATGCAGGTGGATGTTATAGTCAGTCTGATGTATTAGATGTAAAAGCAGGAGTAACTCCAGCTAAACCATCTATAACTAAAAACTTAACAGGAAATGTATTTTGTGATGGAGGTACTTTTGTCTTAACATCGAGTGCAGATTTGAATAACCAATGGTACCAAAGTGGACAATTGATAAGTGGGCAAACAGCTAAACAATTTAGTTATACTGATTCTGGTTCATTCTCTGTAAGTACCAATAATAATGGCTGTACCAATACATCTGATGCACTTAGAATTGATAAATTACCTAGACCAAATACTAGCGAAATTATTGGTAAACCTTGGGCTGTAAAAGGTGATACTGTTACATTCAGAGTAAATGGAAGTGTTGGTTCTACATTTGCATGGACAGCTTCAACTGCAACCATTCTTTCATTAAACGGAAAAGATTCTATTAGAGTAAGAACAAATCCTGCAGGTGGAACGGCTACAATTACCGTTTTAGAAACTGGAAGCAACAATTGTAAAGGCTTAATGAAAACTCTTGAAGTTGGATTGGTTAATACAGGATTGTCTTCGTTTGATGCAATCATGAACTTTAATGTTTATCCAAATCCTGCTAAAGAAAGTTTGAAACTTGATTTTAATATCAATGGAACTCATGATATCAAAGTTACTATATTTAATATGTTGGGTCAATCGGTAATGGAAGCAGATTGGACAAATATTCAAGGAACTCAGCATAAAGAGTTGGCTATTAATAACCTTGAGAATGGATTTTATGTAGTACGTTTAGAAAGTAACGGAAAACAAATTACCAAATCATTTATTAAATCAAACTAATTTTTAAGGTGGTAAAGAAGCAGTTTTCTTATGTGTTTTTGTTGTTAGTATTACTAAGTGCAGGAGCTTGTAAGAAAACTGTTTCTGAATCATCAGGTGCTAATAATCTTCCTTTATCATATTCTGATTATCTTAAAACTGAATCTAATGAGCAGGTTGATGGAGTGATTTCTTTACAATCTTTTTCAAATAGAGATTTACATTTAACCAATGTGAGTTTTTTTGCAGAAGCAAAGTTTTTTGAAAATGGAGAAAATTCCAAATTACTTAATGTTGGAGATGTTAAAATTGGTGGATTAAATTTAATCTCTGATTCAAAAGGAACCTATAAAACAGATACCATTGCATTAGGAGAAAATCAAGAACAATTTGGTAGGAATATTCGGATTGAAATCAGTGGAAACAATGGCTTTAGTAATTTCCTGGATTCAATTTATAGTCCAGAAAAAATTGTTTATGATACCTTTTGCATTTGTTCTGGACAGCATATTCGTAAAGCTCCATTTCCGGTAAGGTGGAACCAGGACTTGAATAATAAAGAAGTTCAAATTGTTTTGGTTTATGATGGAATTTCATCTTCTTCAAGAACGCAAAGTATGCCATCAACTTCCTATGCATTACCTGTAATTAAAGCAGAAGATTTGGGAACTTATGAAATCCAATCAAAAACCTTTTATAACTTTTTACCTGCAAGTTTTATTAAAATTTATTTAGGTAGAAAAAACAGTAAAATCATCCAGGTTGCTGGTAAAAGAATTAGGTTAGAAAGTATCACTTGGACAACAAGGAAATTAGATTTGATGTATTGATTGAAATAATTTTTAGATTAAAATTTTAGCTCAATTAAGAATTAAAATCTTTTGAATTTAATTTCAATATTAAAAATGAAATTCAAAATTATTTAATTTCAGAATCCTTCTTTTCATCAACAAGAAATCTTCTCCAAATCTCCCAAAGAATCATATAAACCAATAAAGGGAATACGATAAATGATAATTTGTTGAATTCCCATGCAGTTGCAAATTCAAAATGAATTAAATGCATAATGCCTCTTGTCATGCCGCATCCATAACAATTGATATCAAATAGAATAACAGAAACACATTTAGGTGTTCCATTATCAAAGTAATCTGCAGGAAGTATAAAGAGTACTATCCCAACTAAAACAAGTAATGCAATTAGTGCTATTCCTGTCTGTTTTTTATTGTTTTTAACAAAAGATATTTCCATAATTTATTTTCTGTTTAGAATCACAATTGCATTTTCATTTTTCTTCAAATAAGATATTACCTCTGAGTTAATATCGCCATCACGAATGGTTAAATTGGCAGTACAGAACTTCATGGTTCCTTCATTCAAAGCCTGAATCCTAATATTTCCTTTTTTATCAGTAAATGGTATGACAATTGTTTTTTTCTCACCACCCATTACAAATTTATCTAAAACTTTTTTACCATTTACATAAATAGCAATTTCATCCCCATCATTATATCTAGAATCCCAAACATCTATAACAATTTCCTGACTGATCCAGTTTAGTTTTAAAACCTCATTATTTTTTAGAATCGTTCCTTTAGGTTTAATATTGGCGGCCTTCGCATTGGCATTTGCAGTTAAAATTGAGTCGATATTGTTTAAAGAATAGTTTGGCAAATACTTTTTAGCTAAGTCGCTTAAGTAATCCATTCCAATTAAATAGATGGAACCATTTATACACTGTTCTCCGGTATTAAATTTCCCTGTAAAATTGCCTTGAATGATTGATTTGCCATTGGTAGTTTTAATCTTGGCATTATTTACATGGATATAACAAAATGTTTTAGGGTCGGCATTTGATTTTGTATCAAGATTTACAGTTTCATTAAATGATATTTTTTTATTGTCCCAATCAACATTTCCATTAATAGTTGTTTTGGTTCTATCACTACCATAAATATCAGTTAAAGATGTTCCTTCAATTTTTCCATTACTTAATTCTTTGAATTGTAATTTAAAAGTGATGAGTTCCTTGGTAGAAAGTTCAAGTGTTCCTGCGAATTCATAAATTTTATCAGCCTGAGAAATAGATAGATGAGGAATAATACTAATTAAAAACAGGAGCAGAATTGATTTCATTCTTTTTTTTTATAATTTGGATTTACAATTTAAATAAAAATTCATGAAACAAATCAACAAACTCTTCGCAGCTGCTCTAGTTGCAATCCTGTTAATTTCAGGAAGCGCTTACGCTTCATTCCCTGTAAAAAATGAAACTAAGAAAGAACAAACTTCTAAGTCTGATTCTAAATCTGAAATCAATGCATTAAGTATTGATCAAAGTCAAGTTGCTGCAACTACTAAAGTTGAATCAGCTGACCCAGTAGCAGCAAACGGATTAGATGAAAAATGGGTTCTTTTATTATTATGGTTCTTCTTAGGTGGTTTCGCCGCTCACAGATGGTACAAGAAAAAGCCAGTTGGATGGAATATTCTTTATATTCTTACTGCTGGTGGTTGTGGAATCTGGGCAATTATCGATTTGATTAATATCTTAACTGATAATTTCTAAGAGAAATCATTTATAAAAAAAAGCCGACTTCATTCAATTGAAGTCGGCTTTTTTTATGCTTATTTTTGATTTAAAATCGTAATTCTTCAAAACCACTTAATGGTAAACCACATGTTTGGTTTTCACATACATAAATACCTGGTTCGTTTGTAATTTTCTTTTCTTTAAACAATGGAATCTCACTTTTTCCTTGTAGGTAAAAACTCAATTGATTTGGTCTGAAATTTTCACGGTATTTCTTTAATTCAACTTCCATGTTTTCTCCACTAGCTAATACTTGGAAATAACCTTCTGATATTTGTAAAATAAGCTGCATCCAATTGCTAAAACCACTTGGAAACTTAACTAGTTTATTGCTAATCATTCCTATCATGTTTTCGCATTTATTCATATATGATTCTTCTTCAAAATAATACGACAACTGATGTAATGATTTTGCAAAACATGAATTGGGTGAAGGAATCACATCGTCATTCACATCAACTTTTCTGCTGATTAATTCTTTCTCATTTAAAGCAGTAAATACAAACATTTCTTTGCTGGTATCAAAGAATTTTTCAATAGATAAATCCATCCATTTTTTAGCCTCAATTAAATAATTTTCATCAGAATTGGCTTCTGCTGTGGCTAATAATGCTTCTACAAACTGTGCGTAATCTTCTGCAAAACCTTTGATACTTGTTTTTCCTGATTTATGAATTCGATACAATTCATTTTCCAAAATAAAAGTACTCATCATTTTATCCATCAGGTTTTTCCCTGCTGAAATAAAAGATGGATTGTTTAAAGCCATTCCTGCTTCTGCATAAGCTTTTGCCAATAAACAGTTCCATGAATTAATGATTTTATCATCTAATCCTGGTTTAATTCTTTGTTCTCTTTTAGCTACTAATTTCTTTTTACATCTATTTATAATTAATAGGATTTCATTCATAAATAATCCTAATTCTTTCTCAAATTCTTCTTGAGTTTTAGTGATGTGTAAAATATTACTTTCATGTTCCC
>JAIYDG010000712.1 GCA_027487625.1 Bacteroidota bacterium
AATTAATTTTAACCTTTAAACAATAATTAGAGCTGCTTTCACAACGATGGCAGCTCTTTTTGTTTTTATTGGGTTTGTTTTTGGTAGATTTTTTTAAATTGCCAAATGACTTCATTTCACTCACTGGGAAAGCTTACTCTGCTTTATAGCTTGATTTTATTTTCAATACAAGGAAAATCACAAGCTTATCACGATTCAATTCCACCTAAAATGGAATGGTTTGCCAATGCTAAATTGGGTATTTTCATTCATTGGGGAATTTATGCAGTAAATGGTACTTCCGAAAGTTGGAGTTTTCATAATAGAGGAAAATCTTATCCTTATTATATGAACCAAATCAAGGGCTTTAAAGCAGAAAAATACAATGCCGAACAATGGGCCGATTTAATCAAGGAAAGTGGTGCCCGTTATGTTGTAATTACTACTCAACATCATGATGGTGTTGCACTTTGGGATACAAAACAACTCACTCCAAATACTCTATATAATTCACAAAAAGGTGAACCTATGCGTCCAGGTATTAAACCTCTTTGGAATCCCAAAAAACCTTTGAGTATTCCTGCACAATCGCCTTGTAAACAAGATGTAATTGCTCCTTTTGAGAAAGCTATTCGTGCTCGAGGACTCAAATTCGGTGCCTATTATTCATTATTAGATTGGTCGCATAATGATTACAATGGCTTTTTTAAAGACGAAACTCGTTACCAAATTAAAGATGATACCATTCGTTGGAATCGTTTCTTGAAATTTATGCATGCCCAAATCAATGAAATTTCAAATCAATTTAACCCTGATTTATTTTGGTTTGATGGCGATTGGGAACATTCAGAAGAAGAATGGAATGCTAAAAAAATTGCTTCCGATATTTTCAAAAAGAACCCAAATACTATTCTCAATGGTCGCTTAAAATCCTATGGCGATTACAATACTCCTGAACAAAATATGCCTGTTACAAGACCAGAATCTGATACATGGGAATTGTGCATGACAAGCAACGATAACTGGGGTTGGCGACCTGATGATACTTTGATGAAAACTTCAAATCAAGTCATCAGAACTTTTGCTGAATGCTTGGGAATGGGTGGTAATTTATTAATTGATATTGGTCCAAAATCTGATGGAACAATCACTCAAGAACAAACTCAGTTATTGAAAGACTTAGGACGCTGGACAAAAAAACATGATGAGGCTATTTATGAAACTAGACAAGGTTTGCCAGCTGGACATTTTTACGGTCCTTCTACCCTATCTCTTGATTCACAATCATTGTTTTTATTTATTACTGATACTAGAAAAATCAATGATAAAGAGTCAGGAAATACTCAAACAAATATCATGCTAAAAGGACTTAAAAACGAGGTTTTATCGGCAGAAGTATTAGGTTCAAGCAAACAATTGAAAGTAGTTGAAATGGGTAAAATCTCATGGAGTTCAGTACCTGGAACTTTGTTTATTGATATCCCAAATAACGATTTAGATGAAGAAGTAACAGTAGTTAAATTGAAGTTAAAAGGTTCATTGAGTTTATACAGAGGTAAAGGAGGATTTTAATAATGAAAAAGTATATTTTTATTTTTTGTTTGATATGTTTTTCTTCATTAATAGGGAAATCTCAAAGTCCAAAAGCAAGTCTAAATAATTACCTGCAATTAATGCTTGGTAAAAAATATGGAGTAAAATTCAAGTTTCATACTACTTCAAAAAATCAGTTTAAAAATGAAAAAAACTGGAAAGAAGATGGTTTTGGAATTCAAGTTAAATCCAATAAAATCCATATTTACGGGCATTCAGAAAGGGCTCATCACAATGCTGTTTATTATATACTTGAAAAGCTTTTTGCTTGTCAATACCTAACCGCTGATCAGGTTTTAATTTCATCACTAAACCCTGAAGATAGTAAGGACAATACCATCAATAAAATCAAAGCGCAACAAACAGCAACACTTTTAAACATCCAACAAAATGGATTAAAGAATATGTTGATTGAACAAATTCCTGCATTTGAATACAGAGAAGTTTTTTATGGCGAATGCAGAAGAGCTGATTATGCAAAATGGCATCATTTAACACATGCAGATAGCGGAAACTTTGAAAACCATAAAGGTTGGGGTTTATGGGTACACACCTTACATCGCTTGGTACCACCTGAAAAATATTTTAAATCACATCCTGAATATTTTGCAGAAAGAAATGGCATCAGACTAAAAGACCAGATTTGTATGAGCTCTCAAGAGGCTTTAAAAATTGCAGTGCAAAGTCTTAGAGCAGAGATGTCAAACAAGCCATTTGCAAAATACTGGAGTGTGAGTCAAATGGACAATTACAATTATTGTGAATGTACATCTTGTTCAAAAATAGATAAGGAAGAAGCAAGTCATGCAGGCTCAATACTAAGATTCGTAAACCAAATTGCTGATTCATTTCCTGATAAAATTATATCAACCTTAGCGTATCAATATTCAAGAAATGCACCTGTTATTACCAAGCCAAGGTCGAATGTGAATATTATGCTTTGCACCATCGAAAGTGATAGAAGCAAGCCCATTTCAGGTACTGATTTTGAATCCGATTTAAGCAATTGGAGTAAGGTAAGTCAGAATATTTTGGTTTGGGATTATGTGATTAATTTTTCTCATTTGGTGATGCCATTTCCTAATTGGAAGGTATTGGGTCCAAACTTACAATTGTTCAAAAAGTATGGTGTGAATATGATGTTTGAACAGGGTTATAATTCTCCTTCAGGTGATATGGAACCATTGAGGGCATTTCTAATTTCAAAATTATTATGGAACCCAGATTATTCTGTTGATAGCCTAACAAAAGTGTTTTGCGATGCTTTTTACGGAGATGCTTCTTCAAATGTAATTAGTTACCTCAATCAACAAACGAATGCCTTAAATCAATCTAAAAGAAGTTTGAGCTTATATGAACCTCCAATTAGCTTTTCAAACAGTTATTTAAGCTCTGAAAACCTAAATAAATATGAAGAAACGATTTATGAGGCTATTCAAAAAACTAAAAACAATAAGGAGATTCAACAGCGTTTATTGATGATTAATCAAGGCATTTTCTATTCAGTTTTAGAGGTAATGAAATTCCCTCAATCTGGCGATAACTGGATATTCACCTTTAAAAACAAAAGAACCAGAGAAAATCCTGAATCACATTCTCCTTTTTATTTTGCTGATGATTTCAAACCTACTTATTCGGAAATATTAAATGAGTTTACAAAAAATGCAAAGTTGTACGGTCCAAAAATTCTACATGAAACCAGATTAAGTCCTGATGAGTTTTATAAAAGAACCACCCAATATTGGAAGCAAGCTATAACCAAACACTTTGCCGTTTCTGCTCCTGTTTTGTACTTGACAAAACCTGATGCCAATTATAGAGATGGTTCAATTATTTTAGATAGTCTAAGTTGGCAACAAAATCAATCCATCAACAATGGTATCAGAGGTGTAAACGATTACCAGTACTCATGGATGGGTTGGTGGGGACGAGATGCTCATATTATTCTAGATTTGGGAGAAGCTACAATTGTAAGAGAGGTTAAAACCCATTTTCTCGAAAACAATGAAGCCTGGATTTTAGGTCCTGCATCAATTGAAGTCATGCCATATGAATTCGATAATAAATTGTCAAGAACATATCCTTAT
>JAIYDG010000121.1 GCA_027487625.1 Bacteroidota bacterium
CCCCTCTTTGCTGATTCATTTTATCCTGTTCATCATCGATATTTGTTCTGTGGATGTGCACAACTTGCTTACCATTTTGTCTGCATTTTTTTCTTCTCCTTCTCTGCATTTCAAAGGCTGGCACAGTTTACTTGGGAGCTGCAAAGCCCAAGGCCGACGCCACAATCAGCATCACTGATGGTACGATTCATCTGCCATTCTTCAATCCATGTTGGGAAAACAAAAATAGATACCAAAATAATCAGTGCATACACAAGAAAGAAAATTGAGAAGTAGAAATGTGAAAGAGTATCCTTTCTGATGGGAATGTTTGCAGAAAACTTTGTTGCGTTGAGCGATGGAAAGCTGAATCCCCAGAAGGCCTTTATGCAAGGACTCTTGAAGGTTAAAGGCAACATGGGTCTTGTGCAGAAACTCGAGCTCGTCACCAAGGTTTGTGATTTTTTTCTTTCTCATCATGCATCAAGTTGTTCTCATCAATTCCATTCATACTCCATTTCACTATTTGGTGCTCTGTGTTTGTAAATGCAAAAGAGATTAACAATATCGTCCACCCGTTCAGGCTGCCAAAGGAAAGGCTAAACTGTAAGAAGCAAGGCGAACAAATCATGGCTTCCACCACAAAGTAGCATGTTTTGCGATTCCAGTCTAACCCATAAAGCAACCTTTTTTTTCCCTTTTGTTTCAACGACGCTTTTCTAGCTGAAATAAAACTCTGGAATGAAATAATGACGAATGTGTTTTTTCATGACAAACTTTTATTCAGCCTTTGTATCGGAAAAGTATAAGCAAATCGACAGGATTTTCTAGCGATGGAGTAAAATAGCGTGCAGGATTAGCCGATGTAGAAAAAGTACTCATTCACGCTATCGAGCAAATCAATAAGTTGTCCTACAAAACAAAACGATCAGATTCATCAGCGACCATATATCAACATCCACATTACAAATAACTCAAATGGACTGCAGACGAAATCAAATGCATGATGCGAATTAAGAAATTGTTGTTTCACACGATTTTCATCGCTACTTGTTATTTTCTCTCATTCACAATTGCTTTTACATAAGCCATGTCAGTACCTGATACTTTGCCGATGAGCGGAACGTTTGCAAGCTTGTTGCAAATATATCGAGGCGGTTTGCTAGTGGTTGTCAAGGTCGTGATTGTGAATATACTTCTCGAAAAAATTAGCAAGTAAAATGAATAAACCACTTGCTGCAGCGTGAGTAAGAGAAAAGTCAAAAGATGTTGTTGATTCAGAGAAAAGATTGAACAGGTAAAAGAGGCAATATGCGAAAGGTTCATTCTGGATGATTGGTCACCTTGTGAATGCCTCGAAACAAGGGCTGCGCAGGAGATAGTAAAGGAGCTGTCGTTTCCTTCTGGAGAGCTAGAAAAGCGAAGGAAATGATTACTTTTTGATAAAATCTCGTCAAAGATCTAATTCAATCAAATATATTTGCATGTAAGATAATATCGCAAATCAGATTATTATGCTTTTTTAAGGATGATTCGCTCGGCGTGGGGATTAAATTAGTTATTGCAATGAATACCAGTGTGGCGATAGAAAAAAATTGCATGTTTCTTGACGATTCATTCAGCATCGTCCTCTGTCTATTATCAAAGGGATTCATTTTCGTGTCAGATTTCTACCTCGCTTTTTTCTTGCTCAGCAAGCTCCTTTTCGGATGAGATGGGCAAGCACAAATAACTGGCAAGAAGATCCACAAACAGAGAAATCATCCAGGACTTCCACGAATTGCGTTTGAATTTGATGATGGCAAGAACTGAATTGGGTGAAAAGTTAAGCAAAAGCTCACAATGATGAGACAAAGACAAAGAGAAGAACGAAGAGAAGAAAGCGTGGCAATTATTATTATTATTTTTTTAACAAAAATTGATTTCAGAAAAAGAATTTACATATATTGTAACAAATTACCGTAAATGATGGGTCGAGAAATGTACAAGATTTCAGCAAAAAGCCGAACCATCTTTGCTGTTGTGAGACGTTTCTTGACCACCTGAATCAACGGAAGCTTTGGATAAGTATCTGTTCGTAAGATCTGTATGAAAAAGACAAGCAAGATATTGGAATCCCCTAAGATGAGAAAAGATGAATGCAGGAAAGAATGAGAAATCCTAACCATGGTATTGATACAATCCTTTCCAAAGACGAGCGGTTTTCGGGATCGTTTCCCAACAGCAATATCCGATGCAGTGACCTTGTGTATGTTGAGTAAGATTGTTGTATGTTTGAAAGAGAAAGAAGATGCGATGAGCGCGATTTCGGGATGAGGAGAAGATAAAAGGAGATAAGAAGGGATTTTTTTTGAGAAAATGGGGTCGAAATCAAACGCAAATCAAAGGAAAACATAAGTGCTTTTCCTACGTTCATGTTGTGAAGATAGTTGAGTTGCGTTTGCAAGGGACAATCACGTTGGGCTTTCTCTGCTTTTTCAGGATTTTCAAGAGCTGGCAAAGGAAGACCAAGCATGCTTGGCAATGGATTTTGGCTTTGGCTTGGCTGATGAGAAGAATAGAAATCAGCAATAAGATCACTGAGGAAAAAAAATATTAAGAGAGGGAAACTTGCAAGGCGTTACAAATGAATATAGTGTGATGAGTTTGTGGTATTTTCGGTGGTGGAGCTTGTGATAATCAAATAAAATTGTAGTCAAAATTTCAATCCGAGCGCAAAGGGTTTGTTACCGACTTTTTCACGCGATGGTTGGGTATCATCATCAATGAAAGCATCCGCTTTGCTCCTCTGTAAGATGAGTAATCGCAGCAACGCCCTTTGGAGTATGAGTTTGATTTCGTGATCGACTTAATGAAATGTAAATCAAAATATGCTGATATGGCGTGCTTACTTGAGGACTTCAATCGATAGTACAGTTCTCCATCGGTCTTGTTTTCTAAATCACAAGCAAAGTGTGAATAATTCTTCAGATATTATTTTACTGTCAGTAGATTCGATTTCTTCAATGAACGGAGAAAATATTGGGGAAAAGAAAGTAAATTTGTGACTGTCGTCTGATTGTTTGTTTTCATGGAAACAAAAGCTTTCATATGAAAAATGCAAAATAATAATAATAATTTCATTCATCAGATAGAAAAAAACCCAACCGAAAAGAAAGCATGTGGCAAAGCAAAGGCAATTCAAAGTACCTGTTGACAACGATCATTTCTGCGACGACCTCTACTTTGGTGACGAGATTGAGAAGAACTGTCCAATGATGAAACCTTCAACAGAAGAAGAAAAGGAGGAAAAGAGGAAAAGAGGAAAAGAGGAAAAGA
>JAIYDG010000299.1 GCA_027487625.1 Bacteroidota bacterium
ACTTCTATATTAGATAATATTCCAGATAGGGTTATTCTAGATTATGTCATATTCCAGATAAGGAAAAGCCCTAATAGCATGACAGAGTTGTCATTTTTAAGGTTCCCTTATTTTTTTCCTTATATAATTCAGTCCTCTGCTATTACTATATTACCATTATTACCTTTTCTATACTAATAAAGTAAAAAGTATAAAGTATAAATAAATATTAGTATAATTATTTATATCAAGAGTAGGCGACGGAAAACATCAATTATTAAACTTCTGGACTTATGGGATGGATGGAAATAAAATGCCAACTTAAAGAAAACTTAATAGTTATAATTATTAATGAACGCCCTTAATAATATTGCTGATAATATGCTGAGCCAGGAATTTCCAACTGTAGCTTTTGTTTCTAATAAGTTTATTGAATTATTAGAAGCAGGGTATGATTTGGTAACGATGGAGAAAAAAATGATATTGGAAGAAACTGTTGCTGAAACTAAAACTAAAACTACGACCAAAACTGTCATTACAAAAAGAAAACCGAAAACTGAAGTAAGTGTCGATTTAGTATTTAATGACAATTTTCAAAAAGCAATCGATTACTGGAACATGTACTGGTTTAAAAAGTCGACCGGTGAATATTTGCTTTATGATAATTATTCGCAAGAATTTATCGATGGAAACCCCGATAAAGCTATTTGGAAAAAAGTGCAGTGTGCTTTAAAAATCGATAGAAAATTTTTCAGTCGAGTAAAAGACAAAATTACCGAGTATGAACCCGAGTATGTAGTAGCATGGGTTCCTAATTGTCGAGAGCGTATTGTGAAACAAAATGGTGCTAATATTTTAAATACAAGTACTCGATGGAAAGAAGCGTTGTATCCCAAACCAAGGCGTATGAAAGATTTTGACATCGATCTACAAAACAATCAAGAATCACTTGATACTTGGCTCGAGTTTCATAAAAATGTGTTGTGTGGAGGTAATGATGAAATGCATCGATACATATTGAAATGGGAAGCCAATCTATTTAATGGTGTGCGAAACACAACAGTTTTGTATCTAAAGGGCTCCCAAGGTATCGGTAAATCGACTTATACCGATTTTCTCAAAGTCCACATGTTTCGATACGGCGAAGCAAGAGACCTAAAAAGTTCTGTTTTGTTTTCGGGATTTAATGGAGAATTATTCGGTCTTCGTCTCGGAATATTTGAAGAGTTGCCATCGGCTTCTAAGCATGAATGGGAAAAATTAGATTCCAATATGAAAGATATGGTCACCAACGCTTTTATATCGATACGTAAATTATATTCCCCTCCATTTAATGTCGAGAATTTGGCTAGTTACATAATTAATACGAATACCAATCCCTTAGCTCATGCAAATGGTCGTCGATATTGTATCCCCGATATCTCAGAACATCGACGAGGAGACTACGAGTAATTTGGTAAAATTCGTAAAATGTGTTTCGACAATGAATTTGCCGACTTTTATCGATACTGGGTTATAATTCATTACTTCGATAAGAACTTTAATCCTCAGGACATACCGATTACCGATAAGAAACAAGACTCATTTTATCGTATAATCAAGAAACAAAACCCAGCAATTTATTACATGTGCCGATTTTGGGATGAAGAAGAAGATGACATGAATGTACAGGAGCTTGTAAGAAAAACAAGGGACATCCTCGTAAAAATCGATAAACCCGAGTTATATAAATATCAACATATTATAGAAGAGTTTGATAACAGATTTGAGTACTGTATGTCGGTGAATATTACTGATGATGGTCAAGAAAGAGATGAATTGATTGTATGTTCGGCGTTGTATTCATCGTATCAATTGTGGCATGAGACGAGTGCAGAAATGGAAGGAATTCCAGAGGCATCTGGTAAAAGATTTCATGCCGAAATGATGAGCTTAGGATTTGATGCTTACAAGAAACAGAAAAAAGGTCATAATTGTTATCAATGTACTCCGCATCACATTTATCATAAATGGATGGTTGATAATCAGTTTATCCCGGTCTAAATACCCTGAAAGGTTTTACGTGTTTGTAATGTACAGGGTCTTCGTTCTCTGCCTTGAATCCAGCCCCTTCTCTTTTCAAGATGTATCGAGGGGGAGAATCAGGATTTAACAAAACATTTACAATTACGTAATTGTGTCTTGTCCAATGAGTACTACCAGCATGTTTTTTACCAAATTGTTTCTTCAAATCTCCTAATTCATCCCTAACATAATCAGATTGAATGTACTGCTTGACTTTTGTACCGATCGGTAATATTTCTGCATGCTTTTCTTTCTCAATCAACACTTTACCAGTTTCTTTCCATTCAGGTACAAATCGTTCTTCTACGTCTTTATTAGTGTCTTTTACGAATTCTTTTCTAGCATATTCCCAATTGAAATCACGCATACGATGCTCTGCTTCATATTGATTTTGCTGAGTGTTCAACTCTGTTCGAAATCGAGCTATGTATCGGTCAACTACTCCCACGTGAGAATAATCTGAGTCTTTCATAACTTGCCTAACTTGTAAATCATCTTTAACAAACTTTTTGAATTCTGCTTTATTCATTACCTTTATCTGACATCAATCGAAATGTTGGCCTTTTTAATGTTCCTTCCTTATAAATTTGTTTTAGTGCGTCAGCTGTGGCTGTAGCAGTCTTGTTTGGAATCCATTTAATATCGAGTTTTCGAGTACCAACGTCTTGTACAATAAGTGCTAATTTAGCTTTCACTTTTTCTTGTCCTCCAAATCGTTCTTTATCAGCACCCGTTAATCTTATGTCCCGTTGTCTAGCTTTTGGAATAGAGAGAATATCAACCTGATGTGTAACATTAGGTTTAGAGTCTTTATATTTTCCAGAATCGTGCTTCTTTATCTTTTCAGGAGGTTTTTGCATTTCCCGAGTTTCGTGTGACAATTTAAATTGTCGACCACTAGCTACATCTGTCATATTAATGTTTGGTTGTGGTTTAGGTTTGAACGGCATAAAACTAGCAACAAATTAAAAATAATCCATTTAAAATAATCTTAACATAACTAAGTAATTATGTTACGATTAGATTCAGCCAAAAAGTCATTCATTAAAGGTAT
>JAIYDG010000187.1 GCA_027487625.1 Bacteroidota bacterium
AAAACTAAGTGAATATTGCGGATATCGAAAAAATAAGGACATTATTTCCAATTTTACACCAAGAGGTAAATGGACATCCTTTGGTATATTTTGATAATGCCGCTACAACTCAAAAACCAATTTCTGTAATAGAAGCATTAGACAAATATTATCGCTTTGATAATGCCAATATTCATAGAGCAGCGCATACTTTAGCAGCTCGTTCAACTGAGATGTTTGAGGATACTAGAAAAACTATTCAGTCCTTTATAAATGCTAAGGAAGCTGAAGAGTGTATTTTCACAAAAGGCGTTACTGAGAGTATTAACTTAGTTGCACAAACATGGGCTAGGAAATTTGTTCAGGCTGGAGATGAAATCATTATCACAACAATGGAACACCACAGCAATATTGTTCCTTGGCAAATGATTTGTGAAGAAAAATCTGCTATATTAAGAGTCATTCCTATTAACGATTCAGGTGAATTGTTGATGGATGAATTTGATAAATTACTAAATCCGAAAACCAAATTAGTAGCTTGTGTTTGGGTAAGTAATGCCTTAGGAACTATTAATCCCGTTAAGGAAATTATACAAAAAGCACATGCAGTTGGAGCGAAAGTTTTATTAGATGGAGCTCAGGCTTGTTCTCACTTAAAAGTGGATGTTCAGGATTTGGATTGTGATTTTTTATGTGTTTCATCTCATAAATTATATGGTCCAACAGGAGTAGGAGTTTTATATGGAAAAAGACAATTACTTGAAATGATGCCACCTTACCAAGGAGGCGGGGAGATGATTAAAGAAGTTAGTTTTGAAAAAACTACTTACAATGAAATCCCTTATAAATTTGAAGCTGGTACGCCTAATATTGGAGATGTAATTGCCTTTAAAAAAGCATTGGATTTTGTGAATGAAATTGGAAAAGATTTTATTGCACATCATGAAAATTCTTTGTTGGCTTACTTTAATGAATTGCTTTTAAGTGAAGAATTAAAAGCAGTTAAACCAATAGGAACGGCTAAAGAAAAAGTATCGGTGCAATCATTTGTAATTGAAGGTATGCATCATTTTGATATAGGTATGATGCTCGATGCAAGAGGCATTGCTGTTAGAACAGGACATCATTGCACACAACCTTTGATGAATAGATTCTCTTTAGAAGGAACTGTCAGGGCATCTTTTGCAATTTATAATACTTTGGATGAAGTGAAGAAATTAACTGATTCCCTCATTCGTATATGTAAACTAAGATAAAATGAAATCAATTCAAGAAGTACAGGATGAAATCATAGAAAACTTTTCTTTATTCGATGGGGATATGGAAAGTACTTTGTTTTACTTAATGGATCTTGGTAAAAAGTTACCTGCGATGGAAGCAGCTCATCAAACAGATGATTTTATTGTAAAAGGCTGTCAAAGTAAAGTATGGTTATTTCCTCAAAAAGTAGAAGAAAAAATAGTGTTTGAGGCTGATAGTAATACTGAAATTACAAAAGGCTTAGTGAGTTTATTGGTTCAAATTTGGAGTAATAGAACATCAGAAGAAATTCTGAATTCGGAATTGTATTTTATAGATAAAATTGGAATGAGCAGAATGATTGGTTCACAAAGAAGCAATGGTTTTGCTAGTATGATTAAACAAATGAAAATGTACGCTTTGGCGTATCAACAATCAAATTAAGATGGAAGAAAATAATACAGCAACCAGAAATTTTGTAGATGTTCAAAACGAATCTATTCATGTTTTGCAAACCATCTTCGATCCTGAAATTCCTGTTAATATATATGAATTGGGATTAATTTATGAAGTGAATGTTTCTCATGAATTGAATATTGAAATAATCATGTCATTAACATCTCCATTTTGTCCGGCAGCTCAAAGTATGCCTGAAGAAATCAAACAAAAATTAGGGGAGATAAATGGTGTAAAAGAGGTAACTGTTACAGTAACATTTGATCCACCATGGAGCCAAGATTTAATGAGTGAATCTGCAAAATTGCAATTGGGTTTCTTATAATAAAATTTTGCTGATACCTCAATTTCTTTGGGCTAAAGCCTCAATAGCTTTGAGGCTTCAGCCCAAAGAAAAATAATCGAATAAAATCTATTATGCTCAAACCTGTATCGAAATTATTATACGCTCATCAGGTTGATATGGGTGGAATTCCTATTCGTCAACCACTTCCATCTGCTCAGGTAGAAATGATTGACCCGTTTTTATTGATACATCATCATGCTTCTGAAGTAAAACCGGATACAGCTCCTTTGCATGCAGGAGTAGGGCCACATCCACACAGAGGATTTTCGCCTGTTACTTTTATTTATGAAGGAGATGTTAACCACCGAGATTCAAGAGGAAACAATGCGATAGTTTCTAAAGGCGGTGTACAATGGATGAACGCCGGAATGGGTATTATTCATAGTGAAAGACCTTCACCTGAATTAGCTAAAAATGGCGGTAAACAAGAGATTATTCAGTTATGGATTAATACTCCTGCTGCCAATAAAATGGATCAACCTGCTTATTTTTCTTTGAATCATTCTGATATACCAAAGTTAAACTCAAGGGGTGTTGAAATCGATATTGTGGCAGGTGAATACAAAGGTGTGAAAGGCTTTGATCAAACTTTTAGCAAGATGTTAATTCTAAATATCAGAATGGAAAAAGATGCTGAAGTAGAAATTGAGGTGCCAGAAACATTCAATACATGTTTATATAATTTTGATTCAAATATTTTTGATGATGGTTTTGGAATAATAGAACCTAAATATTTGGTTTTATACAAAAATGAAGGCAATAAAATTCGAATCAAAGCAAGTGATAAAACCCGTATTTTATTTCTTTCGGGTGAACCTCTAAACGAAGCAGTTGTGTCTTATGGTCCATTCGTATTAAATAACGAAACCCAAATAATGCAAGCCATGCGCGATTACCAAATGGGCAAAATGGGTATGTTGATAGAAGAATAGTTTGTTGAATTATACCTTTTTGGGTATAATTTAGTTGTATGGTTTTAAATTTAAACCCGAAAATAAACTCAAATCATCATAATATTTGATATTACCTCAAAATCGTAATTGAGCCCTGTTTGCTTCTCTCCACACCTTTTTTGTTGGCATAATTTGCTTTATAAAAATAGGAACCAGTAACACATTCTATTCCATTTGTTTTCCCATCCCAACCTTCATCCATATCTGTTGATTCATAAACCAATTGTCCCCATCGGTTATATATGAAAATATGGAAGTTTTTAATACCTAAATGACTTACTAAAAAACGTTCATTTGTGTCATCATTATTAGGTGTAAAAACATTTGGAAAGAATATGTATTCCTGTGATTCAACTTCAAGATTTAAAAAAGCTGTATCTGAGCAACCCAAATTATTTTCAACGATTAAATATACAGGATAAAACTCATCC
>JAIYDG010000374.1 GCA_027487625.1 Bacteroidota bacterium
ATCCAAAAATAATTTGACTTATGCAAAACAATTAGGCCTTTAAATCATGCTTAAGGGTATAATCGATATGCTATTCTTTGTTTTTAAAGATTTTTACATATTTTTCGTTTATTGTTTACAGGAAATCGGCACACACACTACACGCACTACTTCAGACTATTTCGCTTGTTCAAAATTTCGTTCAAAGAGAAACTTCTTCGTTTAAAGAGATGAAGAGAGAAAATCCAAAAATTGTTTAAATACCTTTCCATTTAAATTTTCCAATTATTTTTGATTTTGGCTTACCACCCTATTTTAATCTCTGTTAAAAAAATAGAAAAAAATATAAAAACATAGCAGCCGCAATCTTAGTCTTGTTACTGTCTAAACACGGGACACTCTAGTAAGGTGAGGGGTTGTGACATCATCTTCTCCGATGTAGAATTGAACCCGAGGGTTGCGAAAGGAGGGTTCGAAGTTGGGATTTCCGAGGCCGATTTGAGCAGGAGTTTGCTTTTTCTCAAAAACAATGTAGACCGGTGGGGTATTTTCGGTGAGGATTCTTTTGACGAAGAATTTCTCCGGGTCAAGGTTCAAGAGGCAAGCTTCATTTTTCTGAGCCACATTAGATCTCCTTGGAGGGGGAAGAGGGCTGAAGGGGCAAGAAGCTCCGGGGTGCCTGGTAAAGGGTCCACAGCGTTTTTCGTTGTTAGGTTGCGGGCCAAGTGACGAAAAATCAAGCGCACGACCAGTACGGCGAAGGTTTGAAGTAAGAGGTATCGAGGGAGTCCGAGGTGAAGTCTGATTGGTTGGGTGGGCAGAGGGCACACGAGAAAGTTTGAAAGGGAAACAATTCATTGTTTCGGTTATGAAGTATCTTTGAAGTAAGTTTTTTACTTTTAAATCCGTGATATACGACTGTCTATGATTTACTAAGGGAAAATATGTTCAAGAAATTTCTTATCGAAAAATCATTAATTTTAATGTTTTAATATCTTATTTCAATAAGCGGGCGCATGTTTTTAAAGTTTTTCGTTTGTACTAAGTTAAGTGAGACCCTAGCGGTGTGTTTTTGAAACACTCTTCCTACGAAAAACACGACCTAATTTCTTACGACGAAAAATAAAGATTATATAAGAAAAGGCTCTGCGCGAATATCAAGTAGTTTCCTTCATGGCTTCAAGATCTCATGACGATCAGAGCCTTGCTAAACATTTTGATAAACGTTTCAAAACTGTGTTTTGGATTTCTGAAAAGTATTTATTGCCGGAACTTGTGAAAAATTGCCTTCCGTCTTATAAAGATTTTTATGTTAAAATTGCCCCTACTGCTTTAAGTGATTTAAGACAAAACATTTTAAGTTTATTGTGCAGAGAAAAAGTGAGATATATCCATGTTCTTCTAACGGGTGAACATGAGATTGAAAAAGATTGTTATGAAGGGCATAAATATTTTATGAATTTTGTTCGTGAAATTATTCCTAGTTTTAAAGGATCTATTCACTTCCTGATTGTGTGCAATTTTATTCCCAATGCTAGTTTAGCAAATCTTTCCTTGTACCAACAATTGTATGAAAAAACTGCTATTGGTTTAAGAATACTAAATGCACAACAGCTGGCTCCAAATACTTTTATCTTTGATCCTTGCAGAGTGTTATTTAATTATAATGAAGTGTTTTTAAGTTTTTTCGACAAAAAGACTCATTATTTAAATCAAAAAGGAACCCGAGTGATTATAAAAAGTGTTTTAAAGATTATTGTCTTTTTGAGATATGAGTTAATTAATTTGGACCATTATCTTGACCCTCGTTTAGGGAAGGGGTTAAAAAAAGGTGTCTTCCTGTCTCAAGAAAATGTGTTTATAGACGGAGAAAAATTAATGAAAAAAGATGGCAAACAATTCTTTGTTTGGGAATGACTTCTTAGTGAAGGTTGTTGAATGGTCTAATTTAGCATCACACAGTGGTAAATTATTTCATTCCCTTGAGAAGGAAAGTGAAGACTCAGTTGGCTATGTTTCAGTAGGATTAAATGTAATTGAGTATGTGAAAATGAGACCCGAGATTGAAAATAGCTTTGAAGCTAAAAAGGCCCATTGTGAACATTTAAAAAACATTTTAGTGATGCCAAATGAGCCTCATTCGTCAAAAAGGACCATACCAAGGCAAAAAGACAATTGTTTAATCCGGTCAATTGTAAAAGGGAAATTAGATCGAATCCAAAGAAGGGTAGGAAGAGACATTTCTTCTTTGGATTTAAAAGATCCTCTAGAGAAATGTTACGTTCTTCAACATCGAGCAGTGGAAGATGTGTGTGAACAATTGGCTAAATTCCCTAATCGCATTAGGATTAAGTCCGAGTTGGCTGGTGGAACTGTGGCCATAGACATTGGAAGTCTTCCTCTTTTGAAGGAGACTGTGGATGCTTTGGGGTGGGTCAGAATAGGCCCCATTGCCCTACTAGGAGGGCAAGAAGGAATTACTTTCAAGTTCAGATATTTTAGTCAAAGAAAAATGAATTTTTTGTGAATATGTGAATGCTTTTTTGATTGTTTTTCGTTTGAACATTCAATTTTGTTTTCAACAGCTTCAATGAGACGACTTTTGGAATCCAAAATCCCCACAAGAGGTTGGTTTGTTCAAAAAGACTGACCCCCTTGAGTAATTCATTTCAAAGATGTTGAAAAATTTCTTCAAATTTTCTTTTGAGATGGCAAAAGGCCAGTCTTTTGAACAACCAAGACACAGTCACTGCAGGCGGCAAAACATGGAAGCCTAGCTAAGAGCGAAAAAGACGCATCTGAACTTATTTGATTTTAGTTATTCAAACGAAAAAGTGTTGAAGAAACGTTTTGAAAACAATAAAAACATGACTTAATTTAATTATACCTTGTGATCTTTTTATGAACCATTTTCTCACAGAAATTTTGAACTCTTTATTTGATGTGTATATGAAGTGATTCTCTTGATTCTTTGTCTTGATTACAATATATTGATTATAATATACTTTATTAATTGGTGTAAATATGTAACTTTAATTTATTTTGAAATGAAATATAAACTTTCCAGGAAAAATGACAAGTAGTAATGATGTTTTTGGTTTCCATTTTAGTAACAGAATGATTTTTCAATAAATTCGGGCCTGATCAAAGAACGAAAAAGGTTGCGTGATATTTTTTAGATGTGTCTAAGTCATTTTATACGTTAAATACCTAAAAATCTGTTAACTTAGTGATTAGAAAAGTGTTATGTGATATTATTAGGACAAATACATACTTCTTAATTTTTATAATTTGGATGCTTCTTAATTTTTTGCGGTAAACAATAATTATAAGAGGGGTGTTAGTTGTTTGTGTTAATTGTTTCGACTTCATTATTTTAAATACTAAATACGTGTGAGAACAAAAATCATAAGTTTTATTATTGGCTAAAAGACTTCAAAAAAGGGGTAAATGGCTTTAGTGGCGTATCCTATGACCTGGTTGTGTCGTAAGGGGTTTTTGCCATAAAAGACAATTTTCTGAAGATTTCTTGACATTTTTATAGGGCCAAGGGCACTTCAAAACCCTTTTTTCATTTGTAAAACCAGTGGTGTAATTTTTGGTTTGTTCAGTCTTCAAATCCATACTTAGAAGGGGGCTTTCGTTCTCTTGTTGTTCTTCGAAGTCGAGGGGGGGAATCTCCAAGATGGATATCGTCAGGAATCTGTTGTTGTTGTTGATTGGGGGGTATGGTTCCTCTCAAAAGCCCCTGAGGCTGGGGGTTTTGGGGTGAGTTTTTTAATGGGTTTTTTGTTTCAGTTTTGACCCCTGGAGGCGCAGGGGGTACAGTTGTTTTGGGTTTTTTGATGACTTTTTGAGGTTGGAATCGGCTAAAAGTGGGTGTTTGGTATTGAGGATGTTCGATTCCAACCAATCGCTGGGTTTTTAGACCAAGGGGTGGGGGTTTATGACCAGGTTCCATGAGGCGTGGAGATAAGTCAATAACAGGGTCCTTTGGTTTTTCTTCTGATTGGTTTGTGTCATTTAAGGAATCCGTCACCCATTCCCCCAACATTTGTGGTTTCTTCACCACTCGTCCAGATCGGGTAGTTACTGGTTTAATTGTTGTTCCGGGGTTGGATTCAGCGTTGGATTCAGCAGATCCTGAAGAGGGTGGTTTTGAAAAGGGCACATGTTTGGGCTTAATTTTGTATTTTTCGTATTTTTGTGATAATCTTAGTCGTTGGCCGTCGTTGTCTTCGGCTAAGGGAAACCCATGTTGGTCTGCAAAGACAGTTTTTCTGGATTGTTCATGGGATGTTATTTCTTTAATGACGTCTTCCGGCAAAGAGACGTCAAGATCTTCTTGGGTAAAACCACTAAAGTCCCCAGGTAGAATTCCTGAGATTTTGTACATGTCTTTGAACTCCCTCTCTAGGGGTTTAGATATTGTTTTTGAAACATCTTCTAAGCTTTCTTCATCTGATTGGATTGCTGATTCAATGGTATCGTAAAGCCCAAGAGGAGGTGAGACATCGAGGATATTTTCATCACCAGGTATGGGCAAATCTTCGGATTCTAATTCGATTTTTGATAAATCTGATGGAGGAGTGACATCTTGAATCTTAAAGTCTTCTGGTGAGGAATCCAATTCACAAGGAGGGGTGATCCATTTTCTGTTTTCTTGAGAAGAGACCGAGCTGTCTATGGAGACGTTTTCCTGAGTTTTGATGATGGTTTTGTCCTTTGGACCAAGGTTCATGAACCCATAATCCCATGCTAAAGAATGATCAGGAGGATTCAAAATAGTTTTAGCTGAGTCATCTGAATCTTTCAAAACACTAGGAAATCCGGATTTGTTTTCATTCACAACTGATAAAGCTGGTGTTTCAAAAGATTCTTCTTCAAGTATCGAAATTTTGTTAATTTCATCCTGGTTTTGGGGTTGATTGCCTGGTGTCTTGAAAACAGTTTTCACTATTCTTGTTGTCTTTTCACCAGGGGAAGGGGTGACAGGTTCAGCATGAGTTTCTATCACTGCTCGCTCAACTGAAGGAAGGGTCTCCATGTCTTCAGAATTTGATGATGAAGGGTTAGGTGTTGATGCGAAAAAGTGAATATCTCTATCTTGATGGCGGAACGGTAAGGGAATGGTTTCTATCACAGGCACCGCCTCTCTTTCAATGGAAGGGATAGAAGTCATCGGAGTCATCTGGACTCTTTTTTGTTTTATTTGAGGAGGCCCTGGCTTAGCAAGTGGTTTAGTTCGTCCTATAGGAAATGCTCTTTTTGCTTCAGGAGGAGGTAGGTAGGA
>JAIYDG010000577.1 GCA_027487625.1 Bacteroidota bacterium
ACGATGGTCCTTGACTGGTTTATTCTTTTCCAATTCAAATGTGCTTTTTACAAAATGCTCTGTCTTGTCCTCGAGGGCTTGCCGAACAGTAGCAAAATAATACAACTTGGCCAAACAAATGGAAATATTTTCACTCATGTTGTTGTCTCTATAACGTCCAACACAAGAATGACTGCAAAGGAGACAAAATCTTGGTTTATATACAACTTTAAACATCCATCATCACTTGATCTTCATCCACCTTGAAACGTTTGAAGGGCGAATGTTCAACAGCAATATTAGGGAAGTAGCTGCGTTGAATATCTTCAATGGGCGTATGGAGGTTTGTTCTGTTGAAGTAAATCAGGAACTGATGCTTTTGAGCATCATAACGAACTTGGATGGGTGTGTTTGAATTGATGCAGTTGCAACGATGCATGCAATCACGATACCAGTGAATCTCGACATCATCTTTGGAGAAAAAAGCACGTTTACAATAATGACAACAAAAGGCAATGGAGGCCATGGTGTTGTTGTCTTGAATTCAGACTCACGACTGACTGTTTTTTCATTCATCCAAGTATTTTAGTTCATTAAAAGTATGGGCAGTGTACCACTCATTGTTGGAGAAAAAGCATTGAGTTGTAGCAGGCCATTTCAATTTTTTCAAGGTTTCGTCCAAATGCATGTCAACATTAATAGGATTCAAATACACTCTGCAGGTCTTTAGATCTTCACTGGTTTCAATTATCATTATTTGAGTACAGTTGTTATCCATCTTGTCACAACCTTCCTCAAAAAAGTGCGATTTCAATTCTTTTTTACTGTTCGCAAAAGATTCCTTGCAAAAGTAGCAAGCATAGACAATAGACATCTTGGTTGGATCCATGTTATTGACGAAGAAAGTCTGCCAACTGGTCTGTAGTCATGGAAACTGTCTCAAAATTAATCCAGGCCTTCTGACAGCAGCTCACGCCAAACCTTTTTTCCATAAATGTACAGTAATTATGGCTGCATTCGAAACAAAGGGTCTTCTTGTTGTGAATATATTTTTGTGTACAATTGGGATTGTAGCACCTCTTGTCGAGTGCGCGGGTGTCTACCTTTTGACAACAGGAACACTTGATACAAATCACTGTACACATGACTCTGTGTTTTTGAAATAACTTTTATTTCTTCTTGCTTCTTCGCAATCTTCACAATGAATCAAAAAGGACTTCCAGGTTGTAATCTCCTTGACACAGTGGTTGCAGTTGAACTGATGGGAACTCAACGTATGACTCTCCACTCTTTGAATTGTCTCAAATCTTAAATCACACCAAATGCAGCTGTAGGGCGTGCGATCATAACAAAGGGGTTGGTAGTGTGGATTCTTGAAAGGCTCGTAGGGTTTTTGAGCACTTTTTTTTCCCTCAACTTTAAAGTATTTCTTCATTACAACAAGTTACATTTCAAGTCGTCGCTTTATTTTCAAATACTTGGCAGCAGCACAACGTATCTGTTGGGGAGTGAAATGTTTAATGAGCTGGGATGGTCTAAAAGACACCTTTTTATATCCAAATCTGGGAACACACAGACGCACCGTTCTTCTCTGGAACTCTATTTTCATGAACAGATGATGAATTCTTGCTCTATTTTTCCTTTCCATTCTTTTTCTCACTTCTTGATTAATTTTGTTCTTCACATCTTTGGTATGGGGTCCCGGGCCATATTCTTCCAACACCTTTGACCGTATTTTTTTCCTCCCTTCAATAAAGTATTCAGGTGGAACAATCCACGGATGTTTTCTGGCCATTCTTTAACACAACCAACTCTCACAAATGTCACACAACAAATGACTCAAGTGTGCACCTTTTCCTATATTTTGTACAAACTGGCTTTATTGCTTGGACGTTGTTCCACAATTTCAAGATAAAATGTTACTTTATTATCTGACGTTTCTTCTACATCTCGACGATGATACTTTTTACGAATGTTTATTAACCATTCATATAACAATTCAGAGTAGTCAAAATTTAATTTTACATTGTTAAGTACTTCACGGTTAGACATCTTGTGCAATTATAAAATGTCAATCCGTTCACCTTCAGTAGTTGTAATTGACTGACTCGCTTCTTCTACATGTGTTGGCATCTTCTTTGGTGTTTTAGAATTCTTACTAGGCTTTGATACTAACCTTTTCACCTTCTGTTTTGTACTTGCATTTTTAGCTTTAGACTTCCCTTTAGATTTGGCAATCTTGACTTTTTTGGCTTTAGCCGGGCCCAATACACGTAATTGGGACTCATCACAATCATGGTTTAAAAACTTTGCAGATTGCTCAGCCTCCATCCATGCAACCATTCTACGCATATAGTCAATTAACTTTGTTTCTTCACGATTTAGCTTTAGCCTCAGTTTTTCAGCATCACGCAAAAGCTCACTATCAAATAAATGAGCACACGTATTACAACGTGCCATTTTGAACACCTTTCTTGATGAGTACCCAAACAAAACTAAAACTTAACCCAATGAGTTAATATTACATTTTCTTATCACAGGGCTCAATCTGGCAGTCGAGGGATCAACGCCATCCTGTACTCGCAGACCATCATGCAGCCGGGGGCTCCCTTCCTCCTCCGTCCTCCGGGTAGCCGAGGGATCCTAGGGCGGAAGGACATAAAAGCTGCATCATTTTATGTACAAAAACCAAATCTTTCCGAAATATAAACATTAAACAGGCTATTTCCATCGGAAGTTTCAGTTTTCTAATCGCGCAACCTCGATCTTAAAAAATACACCAAACACAAAATTACCGGCCAGCCTTCCCATGACTCCTACCCAAAGGGACACCACAGAAACATACCAAAGGGACCCATGCACCTAGTAAATAAAACACTTCCTGGATATTGGTCATATTAACCAGTGCATTGGGCCTGCCTTATTCTATAAAAACCCATTAAAAACACCTATTCTTATACCCAAATATGCTGCTAGCGCTACGGTCTGGACGATGAACAAGTTGAAAATTGTAGCAAGGACATGAATATTGTATTGAAA
>JAIYDG010000568.1 GCA_027487625.1 Bacteroidota bacterium
TTTCTTATTTCCATGAATGAATTCATTTTTAACTTGCTTAATTACAAATTTAATTTGTTGTTCGTCAACAGCTTTTCCTGCAATTATTTCTATATCCTCCAATTCTGTGAAAGAAGAATATGCATTTTCTACAATGCCATCATAATTTACCTCTAGGAAATAACTGTCCATATATTACTGCAAGATGTTCATTTCAATTGCAAGGTACTCATCTAAACTTGAAATTTTAGCATCTGCAATACTCCACCAATTTTCATTAAAATGGAGAGTTTCAGGAACTGCTATACAAGCCATTCTTGCTGCTTTTGCAGCTATTACGCCATTTTTTGAATCTTCAAAAACTAAACATTCATGTGCTTTTGCATTCATTGATTCGGCGGCTGTAATGAAAATTCCAGGATGTGGTTTACCAAACTTTTCTTTTTCTGCTGAATGTAATTGATCAAAATAAGCTGATAAATTTAGTTTTTTAACAACGGTTTCAATTAATTCCATTGAAGATGAAGAAGCAAGGGCAATTTTATTACCCTTGCTTTTTAGGAATTCCAATAATTCATATACACCTTTCATTGCTACTGCCTCATTTTCTATCAGTAGTTTCATTGTTTCAATGATCTCTCTTTCGGTTTTTTGAAAATCAGGATTCGGCCAATTTTGATAACGATACCAATGTTCAATTACTTCTGGTAATCGAAATCCCATAACCTGACGTAATAAGTCATCATCAAGATTTAATCCCAATTGTCCAAAAACGAGTTTTTCTGCTCTTTTCCATAGTGGCTCAGAATCAACTAATAAGCCATCCATATCAAAAAGAAAACAATTAATTTCGTTTCTCATTTTATGAATTCATCAGACTTTCAATATGGTCTGCTTCTACCGGAATATGTGCCATTAAATCCTTGCATCCATCGGCAGTAATTAATACCTCATTTTCAAGTCTGATTCCAATACCTTCTTCTTGGATATAAATACCCGGTTCACAGCTAAATGTCATTCCTGCTTGCATCGGTTCATATCTCATTCCAACATCATGAACATCTATACCTAAAAAATGACTAGTTCCATGCATGAAATATTTTTTATAAGCAGGCCAAGCTGGATTCTGATTATTAATATCATTTAAACTGATTAATCCTAAATCAACCAATTCTTTTTCCATTAATTCTCCTACCTGTTTGTGATATTCCATTAATAAAACACCTGGTTTTAATAAGGATTTAGCACCATTCATAACACTTAAAACAGCATTATAAACCTGCTTCTGACGAGCTGTAAATTTTCCATTTACTGGAATTACTCTTGTCATATCACTTGCATAGTTTGCATAATCAACACCACTGTCAACCAATAATAATTCACCATCATTACATGTCCCATTGTTATCTACATAATGTAGGATACAAGCGTTTTTGCCGGAAGCTACAATAGGATGGAAGGAATGACCATTTGCACGATTTTTTAAGTATTCATGAATAATTTCTGCCTCAACTTCATATTCTTTTACACCTGGTTTTACGAATTTCAACAAGCGAGCAAACATTTTTTCACTAATGCCAATTGATACATTCATTAAATCTAGTTCAATAGGTGATTTAATGCTTCTTAATCTTTGTAAAATTGGTGCAGCTCTTTCGAATTCATGAAGTGGATATTTGTCCTTCATTTCTCTTGCAAACCTTAAATCTTTATAAGGAGTTTTAATACTTGCACGGTCATTTTCGTTTAAATTCAAATAAATGTTTTCAGCATAATTTACAACAGAATGTATTTTGGCTTCGTAGTCTTCCATCCAATATACATGCTGAACACCACTAACTTCTTTGGCTTGTTGTTGGGTTAGTTTATGTCCGTTCCAAATTACCATCATATCATCTGTTCTCTTTATAAAGAGAGCTTCACGCATTTCAATAACAGGGCAATCCGGTGATAGAACTAAAATGCAATCTTCCTGATCAACTCCACTTAACCAGAATAAATCTGAGTTTTGCTTAAAGTTATGTGTAGCATCTCCATTCCATTGATGTTCGTCGTTTGATAAGAATATGGCAACTGAGTTTTTTTTCAATTTAGCAGTGAATAAACTTCTATTGAGTTTAAACAAGTCTGAGTTAATTCTGTCGTATTTCATGTTCGATATTAAGTTTTTTAACAAAAAAGGCCAACTGAATTCAGTTGGCCTTTTCAATTTTTGTATTTTTATTGGGCTCTGAAGACAATTTCTGTTAACCACTTGGTGGTATCTTTTTCCATCATTGGGTCTGTAATATAATATTCTAAGGGTGCTCCTGTTGCTTTCATTCCTTGAGAACTTAGGTATTCGAAAGCCGGAAGATAAACTTTTCCAGTATTCATATAATCACCATAATATTTAACAGTTAATGCTTTTCCGGCATCAAGTTTACCAGTTTTAACTATGCCATTTTCTTTTCCTTGTCCAGTAAAACCAATAGCAGCTTCAATATCAAAGGTATTTCCATTGGCTGAATAATTTATGGTGAAAGGAGCGCCGTTCATTTGTAAACCTTGTGCTTTTATTTCAGCCATTAATAATCCGTAATATTCACCAAGTTTAGCCCCAATTTCTTCACCTTTTAATTTTTCTCTGATTCCAAAATAATTTGTTCCGGCAAAATCTTTCAGCTCAGCATCAAATCCTGCGATTTTTGGTCCTTGTGCTTTTAGTTCCGAAACTTCTTTTAATTTAGCTAAACCTTTTTCATAATCAGGTCCAACCATATTTTCCATAACTAATCCAAAGTATCTGAAAAATGGATTGGATCCTAGTTCACTTTCTAAAGTCCATTTTACTTTAACTTCATCACCGCTTGTTTCGAAGATAAAATCTGCTTTTGCCGCATCCATGCCATCAAACAACATGGTAGTTGCGATTAATTCATAAGGTTTGCTATCAGTGATGGTTAGTTTCCCTTTTCCTACATTTTTATTTTCGCTACTCCAAGTATAATAAGCATCCTTGCCAATATAATTGTCACTAAAAACCCAAACGGTAGCAGAATCCATTCCATGCCATGGACTCCATTTTTCCCATTCTTTTAAGTTGTTAATCAATTCAAAAGGCACTTCAGCTTTTGATTTAATAGTAATGCTTCTTTCTAAACGAGAAGTTTTAGGTAAAAATAAACCAATAATGGCCAGTAATAGGACTAATCCAATTACAATAAATAATAAACGCTTTAAAATTTTCATGGTTAGGTATTAATTAAACAAAAGTATAAACATTTTAATTTAGAAACTTTAAATTTGATAAACGGCTGATTTATAGTTCAAACTGAGCTGCGCACCATTCGTTTAGTTCAAAAGATTCAAGGAATTTCCATCCAGCCATTTCTGTTTCAGTTAGGAGATCTTTTAAATCACTTTCATAAAAACCGCTAATAAATAATTTTGTACCTGTTTGTGCATGATCAGCAAGTTTTTTAAAGCTTGTCATCAATACATTTTTGTTGATATTGGCCAATATTATTTCAAATTTTTCATCATTTAAAATTTCTAATCCTCCTTTTTCAAAATTGATATTGTTGATGTTGTTGTAATTTGCATTTTCACTGATATTTTCTGCAGCCCAATCATCAATATCATTGGCAAAAACTGATTTACAACCCAATTGAGATGCTAAAATTGAAAGAATTCCGGTTCCTGCACCAAAATCAAAAACCGATTTATTTTGCCAATTTTCTTTTAACATCAATTTCATGATTAAAAAGGTTGTTTCATGATGTCCTGTTCCAAATGATGTTTTGGGCTGAATAATAATTTCGTAAGGAAATTCCTTGTCAAGTCCATGAAAAGGGGCAGAAATTCTAATTTCATTTTCTATAGTTACAGGTTGAAATTCACTTTCCCATTGTTCATTCCAGTTTTGTTGTTCAATTTCGTTGGCTTTAACAGATTCTTTTTGAATGGAATATTTTTCTAAAAGCGCTAAAAATTCAGTTTCATTCCATTCATCTTTAGGTAAATATGCCTCAAAACCTTCATCTCCTTCAAGAAATCCTTCGAAGCCAATTTCAGCTAATTCAGCAATTAGCATGTCTTTTTTTTCCTCTTCGCAAATTATTTCAAATAACAAATAGCTATTCATATTAGTAAAATTGTATTTTAGTAAGAAATTCTAGAAATCCCTTTGCGAATTAAATACCTTTTTGCTGTTTGTTTAGTATGTCTTGTTCAAATTAGTTTTGGACAGCTACTTCGATTTGAGCAAATCGATGACAAATTAGGCTTGTCCCAAAATACCGTTCATTCAATGGCACAAGATGATGAAGGGTTTTTGTGGATTGGAACAGAGGATGGGCTGAATCGTTTTGATGGTTATAATTTTGATGTATTAAGATTTCATGAAAATGATCCTAATTCTATTTATCCGGGTAGAATAAAACAATTATCTTATCATTCAGGAAGTTTAGGAGTGCTAACTGAATCGGGTATTAGCATTGTAAATACACATACAAAAAAATCTAAAAATTATGTTTTACCACTTACCATTAATGAACCACGATTTTTATTTTTAACAAAAGATAAAATTTGGATGGGGGCAGATAATGGACTTTATTTATTAGATAAAGCAAATGGTGCATTTAAGTCTATTCTTCCATATGTTCCAATTACCGGAATTTCATTACTAAAACCAGGCGTTTTATTGGTTTCTACACCTGATGAAATATATTTAATTTACCTGTTTAATAATGCTATAAAAAGAATTAATTTCAGGTCACAATATTTAATTTTGGGCTCATCAGTTAATGCAAAAGGAATAGTTTGTTTGGTTACTGATAACCACGAATTTGTTGTTGGTTCAATATACAAAAGAAGTTTTAGGATAAAAAGAAGCATTTCGATTCCTGAAGGAGGAGTATTTAGAACCATTTTTGGAGGCAGATACAGGTTCTTTCTTGGATTTGACAATGGTTTAATTGTAGTTGATTCTATGTTTAGGTTGAAACATTATTATCACCAAGCGGAGAATAAGTTCTCTCTATCACATAATAAAGTTTTATCTATTTTTCAAGATAGAAACTTAAACTTATGGATAGGTACTTCTTCAGGTGGTTTAAATAGATACCATCCTTATAGATTTAAGTTTAATTCATTAAGCGGAAGTTCCGGTTCTGAACAAGGTTCTACATTAAATATTTATGCTGTTTCACCTGCTCCAAACAATACTTTTATTATTTCAACAGATGAAGGTAGAATTTTTAATTTTTCACTTGAATCAAATGAATTAGAGCAGAAAGCATTTTTAAAGCCATATCCAATTTATTGCATTACTCCAATTAATAGTGATAGCACTGAATTCTTATTAGGCTCCAGTAAGGGAGTATTTAGATATAATTCTACTACAGGAAAAGCCGATTTTATTCAAATCAGTGGGATGGAAAAGTATGTTAATCAAGAAGTACTTACCAGTTTAAAAGAAGCTGATAACAGGTTTTGGCTAGCAGGAAAAGAAGGTTTGTTTCTAGTAGATATCAAGCAAAAATCCATTATAATGAATTATGATATTAGTAATTCTGGTTTAGGCGGAAATAATGTAAGAAATTTAATACCTGATAAAAATGGAAGTTTCTTTATAGCTACTTCAAAAGGACTCTATTATTATAACAAAGAAAACTCCGAAATAAGCTCCATTTTGGTAGCACGGAATGGTAGAAAATTACATGTAACATCAGCCCTAAAAAGCAAGAATGGAGATTTATTTATTGGAACCATAAATCAAGGTTTATATCTGAAAAAATCTAATGGAACTGTACAGAATTTTACCACTGATAATGGATTAGCCAATAACAATGTTTATTCAGTTCAAAAAGGAAATTTAAATGATGAAATCTGGCTAAGCACAAATAGTGGTGTTTCTAAAATGAATTTAAAAGACTTTACATTTAAAAATTATGATTTAAATGATGGTCTACAAGGAAATGAGTTTAATGAAAAAACATCAGCTAATCTTTCCGATGGAAGAATTTTATTTGGTGGAGTTAATGGATTTAGCTATTTCTATCCATCTGATATTAATGATGATACAACAAATTGTCAGGTGGCAATAAAATCTTTTTCATCTTTCAACAAAATTTACGATACCAAGCAGGATATATTTTTAAGTTACGATCAGAATTATATCAATATTGAATATGTAGCCCTTGATTTTAATCTATCAGGAAACAATAGATTTATGTATCAGGTTGAGGGTTTAAACGAAGAATGGACTGATGCCGGAAACAGAAGGTTTGCAAGTTTTGCTCAATTGGCGCCTGGTTCTTATACATTCAGGGTGAAAGCAAGTAATTCGGATGGCGTTTTTAGCAAGAATGTTGCTCATATTTCTTTTTTTATTGCCAAACCTTTTTGGACCAGATGGTGGTTTAGAATTACAATGATTTTATTTTTTGCTGGAATTATAACTGCAATCATTTATTGGAGAGTAAGAAATGTAATTACCGAGGAGCAAGAAAAGTTAAAAGTAAGCGGAATGGTTGGCGAATTAGAGTTAAAAGCACTCAGAGCACAAATGAATCCTCATTTTATTTTTAACTCATTAAATTCTATTCAAGACTTCGTTTTAAACCATCAGGGAATGGAAGCTGCTAAGTATTTAAGCAAATTTGCAAGACTTGTAAGAATGATACTTGATAATTCAGAATATACTTTTATTAGTATTTCCCAAAAAATTGAGTTTCTTCGCTTATATATTGAGTTGGAGTCGCTTAGAATGGATAATGGTTTTGAATTTCATTTATCTTTGGATAAATCGGTTAATCTTGAAGACCAAATTCCTACTATGGTAATCCAACCTTATGTTGAAAATGCAATTTGGCATGGATTGCAATATAAAAAATCTCACAGGGTGCTTAAACTCCATCTTTCAATGGAAGATGAAGATTTTGTAAGATGTGAAATTGAAGATAATGGAATTGGTAGAGAGGCTGCCATGCAAATTAAAAAACAGAAAGGTAAAACTCATGATTCTAAAGCTATGAGAATTACTGATGAAAGAATTCAGATATTAAAAAAACTATATGGTTTTGGTCCTAGTGTAGAAATTATCGACTTAGTTGATGATGGAATTGCAAAAGGAACGATGGTCATATTAAAATTACCTATACATCATGGCTGAGCCACTTAAAACAATTATTGTTGAAGACGAAATTAGAGGTAGAAATGCTTTGAAGTCTTTATTAACACATTTCCCTGATTTAGTAAATCTTGTTGGGGAAGCAGGAAATGTTGATGAAGCAATTGAAATCATTGCTAAAACCGACCCTGATTTAGTTTTACTAGATATTGAAATGCCATATAAGAATGGCTTTGACTTGCTTAATGAAGTGCCAAAAAGGAATTTTGATGTGATTTTTACAACGGCTTATAATAACTATGCAATTCAGGCTATTAAATTTAGTGCACTCGATTATTTGTTGAAGCCGATTGACATGGAGGAATTGTCTGCATCCTTACACAAGGCAGTTTTAAAACGTCAAA
>JAIYDG010000731.1 GCA_027487625.1 Bacteroidota bacterium
TAATAGAGCTGGAAATTATTTGAGTTATAAATAGTAAGGTTTTATTTTTCATTAATTATTTTAATGAGATTTATATTTTTAAATTTTGAATTCATAAAAGTAGCGTTACATTTTCTTGAAATGAAAAAGAGAAGAAAATAGACATCTGTGGTTGCAGTGTTTAAGCGGTAGGGAGCGGTACCTGTTGGGTGAGATAAATAAAGGACAAATTGTAAATGGAATGCTACACCATCTAGAGGGCAAAAACAAAACTATTAATTTTAAAACACTGGCGGGAAAGATTTGGTGTTTGAATTATTTTAATTTTTTACATTTATATTTTGAACTCATAATGGTAGTAACGTTACCTTTGTACTACAATTCATGATAGTACCGTTACATTTGTACTCTGAATAATAGAGTTCTAATTTATTTGAGTTCTTACTAGTTTTGCTACTATTTTCATTTGTTTTTTAAAGGAGATTTATATTTTTAAATTCTGAACTCTTAAAAGTAATGTTACATTTCTACTTTAAATACTTGAATTTCAAATGTTTCACTTACATTTCTCAGCTGTTAGTTTTAAATTCATTTACATATATTTTCAATATTTGTGTTTAAAATATCAAGTTCTAAATAGTTACTTTACTTTTTTCATAAATCCTGTCATGGAAATTTTGACTTGTATATTCTGAATTATTAATGTAAACGTTATGAGAGAAAAAGTCTTTTATTTTGTGAGACAAGCATTTTAATTTAGTTTGTGGAAATATCCTGGTGAACTAAATTGGTATTTAAATTTTTCACTTTCAGCCTTGAAAAATATTCAAAAAGAACCCACTGTCATTTCTGTGAGTCACAGTTGGGTGACGGGCCACAATAAACTTCAACACAAGACCTCAGCACAAACTCTGCCTTTGAACAAAATCTACCAGGGTAAATAAATAAAAAAAACCCATTGACTGACTCTCTTTGAATAAATACCGCGCAATCTGTTGAGGTGCTTTCATTCTGCTCTGACAAGTTGGAGAGAAAACACGTATAGTTAGAAGCTACTCGACAGGTGAAAATGGAGAGACATTTGTCTCACTTGTTATCTGACCTATTTGACTCTGATAACGAGGACGAAGTTGGACAAGTTGAGACTGCAATTAGCTCAACTCTAGCTGCAGCAGCTCAGTTGGTTGTAACCTACCCCCCTTCTCCTCCTCCTGAATTGACACTGACCTTGGAGCAGACTCATGCTGAGCCCCAGAACCTCAGAACAGTTTCCATTCCTACTCGATCAACCCCCCTGGTTGCAGCTGTTGAAGCGTCGGTGCCTAGTTGCGGTGTAACGGCACACCACAAGGAGCAGTCTTTCACTAGGATGCCAAAAGGGGGGTCTGTCTTGATACATGATTTTGACGCTGCCGAGAATTTGAAGGGCGTCCGATCCATCCTGGCAAAGAGAGGTTCGGTGTTCTCCGTGTTGAAAAAAGCCGGAGTATTTGTTGACACTCACCCAGCCGTTTTGACGCTGGAGGCTGCTAAACCCAACAGCGGAAATGGCGCATTTGCATTTGTTCAAGTGACAACCAGGGGCCACTGTTTCCCCCCCTTTGAAAATGCTTCTCCGAAGCAGGCAATTGTATTGACCTCGGAGAGCTACCTACAACTTTTGCGCTTCTTCTCAAAAGATTGGTCCAGGGTGTGCTCTAAAATGAAGACGGAACTGATAGCTATGAGAAGCGCCAGCCAGGGAATCAAGATTTGCCAAGGGCTGACCTTTTACGGTCACGGCGTGTCTCGCTTTCAGCACCTGCTTGAAAGCTTTGGAGACTTTTCCCTCGTCCTGATTGTGTCGGTGGACTCCACAAAGAAGGATAAGGGGACTGGAGAAATATCGGTCTTCCTAAAGTACAAGAAGAACCCGTACGCAGCTATGCAGCATTTCACGAGCAGCCTTGGCAAAATTGAGATCCCGGTTGAGGCCCTCGTGTATCTCTCCAAGACGTTGGACCAAGTGGAGATTGCTGTGGGAGGAAATGGGGACTGCGATGACTCCGAGGACGAAGAGGACCAGCTGGGAGAAGGAGATTGGTTGTGGGAAAAAAACTGCGAGGAAAAGAGCGAGGTTGAAAGACCCACCAACCCTTGTAACAGAGTGGTGTCCCAGATCAAGCAACCTCTCACCCAAGCTCAGCTGGCGTTGAACCAGGCGGCAGCCGAAATCACTAATTTCCTAGCTGCTCCAGCACCCAGACCACCCTCTGAGTCCAACTGGGCAACTGGTAGTCAGCCCCCAAAGCTGGCCAGTCTATTTTCAAAGCACCTGGAGAGCACTGGCGGCCGCATTTCCAAGCTCTCCTTTTCTGGTGCGAATGAAAGGAGGGTTTCAAAGAAAGATCCGCCTGCGTCTACCTTGTCCCTGGAGGATTTGCTCAGCAAGGGAATCTCAACAGTGGTTGGCAAAAGCGGCAAAGAGTCAGTTTCTCCCTTTGGTGCTGCCGCCACTTCAGGTGGCAGTCGAAAGAGGCCCGCAACAAAAGGAGTTTGTAAAACTTCAAAAAAGCTAAAAAATTAAAGTGCATTTTGATTGAAAAATAAAGAAGTTTCAAATGATATAAATTGGTGTTTTTTATTAACAAGCTACAGTTGGAAAATGAACCTTGAGGCAGACGCACTGCCATCTTTACTGGGCTCCCCTTCCTCCTCCTCCGGGCAGCAATATTTTGACCCCTTTCCGGAAGCATCTTCCACACTGATTGTGGCTCCTCCGTTTGCCGGTAAAACGTACTTTGTGAAGCAGCTTTTGGAATCTCAGGAGCTGTACTTTAAAACTCCAGTCACAAAAGTGGTTGTGGTTAATTGCGACGAGCGGGTAAAGTTTTACGAGCTAGAGCTTCAGTCGCACACCACACGTCCCCTGCCAGAAGTTGTGCAGTTCACCTGGGACACTTTTGATTCTGGAAGTCTGAACAAGGGAGACGTTGTCTTGGTGGACGACCTGCAGGTCATCACACCCCGCCTGCGAGAACTTATCACTGCACTCACCCATCACTGTTTTCTCGGCCACCTCTTTGTCATTTGTCACGGCGTGCTTGGCACTCGCATGTACGAGCTTCTGAGTTACGTTCACAGGGTGTGTTTGTTTACGTCTAGCACAGCTGTAGTGCGTCTGGGACTGTACATTGTGCAGCATTTTTACGTTGACGTTGAGCTCAAGGAATTTTTGAAGCGCGTTCTTGGGGTTTGCGAACGTCAGCAGGAAATTTTGCTGTTGGAAATAAACAATCTCCCGTGCAACGTGCAGCCCTATCACGTGGCCCTGTCTCACTTGACTCGGCTGAAGAATCACGAGGAGGGTTCGTACGCGATGGCCTACAGCTATCCTTCAAAATCACAGCTCTACGCAAGACTCGCTAGAGAGAGACACGTAGTTCGCGTGACGCCCCGTCTTCTGGACGCTCTCCCAAAGCCAGAGTACTTGCTGGAGGGAAGCTTTGTCATCCTTCTTAGTTCGACGGACGTCAAAGAGCTGAGAGATGCAGCTGCAGTTGCCCCTGACTCACAGGGAGATGCCACAAAGAGTGCTAACGGCAGTAACGGGCAGCACGAGGAGTGCATAGAAGAAAAGAATGAGTGGAACGAGGCCGTGGCAGAGCTGGAGAGAAGACTGGAAGACTATGTTGTTCCTGGAAAATGGCACGCTGCTAAAAATCTCTTGAAGGAAATTTTGCAAAACACAGACATTTGCATTCTTCAAAACAAGAAGGAGATGATGCTGGAGTCTAGGGAGAGCACCAGAGTGTCGATTCTCGATTTTGTGATGAACGCCATCAGACGGGAGGGACCGAATGAGCTGAAGCTTAGAGGAGACTCTCGAGAGTACAGGTTGTACAGATTGTACTCTTCGTCTCTCCTA
>JAIYDG010000073.1 GCA_027487625.1 Bacteroidota bacterium
CAGCTTGGTAGCTGTCAACTTGAGGATGTTAGCCAGATTCTTACGAATCATGGGTCTATAAGCCACTCTCAGTGAGTGGCAATAACTGGACCAGGGTTTGCACCTGGTCACCCGCTTTAACGGATCAGTTTAACAGCTCGAACAAACCAAGAATACTTTTGAGCATCTTGTTCATAAGTACAGCCTTCATCGTTGCATGAACATCCTCCAGTCTGTTCAAGCCACTTAGCTATACTTAGCTGTTGTTCAGCTTCAAGCACTGCTTTATGCAATAGTGCTTGCTTTTCAGTTACGAATACACTGTCAACGTATTCACTACCATATTCTTCTACTGCGATAAGGCAATAGACAAGCTCTTGCTCTTGAGCCACAGGAAACTCCTGTTGTGCGGTACCCATCTCCGCTGTGGGTAATACTGAGTGGGAGGTTCGACCTCCCGGCATCACGCCTGGTACTCAGAACGGAAACACCTCTATCACTAAAAGCTCTTGCTCCCAATCCTCAAAGGATTGGAAGTACTGAACAGCTTCCTGTTCTGAATTAAAGCAACGCTCACTTCCTTGGAAGTACGTATCTTCAAAGGTGTAATCCTTATATTCCGAATAATTCCTTTTGACCTGAACTGAATAAACCATTGTGTTAAGTTAAATAGGACATGCTACGTTTAACGTCCAGCTTGACGGGTCAATCGCTGAGATCCCTTGCGACGACAGTCTTTTCAGCGAATTAGGTCGCGGGGGGAGACCCCAAAATACCCCCGTTTTCCACAGATAACATGTAGTTTTCCACAGGATTGTGGAAAAGTTGATGAGACGACAGCGTGGTGAGTGCTGCATAAACCCCTGACTCGTGTCAGGGGAAGAGGCAACAGTCAATCGATGTACGCAAGTTTTGCCTGCGCAATTGCGCGGCCGTTCTTTACATCAACGTAAACTTTATAAGTCACCTCATCTCCTGGGTCAGTGTGACCGAAGATGACGTAACTCTTCAGTTCGGCTAGCCAAGCCTGAACATTACCTTGTGGCAACTCACGCACTGCTACGCTAACCTTACGGCCAGCTACCAGCATGTTCGCTGCATTCTCAAACCTTTGCATACGATCAGTCATTGAACTAAATGCGATGGAACTCTGCGTTACACGGATGCGCAGCCCCCGTTACACTAATTAACCACCCCGCCTATTCTTTTTTTTCTTCCCACAACTCACTACATGTAGGTATGTGGAGAACAGTCAGGTAATTCTGTACCCAAATGGGGTTAAAAGTTGGCGCCCCCTGGAGCGCACAATAAAACAAATGCGTAAAAAAATATAAAATCCCAAATGAGTACCTAAAAGTCTCGTCTATCCCAAATATTCACACAAAAATGCCGGGTTGTTAGGCCCGGCTTTTGATCGTTGATAAGTATTTGTACTTAACTTTGTTTTTTACGTTGGTAAGCCTGTGTTGCTTTCACTGCTTTTTTAAAAGCTTCCTCATCGGGAAGCTCATACGCCAATTCTTTCTTTGCGCCAGTTACAAAATCACGCACTTCTAGCGAATCACGCCCCTCTTTTGCCATTCCCAAAGCCTTGTCTTTAATAAGTTCCAGGGCTTCTACCCGTTTCTGGCGCATACCTGCGTCCATTTCACAAAACTACGCTGTTATTTACTTAATATAAGACATACACTCTTTGGATTAGCAGCCAATAGAATGTATACAGCACAAAAGTTAGTGTAATAACTTCAAATGGCTCTTTCTCCGGCGGATTTCTACTCTTACAGCCGTGCTACTGGGGCACCAATCCCCGAAGATCCGGAAGAAAGGGCAAGAATGGCGCCTGAGGTACTTGAGTACAGGCGTAATCAACTCAAGGCCCCCCGCCAGGAGCAGCAACAAGGACCTGATCCCCTTTCTGTGGGGCTTGGAATCGGTATTGCGTTAGCTGGTGGCGTTGGCGGTGCTTATGGCCTCAATAAGTTGTTGCGTGGTCGTGGAAGGGTTGCAAACGAAGGTAATAAACTAAGTAATCTTGGTAGCTTTGTTGAGAAAGCTGGTTCAACCGTAAAGCGTACCCAAGAACAAGGCGTTCCTACAGTTGTACCAAAGCAGTCTGAACCACAACCTTCTAAACAACCTGACTTTACACCCCGTTCTTATATTGAAGATACTGGTGCTGTAGCTCCTGCCGAAGATTTAACCTCAAAACAACAGCAATCTGGTGCGTCATTAACAGACCAAACATATGAAGCTGTTGAGTCTGGTATTGGACAAGAGGAACAACGTATTGATGTCAAGCTTCAACGTCATACCGGGACAGATGTTCCAGATGTAGACATTCCTCAAGGAGAAGATACTTTTGAGGCTTTTGGTTTACTACCTCCTGTTCAACGCACTTTAACAAAACAAGAAAAAGAAGCAAAGATATTTGCACGTTTGGAAACAGAAGCTTTAAAACTTGGTAAAACAACACATTCTGCAACTAGTCCATTTGGCCCAGAAGGTCCACGCATTCCGCCAGGTCCTTTGTTATATCCTTCGCAGATTCCTGCTCAAGAAGGCCAAACAGTCGCTGGTGTTTCAAGCCCTACGCGTGAATTCTTAAGTGTTTTTGCACAAGGTGATCCACGTGTACAAGATGTTGTACGTCGAGAAAACGTTCAAGGTTTTGAGCGAGTTAAAACTTATGGTGGTGTTAAAGGAGCTTCTTTGTTAGAAGGCGATGTATTTGATCCGTTGTCGGGTGAAATGCTTGCACGAGGAGAACAAATTTCAGGCACAGGAAAGACTAAACAGGTTCTTAATCCAGCCTGGTCTGAAGCGTATAAAACTTATTGGGAGCGACGCGCTACGGAACTTCCACATACGCTTGATGATTATGAAGCCCGCAAAGCGGCTGGCAAGTTAAATTATCAATTACCTGCGGAACAGCAAACCGCATCAAACAATGCACAAATGTATGAAAAATGGGATAAACAAACTTCAGAAGCTTTGCAAGATATTTATGCTGAAACCGTTGGAGATATTCCACAATATATTACTGAAACAGTAGAGCCCAAAACTACGTCCGCTGGGACTGAAACCCGATATCGTGGAGATGTTGGGACGGCAGGGGAAACTACAGGTGCTCCTGTTCCTGTGTTAAATCCAAAAGGTATTTTGTACGGAGCCCAGGCTAAAGGCCAACCTTTTCTATCTGTAGGCGAAAGCACTCTTGCACGTGCTGCACAAGATCCTTCTTATGCATCAGGGAAAGTTTTACGTTTTAAAGGAGAAGGAGGTTCAACAAAAATTGATGTAATGCCTCTTAGTTATGACGCCGAAGACGACGTAATATTACCCTCTTCTGTCCCTGGTCAAACAGTTAAAGGCAAAGCAAAGGTAACGCGCACAGCCTTAGTTCCTCTTCAAAAAGCTGTTCTTGTAAAAGATCCACAAACAGGTCAACAAAAAACACAACTTGTTAATTTTTCAATAGATCTTTTGGCACCTGTTGGAACTCGAACAGCAACTGATGAATCGGGTAGGGAATTTGCAAAAACAGTAACACTGCAAGAAGCTGTTAATGATCTTCGCAATTATCACGGAAAAGATTATGCTTCTTTAAATCAAGACGTTGATGCTCTTTTAAAGCGTACTCATAGCGCTTACGATGTTCCTGTTATGACGCGTACTTCGTTTGATAAGTATGACGAAGCACGTAATGAATTTATTCGCATGCTTGGAGGGTCCCAGTATGAAGCAAAAGAATATGGATTTTTAACTTCTGTTGAAGGAAGGGAATTGCCTTATACAGGACCCATTCGTCCTGGTTCAAAAGGCAATAGAGCTGAAAATGTAGCAAATGCTCGTTTAATGCTGTCACAAGCAGGTGTTCCTTTAGACAAACTTTCTGATTACTTGCCTGACGTTGACGAGCTAGGGACAACCCCACGTGTTCAAACAACAAGTACACGAGACGTTGGAGTTCCCAAGCCTGACATTATGTCAACCGGCACTGATTTAGGAATTCGTACTAGCACTTATGAGCGAATTTCTCCCAGAATGGGAGGTGCTGTTACCAGTCAATTAAGAAATTTAATATCTAAAGGAGCCAAAGTTGAAAACATTGATGGGAATGTTGTTTATTCAACTGAGCTGGGCAAAGTTACTTATCCAGAAAATCAATTAATTGAAACATTAAAATCAGAAAATCAAGATGCTCCATCAATTGCTGCTTTAGTTGGGCGTTCAATTGCTACAGAAAAAACCAATCCTTTAACTGTTCGCAAGGAACCTTCAGTTCTTGCTCAAGAACGTGCAAGTGAAAGTGGTTATTATTACGACGAAGCGGGCAATCGTCTCAAAGAGCCAATGACAACACCAGGAGGTTCATTTACTGGTGCAGCACGTTTTGCCGCCGGACCCGCATCTGCTGTTTCTATGGGCACTTATCCCCAGGGAGGAAGTCGTGTTGGAATTAAAACTTCTCCTGTTGATTTAAGTCAACTTCAAGAACGTAATGAGTTTGCTTTAACTGCTAATCTTACTCCCGGTGGGACAGTTCGCCAAGGCGCTTTACAGCTTGGAGGCGGTCTTGGAGCTATCCCTGCGGGAATTGAATCATTACCCAGTGAATCTGCGACCATTGAACGCTATGGTGTGACTGGTGGACAACTTAAGCAAGTTGGAGAAACCCTTATGTCACGCGCTGCTCAACGTAAAGCCACTTCACAAAC
>JAIYDG010000117.1 GCA_027487625.1 Bacteroidota bacterium
TAATCTTGCACCTTCATGAATGAATGTTGACCACTCCCAAGCTTGACAGCCTAAGAATGCAGCACCACCAATAATAGTTAACAACATGTAATTTGCTACTTCTTTCTTTTGCATTCTATGTCCTGCTTCAACGGCTAATACCATTGTTACAGAACTAAAAATTAGAATGAAAGTCATTAAACTTACGAAGAACAAAGGCAAATGAATTCCATGTATAAAAGGGAAATGATTAAATACTAATTCTGGTGCAGGCCAATGGTCTTGAACAAATAATCCTGCATGTTGCATTGCTTCAACAAAATTATCAGCAACATGATTTAGTGGCTTTACTATTGTGTTAGCAAAAGGTTCTTGATAGCTATATCTAATAAAGCCATAAGCTATAAGCAATGATGAGAATGTAAATGCATCAGAAAGTAGGAAAATCCACATCATTAATTTTCCATAACTTACGCTGAACGGAGATTTTCCGCCTCCCCAAGTTGATTTTTTTTCGGTACTTAATGTAGTTGTGTTAGCCATGTTTGAAACGGTTGCTTGGTTTTATAGGGTTATCTGTATAATGTTAAAAAAATGTATAAGTAAATCCAAAGGATTCCAATGAAATGCCAATAGGTATTACACATACTTAAAAATAATGTATTGTTTGAATTAATTTTATTTCTTAGCATTTGAATAATCATTGCCAATACAAAAAATAATCCTCCTAATACGTGTGCCACATGAACTCCTGTTATTACATAAACAAATGAGTTAGATGGATTTGAAAAAGCAAAATATACATTATCTGCAATTAATTGCTGCCAACCTAAATATTGGGTTAAGCAAAATGCTAAGCCCAATGCAAAAGTTGAAAATAATAAAATTTTAGATTGAGATAATACATCATTTTTTGCTCTCATAAGCGACAATTGCATAGTAATTGATGAGATTACAATAAGTATTGTGCTATATAAAAAACTTGAAGGTAAATTAAATAATTCCCAGTTTCCTTCACCTCTTCTTACAATGTATGCAGAGGTAAAACCTGCGAATAACATTACACTTGCAACAATTAATAACCAAAGAATTGCTCTCTTTGGATTAATTAAATATTCAGGATCTCTGAATGTATTTTTTTCTATTGTTTGAGTTGCCATGTTAGATTTTATCAATTAAATATGCCAGTTGAACCATTGGTAAATAGATAAATGATGCAAACATTAATTTTTTAGCATCTTTTATTTCACAAGATTTAAATAATCTTAATGAATAATAACTTAACATTAATCCTCCGAGAATGCCTACAATTCCTGATATCATTCCTGAAATTCCCATTTGTGCCGGTAACATTCCAATTGGAATTAATACTAAACTAAATGCTAAAGTTTGTAATGCAGTAGATTTATCTCTTCCTGGATTTGATGGAAGCATTTTAAATCCGGCTCTTTTATAATCATCGTCCAATATCCACGCAATACTCCAAAAATGAGGGAACTGCCAGAAAAATTGAACTCCAAATAAAACAAGCGCTGATGAATCGATTTTACCGGTAAATGCAACCCAACCTAACATAGTAGGAATAGCTCCGGGAAATGCACCTACAAATACAGATATTGGAGAGATTCTTTTTAATGGAGTATAAAGGAAAGCATAAGAAATTAATGCTGCAAATGCCAATATTCCTGAAATTTGATTTAGAAATAAAGCAATCATGCTTACACCTATAATCCCAATCATGCCACTAAATATTGATGCTTCAATAACTGACATTCTATTGGTTGCTACGGGTCTGTTGGCAGTTCTTTGCATTAATTTATCGAAATCCTTTTCAATAACCTGGTTAATGCCATTAGCTGAACCGGTTACTAAAAATCCTCCGATAGCAAGCATGGTTAATTCAAACCAATTTATTGCACCCTGACTTGCAGTTAAATAGGTTATAACCGAAGAAAATACAACCAAAGATGTTAGTCTTACTTTAACTAACTGGTTATAGTCTCTGGCTTTTGACCTTATTAATTCCAAGCCATTTAATGCTTCAGAGTTATGTGTTATTGTTTTTACTTTCACTTTATTACGCTTTTAAGCGATTTCTATTTTTGTTTTTGTGAACAGTAAGATTGCAATAAAAATTTGCAATCCTGCTGTAAGACTTCCTAATGTTAAATGCAGACTTTGAAATTGACCTGGGAAACCGAGATTCGCCAGTATCGCTCCTGTAAAAGCCTGCGTACTCATTAATAAAATTAAGGCTAAACCTGATTTATAAATGAGTTCATGACGGTGGAATAGTTTTCTGTATTTATTAAAAAGTAATATACTTATCAATAAATTTAACAAACTTAGGCTTCTGTGGATATAGAAAATAGGTTTCATGTGATCAATCCACAAATTTCTATTATCGATTCTTAATGCTAACTCATCAATGCTTTCTCTAACTTGAGTTCCACTTACTGTTTGAATAATTGAAATTATTAGACTAATCCAAATGAGCACTTTTAAGTTTTTGTCAAAACTAAACTGAGTAATGGTAAAGTTTTGGCTTTGCGTAATAGTATAAATCAATAATCCAACAATTACTAAAGCAATCAGCATATGAATAGTTATCATCCATGTTGCTAAATCTGTTGATACTACTTTTGAACCAATCCATCCTTGAAATCCAACCAAAATAAAAGCTAAAAAACTAAGCCAAAATATTTTCTTGTCAGATTTCAAATATGGAAAAGCGAAAACTACAGTTAGTAATATGAAAAATCCGATAACAACCCCAATCAACCTATTGATATACTCAATCCATGTTTTATACACATCAAAATCTGCAATTTCTTTTCCTGCAACTGCAAATTTAGATTTATAATCATCAGGTAATTGAGAGATATCGGTTGGAGGAATGAATTGCCCAAAACACTTTGGCCAATCCGGACATCCCATACCACTTCCGGTACTTCTTACTAAACCACCTACAAATATGAGAAAGAACACTGCGATGATGGTTGCTATACCAAATCGTCTAAATCTAATAATATACTTTTCTTCAGCGTTCAACTTTTTTTTATTAAGTAAGTCGGCATCATAATAATACCGACTTACATATTTTAATGTGTTACTTCAGCTGTGCTAGCGTTGTGAACTTTAGTTAAACTAGGTTCAGGCAAGCTTGTTGGCTCATCCAATGGATCCATTTGGTCTCTATCCGGAACATTTTGAGGAATGAAATCCTCATCATGACCTGGTTTGCTATAATCATAAGCCCAACGATAAACATGAGGAATTTCTCCAGGCCAGTTTCCATGTAAATGTTCAACAGGTGCTGTCCATTCCAAGGTATTTGATTTCCATGGATTTTGAGGAGCACGTTTTCCTTTAACTGCTGAGTAGAAGAAGTTAATTAAGAAAATTAATTGTGCAGCTCCACCCAATAATGCAGCAATTGTAATGAACTCATTCATATCAATGAATACATTAAATTGGTCATAAGCAGTATTTGCATAATATCTTCTTGGTACACCAGCTAATCCCATGAAGTGCATTGGGAAGAATACACAATATGCAGAAATTAAAGTTAACCAGAAATGAAAATGACCTGCAGTTTCGTTTAACATTCTTCCGAACAATTTCGGGTACCAATGGTAAATTCCACTCATCATTCCAAATATCGCAGCGCTACCCATTACTAAGTGGAAGTGAGCTACAACAAAGTATGTATCATGTAAATTGATATCTAATGCAGCATTTCCTAAGTATATACCTGTTAATCCACCAGAGATAAAAAATGAAACTAGTCCAATAGCAAACATCATAGCAGGTGTTAAATTCAAATTACCTTGCCAAAGTGTAGCTAAATAATTGAATGTTTTTACTGCAGATGGTACTGCAATAATTAAAGTTCCTAACATGAATACTGAACCTAAGAATGGATTCATTCCGGTAATAAACATGTGGTGACCCCAAACTATAAAGCTTAATACTCCAATAGCTAAGATTGAACCAATCATTGCTCTGTAACCAAAAATTGGTTTACGAGAATTTGTTGCAATTACTTCAGAAGTAATACCTAATGCAGGTAATAAAATGATGTATACTTCAGGGTGACCTAAGAACCAGAATAAGTGTTGGAATAAAATTGGAGAACCACCAGTTCTTTCAATACCACCTGCTAGTTCTGCTACGATTTCTGATAAATAGAATGAAGTACCAAAGCTTCTGTCAAATATTAATAATAAAGAACCTCCTAATAATACTGGGAATGATAACAAACCTAAAACAGCTGTAACAAAGAATGCCCAAATAGTTAATGGCATACGAGTCATTTTCATTCCTTTAGTTCTCATGTTTAGAATGGTAGCAATGTAATTGATACCACCAAGTAAGGCAGATGCAATGAACAATACCATTGAAACCAACCAAAGAGTCATACCAACTCCGGATCCCGGAATGGCTTTAGGCAATGCAGATAGGGGAGGATATACTGTCCAACCTGCAGAAGCTGGTCCACCATCAACAAATAAAGAGAATACTAAAACACAAGAAGAGGCGAAGAAAAACCAGTATGATAACATGTTCATAAATGGTGAAGCCATATCTCTTGCACCTAGTTGAAGTGGAATTAATAAATTACTAAATGTTCCACTTAAGCCTGCTGTAAGTACAAAGAATACCATGATTGTACCATGGATTGTAATTAATGCTAAATAAAAGTTAGGGTCTAATTTACCATCTTTTCCCCAATGACCTAAAATTCCTTCAAGGAAAGGGAATTTCATATCAGGGTATGCTAATTGAAGTCTGAAAATCATTGACATCAACATACCAAGAGTTCCCATAATAATTCCTGTGATAAGGAATTGACGGGCAATCATTTTGTGGTCCATGCTAAAGATATACTTCGAGATGAAGGTTTCTTCGTGATGTCCGTGATCGTCGTGATTTGTGTGCAAATTGTGATCGCTCATATACTAGATTTTATTTCTTTTTTTTGATGGTTGGGTTTATTTTAATGCAACAGTATTTTCAGATACTACAGGAGTTGATTGGGCTAAAGTTTTTTGCGATTTTAACCATTTTTCATAATCAGCTTTTGTATCAACTATAATCACCATTTTCATTCTGTAATGTGCACTTCCACAAATTTTATTACACAACAAAGCATAATCAAAATTTGGTTTTCCAGTTTTGGTTCTCATTTCAGCAGTTGTAACACTTGGAGTAAATGAAAACTGAGTTGGTAAACCTGGTACTACGTTCATTTGAGCTCTAAAATGAGGGAAATAAGCACTATGAATTACATCTTTAGATCTAAACGAGAAATGATAAGGTTTGTTTACTTCAAGGTGAAGTTCTTTAACAATGATATCATCTTTTGCTTTTTCATCTTTAGGGTCAACACCTAAAGCATTTGCTTTTCCAACTTCGCGGAAATTATAAGCACCTAGTTTATTATCGGCACCAGCTATCCTTGCATCCCAACCAAATTGGTAAGCAAATAATTCTACATTTCTTGGATTTTCTTCCTTAGAATACATCATGTCATTCCAAACAAAAAGTCCACGTATAACTAATATTGTTAAAACAATGGCAGGAACAACTGTCCATAATAATTCAATTTTGTGGTTATCAGGATAGTATAAAGCTTTCCTTTTTCCGTCGTTTTTATACTTGAAACCATACCAGAATAGAAGTATTTGTGTTATTACAAAAACTACACCTGTAATGATTAAAGTAATCATAAACATATTGTCGTATTCTTTACCATGAACTGAAGCTGGTCCATCAGCAAAAACGGTTAATTTGCTATGTACTGCAAATTCCCAGAAAGTAGCAATTAATCCAATTACAAGGAATGCTAATAATAAGAAACCATTTACACTGGTCCAATTAATAACCTCTTTACCTTGAATTTTACCAATTCTATTTAAAATACTGAATACATAACTAATTACAGTTATTAACAGTATTGAAATTATTAATAATAACCAGTTGATTGATGATACCAAACTTTCATTTGATTCATTATTCATTTTGGTTTTTGTATTATCGCCAGGTACAGCTGCTGTAGCTGCTGCTGCAGGAGCTTCACTTTCTGCTTTTATGTAGGCAATAATTGATTTTACTTGTACATCGCTTAAATTTTCGAAAGATGTCATAACACTTTCATTGTTTTCTTTGTACAATTGAACGGCAACAGGATCACCTGCTTTTACCATTGCTTGTGAATTTTTAATCCATTTCACTAACCAAGCTTCTTCTCTGCGTTTGTGTACATCCTTTAAAGCAGGACCAACTATTTTGTCATTTATTGCATGACAAGCTGTACAATTTGCAGTAAAAAGGGTTTTTCCTTCATCAGCTGACTGGGCCTTGAGGTTAAAACCAAAGGTGAATAATAGTGAAAATAAAAAAAGACTTTTTGTTAATGAGTTGAAAATCTTCATTTTGCTTACTTTTTGTGAGGTTCCGGTATGGTTTAAATGCGTTGCAATATAGTAAAGTAATCTTTTTGTAAAAGACTAGTTTCAAAAAAGAAATCCCCTAAACGTGCGTTAGGCAAGCTTCTTTTGTATACTAAACTATAGAAACTAACGTTTGTTTGAGTTTAATTGTCATTTTTTTACGGGATTCATTGGGGTTTTATAAATCCTTGCTGAATCCAATTTAGTTGGTATAGTATTACCAGTTTTTGAATTATTTGGTAATGAAGGATTTTTGCCTTGTTTTAGTAACAAAGAATCTTCCTTAGATAATGGATTTGGTTTCCATAAAGAATCGAAATCTTTCTGCAATTTTGTGGAATTTCCAGGTTGAATTTTCGCAGGAACCGGAATTTTTGATTTAAAAATTCTTGGTCCAAATTCTTCAGAATTTTTCATCATTGCTGCAGCACAGATTAAATCCGCGTTTTTATTAAATGAAATATCTCTAATATTATAATTCTGCTCTTCAACATGACTTATTAATTTACCTGTTTCGGTTTCCCAGATTTTTATTGAACCATCATTACATGCTGTAATGCAATACTTAGAATCATCTGAAAATGCTACAGCAGTTACTTTCCAACAATTTACAGGAAGAATTCTTATTTGTTTAAATGTTTTTAAATCCCATAATCTGGCAGTTTTGTCATTTGATCCGCTCAATAAATACTTGTAGTTTTTGCTAATTGCAATAGAATTTACAATGTCAGTATGTCCATCAAATGTTTTTAATACTTGACCATTCACTAAATTAAGAAGTTTAATTTTACTTTCGGCACCTGCTACAAAAATAGAAGAAGTATTTGTGTATGGCGCAAAACAATTTATGGAAACGCCCGTATTTAATTGCTTAACAGCTTTTTTACCAACTAAATCCCAAATGATTATTTTACCAGATTCACATCCACTGAACAAAAACTTTCCAACTCTATCAAACATTAGAGCATTGATATTTGATTCATGTCTAATTTTTACATCCTCAAATAGAGGAACTAATCTATATAAAGAATCCCAAATGTGAACCTGAAAATCTCTTCCACCGGATGCCAATAAACTTCCGGTATAATTAAAAGCAAGACAATTTACAGAAGCTTCATGTGCTTTCCAGCTTTTTATTAAGTTAAAAGGACTATCGGCATTGAAGATATTTATTTTTTGATCCCAAGTACCAGAGGCAATTATATTAAATTTTCCTGGAGAAAATCTTGCTGCACTAACATCGTTAGAATGATTATCAAGAACCTTAATTGGTTTTTTAATAATTTCTTGAGCAAATACTTGATTAGTTAAGAAAAGCAGTAAAATTAGAATTTTGCGCATACTGCAAAGATAATAAACTCATTGTCAAAAATAATGAGGATTTTAAGTAGAATTTAATAAAATTATTTGAAGGTTTAAGGTTCAGATTATCAGTTAGTTGTGTAGTTTTTAAAGAAAAAACTTCAATACTACTATGGTAAACCCATATAAAAATGTCGAGAA
>JAIYDG010000079.1 GCA_027487625.1 Bacteroidota bacterium
CCGGTTCTGGCATGGCCTCCGGTTCTGGCATGGCCTCCGGTTCTGGCATGGCCTCCGGTTCTGGCATGGCCTCCGGTTCTGGCATGGCTTCCGGTTCTGGCATGGCTTCCGGTTCTGGCATGGCTTCCGGTTCTGGCATCGCCTCAGGTTCTTGAATGACCTCTGGTTCTTTATCTGAAATGAAGTGAAATAAAATTTGGATATTACAAAAATGACTTCCGAACTGATTTCTTACATTAATACTGCTTAATTGCAACTGCCAAGTACCTGTATCTTGCTCGGGTTCTTTAGTTCTGTCTTCGGGCAGATCTTCGGGTTGGGCTTCGGGTTCAGTGGTGTCTTCATCACTTTCACCTACGCAAAAAAACATATGCATGTTATAAGAAGTGATACAATCGTGAAAATGGTAATCAAATAATTCATGTATAAAAAATTGCCATGTACAAAATAAATGTAATTTAAAATACATAATACCTTCACCACTATCAACCTCAGGTTCATGCTCCGATTCAGACTCGACTTCTGTCTCGGCTTCTGGGTCGACTTCATGCTCGGCTTCTTTCTCGGCCTCAGATTCCTTGCTGGCTTTGGATTTTTTGGGTTGGCGAGGTGGACGTGGTTTTTTCTGCAAATAAATAGAATACTTAATGGTGCAAACGTTACTATAACATAATTGCGATTGAAAGGTCTGTTATGTTGCAATTCTAAAATTGCAAACGAAAGGGTCGTTATGAAATTAATTAATGAGGTTACTTAACTAAGGATAGATGAAAATATGTTTGTTTAAAATAAATTAATATAATTGACTCAGTTAATCATGTACCTTTTCAGGATGAGCTTCATAAAAGGCCTTTCTTGCAGCCATCTTCTCTGCCCTCGTCTTGGCCCTGCCAACACGTTGTCGGTACTTCTCCAAATTCACGCCTGGATGAACAACCGTGATGTGGCGAAGGTAGCTGAGAGGATGGACCCAAGCCGGGCAGACAGGGCATTTCTTTTTTTGCCTTTGATCCATAGCCTGCTTTCCTTTGCAAGACTTCAGATGCCTTGACTTGTATGTGATCCAAGCATCACAATTCGGACATTGCTGGCATTTCCACAAGTGCGCCTGCATCTTCTCTTTAATCCACCTCTTGCATCGGGGGCACTTCTCTTTGCCTTCGGCCTTTGCTTTCGCAATTTCTTGTTCGGTTTCTGATTCTTCCTCCTCCACCTCTTCAGCATCATTAAAATCGTCGTCGTCTTCGTCAGACTGAAAAAATAACAATCAGTGGCATAAGGCATTATGTAGACTTACATATAATACAAAGGAGTTATTAAACTAAGGACAGTATGATTAATACTAAATTGCAAAGGATTAAGTACATGCTGGATGGTTTTGAAAGTCGAAAACAGCAAATGCGTGCTTTAAGTCTTGACTGTAACACAAATCATAAATTGCAAAGGAGAAGTAACTTGCTTGACGGTTATGCAAAAATTAAATGAGTAAATTAAGACATTCTAATTACGTTTATCTTTACCTCATCGTCTTCATTGCTCGAAGAGGAAGACGTTGACGAAGAAGAAGTAGAAGATGATGAACTTGACGACGAACTGGAAGATGAAGTTGACGACGTCGATGAATAGATGACTGGCCTTCTGATTCCCGAAGGACCTGCAACTGGAGACGTACTCCTTGCAACCTTCCTCCCCGAAGGACCCTCATCTGAAGAGTTTTGGGCGGCCCTTTTTGAGCTCTTTGCCTGAAAAAGGGGTACAAAAGACATAAGTTATGTAACCTAACCCCAAACCCTTAAGTAGAATAAAGAAACATGAAAAACATACATGTTATACTGGACGGCTAAAACGTATACCTTTTGCTTGGATTGACTTCCTTTGGTTGCTGAGGAACTTGCTTTGGTTTTGGCCGGAGTACTTTGCTTCAGTTTCTTTTTGGACCGGTTGTCATCCTCCGAACTGCTTTTTGCCCTCTTGGGGGTTGGCATCTGAAAGTTTAAGGAACAAAATTGCGTTTGTAATAACAAGGTACAGTTATTAAATTGCAAAGGATAGGTTATTTACAGTCCCCGTCTAAGTAAATTAATTGCGTTCTAAAAAACAGGGTTCAGTAACTTAATAGCAAATGGTAGGGTCTTAACTAACCCCGTTTAAATAACCTAAATGCGTTTGATATAACATGGTACATTTATTCAATTGCACACGAAAGGGAAATTGCAGGGAACGGTTAACTTACATAATACAGTTTGAATTAACATTGAACAATATTTAAATTGCCAATGATAGGGTACTTAAAGACGCCTTTTAACCCTAAACCCGAACCCTTAAATGACAAAGGTAAAAAAATAAATATAGTACGGCCAAAAAATATACCTTTTGTTTAGATTTACTCGAGGTGCTTGCTTTGGTTCCAGAGGTACTTGCTTTGGTAGATGAGGTTTTGGCCGGAGAACTTGGCCTTTGCTTCTTTTTTGAACGGACATCATCCTCTGAACTGCTTTTATCCCTCTTGGGGGTTGGCTTCTGAAAGATAAAGTAATAAAATAGCGTTTGAAATACCATGGTGCAATAATTAAATTGCTAACGAAGGGGTAATTATTGACGTCCTTTAAGTAAGATAATTGCGATTGCTATAGCATGGCGCAATAATTAAATTGCTAACGAAGGGGTAATTACTGACGTCCTTTAAGTAAGATAATTGCGATTGCTATAGCAAGCATGGCGCAATAATTAAATTGTAAACGAAGGGGTAATTACTGACGTCCTTTAAGTAACATAATTGCGATTGCTATAGCATGGCGCAATAA
>JAIYDG010000473.1 GCA_027487625.1 Bacteroidota bacterium
GAAAAAAAAATATAATAAAAAGTTGATTTTCTTTCTACTGTTTCTGATAAAGATCTTCATTTTAATTTGATACAGCGTGATTACTTTGGAGACTGCAATATTTCTAATTGGTGGCAACTTCTGTAATTCGCAATCAATTTCGAAGATAATCAATATAAACAAGTTGATCCGCTCTCTGGTCATACTCGCTATTCTTTCCTTTAGGTCAACATGGCAACAGCGCGATTCTTTAAGCAAAGCTTCGAGGAAAGTGGATCGATGGAGCGAACAACATTGTTTATGAATCTTGCATTCGACCCAACCATCGAGCGTATCATCACGCCTCGTCTTGCCCTGACGTATGCAGAATATCTTGCTTATCAATGTGAGAAGCACGTCCTTGTCATTTTGACTGACATGAGTTCCTACGCCGATGCCCTTCGCGAGGTTTGAAAATATTTGAGAAATTTGTATTGTCCTGAGATGAACGCCCCGGATGCAAATATGATCAACATGCTTTTCCTTTCGTTGGCCGACATTTTCCTCGTGCCACTCACTCCAGTTGATTTACTCAACAAAAAATGACTAATATTCATGTGTTTCCTTGCATTTAGGTCTCTGCTGCGAGAGAAGAAGTTCCTGGTCGTCGTGGATATCCTGGATATATGTACACGGACTTGTCCACCATCTATGAAAGAGCTGGCCGCGTGGAAGGAAGAAACGGCTCCATCACCCAACTTCCAATCTTGACAATGCCAAACGATGGTATGAATAAAAATGAGAAACCATTGTTTATTACAGAAGAGAAAACAAATGCGTTTGAAAACGAAATACTTTAGAGAAAAGCATGAATTGAACTTCATTTTTTGGTGTTTTCATTTATTATTTGTTTCCCGTTGCCAATTTTGTTGCTGTTTGATAATCGTTGGCGCATTCCGGTTTATTATTACTGACTTTGGTCTCTGTATGAAACAGATATCACCCATCCCATCCCCGATCTGACTGGCTACATCACAGAAGGGCAGATCTGTGTCGACAGACAAATGCACAATCGCCAGGTTTTGAAAGCTGAAATGCGGAATGAAAACAAAAATATTCTCAAACTTTATTTCTCGATACAATGAATTCTCAAGATGTTTTTTCTTCCAAAATGCTTTATCGCTCCTGATTCACAATTAAAATCCGCTTTTCCGGAATCCTTGTATTCCATCTTTGATGAATCTACGTTGTATATCTGTGTTGAACTTGTAAATCGCGATGTTCCTTTTTCACAAAGACACGAGCAAGTCTGTGAGACACGAACTGAGGTCGGAATCATGCAGATCTATCCTCCAATCAACGTCCTTCCGTCTCTCTCTCGTCTCATGAAGAGTGCCATCGGCGAAGGCTTCACACGCAAAGACCACCCTGATGTCTCGAATCAACTCGTACGTTTTTCTCGCCATCGATAACGTTGACTATTGTTTTCTTTCTGGCGTTCATTTCAACGCAATTATGCTCATCCAAAAAAAAGAGACATCGCTCCGAGTCTGACGATATTTTGTGTTTGCAGTATACAAACTACGCCATCGGAAAGGACGTTGCTGCCATGAAGGCCGTTGTTGGTGAAGAGGCGCTTTCATCGGAGGATGTTCTTTACCTCGAATTTCTGGATAAGTTTGAAAACAAGTTTATTGCACAAGGCAAGTCATCGATCGGTATTTTGCTTCCATCAATCAATTTCATCTCTTTGGTTCACTTGCACAATCTTTCAAAGTCTGTACAACTTGATTAATGGGGTTCTTTTATTCTGTTTCTGAATGACGTGCATGACAAAAGCGATGATTCTTGTGATTTACCATTATCATCTGCTTGAAAAAAATCACTGCTTTCGCATTTCAGTGCAAATTTCTTGGACTCGCATTTCCTTTTTCTTTTTCGCAAATGAGTTTCGAATCGTTTGTTTGACTTTTTCATGCCGATTCTCAATGCAGGCCACAACGAATCCCGCGACATTTTCCAGTCCTTGGATCTCGCATGGTCTTTACTCCGCACATTCCCCAAAGAAATGCTCAAACGCATCCCCGACAATATTTTGCAACAATACTACAACCGTGATCGTAGCCACACATAACTTCCAATCCGTGGCAAGCGAAACACGGTCAGAGTCCAAAAAAATCCGGCGCATTCGAATGTTCTTGGATAATCTCATGCCGCTCTTCAATTCCCAGAAAAAGCTACACATCTGTTTCGATAAATAAAATGCACTCGGTGCAGACTCGATGAATGTGCTTGGTGGATAACCTGCACGACAAGAAAATGAAATAGCAAACGACAAAGGAAAACCATGGATGACGATGTTTAGCGAATATGAATTCAGAGGTTGGAGAAATGATTTGCGGGGGTTAATTTTTTTGGATCTGTGTTGTCTGGTCGTGTTGTTTGTTGAGTATCGAAATCTATGCATCGTCTTTGATCAAAACTGCAGACAGCGCACTGAGGATCATCGCAACGTTCAGAACAAAGACGAGCATGCCGGGGCCAAACTTGTCATCGTACGGTCCATGTTCACGAGCTCGCATTTGCACAGCGCGGCGGAAGAATGTGTAATACGCATAGACGCTGAACAGAACTCCTGCGGCAAGCAAAATGCAAGAGCCCACAACGACGCCGCGCTTATTTGTGAGTCTGCGTGATGGAAGCAGGAAAAGGGTGAGTATGATGGTGGGGATTGTAGTTGCGTGGATGACAAAGAAAAGATGTATATGAAGAAAGAGGTAATGTATTTGAGATTTTGAGTCGAGTTTGAGGGAAATATGATTGCGAAGGGATGAAACTACAAATTGAAAACGAAATCATCTGTGTTGTGGAGAGTGCAGATAAAGTTTGTGCGACAAGGAAATAGAACCGATTGAGCAAGGATTCGTCGGGATTGGCGAAAAAATAATGATAGAAGAAAATATGAAACTGATAGGATTCAGAACGTTTCAATGAAAA
>JAIYDG010000476.1 GCA_027487625.1 Bacteroidota bacterium
AACATGACAAAAGAAAGGATTCAAAGTTTCAAAGAGTTTTACCCTTATTATTTGAATGAACACCGCAATTCTACTTGCAGGTTATTACATTTTATAGGCACTACCTTGTATTTTGTTTGTTTGATGGGCGCTTTTTTGTTCCATCAAATTTGGTTCTTGGCATTTGCGCCTCTTTGTGGTTATGGTTTTGCTTGGGTTGGACATTTCTTTTATGAGAAAAATAAACCTGCTACTTTTCAATATCCTTTGTGGAGTTTGATGAGTGATTTCAAATTGTATTTTGAAATCCTTGGTGGGAAACAAACGATTTCAGGAAAATGATAGCTTACAATCCAAAAGAATGGTTCGGACTTATTTTCTACTTTCATAAAAGTGATACCTTCAGAAGATTATTACCTCTCATTTTGGCAATCGCTGTTTACACAGCAATCATTGCTTATATAGAAATTGATGTTTTTAAACTTCGATTCCGTTCTACGGCTGCATTACATTCAATTTTAGGTTTTGTAATATCTATCCTATTGGTATTTAGAACCAATACTGCATACGACCGTTGGTGGGAAGGAAGAAAGCTATGGGGGCAATTAGTCAACAATTCAAGAAGTTTTGCATTGAAGGTAAAAACAGCAGGATTTAATTCAGAAATAACTGAACAATTGTTGAACTTAATAAGCATTTATCCAGCAGTTTTAAAAATGCACTTGAGAAACGAAAAGCATGATGTTTTTCCAAAAGACATTCATCAGCCAAACTACTTGTCAATGAAAATGCATGAGTCTATTCAAGTGCTCAGAAACAAAGGTGAACTCAACGACCAATCTGTTTTGTTTTTGAACAATGAATTGATAGCTTATTCTGATATTTGTGGTGCTTGTGAACGAATTAAAAATACTCCTATACCGTTTGCATACAGCATGTTTTTAAAGAAGTTCATCTTTGCTTATGTACTCACCATGCCCTATGGTTTCATTAATGAATTTGGCTATGGTGTGATTGCCGTTGTTAGTTTTACTTGCTATGTTCTAACCAGTATGGAATTGATTGCAGAAGACATAGAAAATCCATTTGGTTATGATGCCAATGATTTACCTACTGATAGCATTGCTGAAAACATTGAGAAAAATATCAAGGAAATAAAAGGCTTTTAAAGCACCATTTCTTCAAATATTTTACTCAGAGCTTGTTTAGGTTCATCACAAAAACCGGGATGAATTTTTGAACACTGCACAATGGTACTTCTAGTTGCAGTAAGCCACCTAAAACGCTCTGCAGGACCATATTCTCCAATAGGACCAGAATCTTTAGCAGCATTTGCAATCAATTCAAAGGCTTTTAAATTCTCTTTGATTTGATTCACATCTGCATTTGAATCTAGAGCTAGTAATTTATCAGTATTGAATTCTATTTTGATATCGATAGATTGTAATTGCTTGCAAAAAAGAATCACCCCTACATTCATGAATTCTTCTCTTTCAACCCTTGGCACCACACGGATCACAGCATATTCAAACAAATTATTTTTGTGCATCCAAAACCTCCTTCACAAAAATATCAGCATGTTGAATTCTGTTTATTAAGAAGTTTCCATAAGCCATTCGCTGCTCTTCAACCGATGGATAGATCAAATCCGCTTCCAACCAAACATCAGGAATTTGATTGATGATGTTTGATATGATTTCCATGTTTATTAGTTGAGTTAATTCAGAAGAAACTTTTTCTATTTGCTTTGCTTGATTTACTAGTACATGGTTTTTGATTAATGCAAAAGATTGTTTGGCTTTATCATCCCAAACATTCCCCGAATGATGAAAATACAAGGCAGCACCATGGTCGATGAGCCACAATTCATTCCTCCACATCAACATATTTGTGTTACGGGCAGTTCTGTCCATGTTCATCAAAAGTGCATCAAGCCAAACAATTTTAGAAGCTGTAAGAGCATCCAATTGTTTCACAACAGGATCGTATGTAATGGCACCCGATAAATAATGCAAAGCCAGATTAAGTCCGGTACTTGCTTTTAATAAATCCTGAATTTCTTCATCGGGTTCTGTTCTTCCAAAAGCCTCATCCAAATCAACAAAAACCAGTTCGGGTACTTTTAAACCAATAACTCGTGCAATTTCACCACCGATTAATTCTGCAATCAATGCTTTGCTACCCTGACCAGCACCTTTGAATTTCACTACATAATTAAATCCATCATCAGCTTCTGCAATAGCGGGCATAGAACCACCTTCGCGTAATGGAGTGATATAACGTGTTAGATGAACTCTTCTTAAAGGAACAGGAATTACAGACATGCTCCAAAGCTACAAAAGAAAGGCTTGTTAGAAAAGGGATTTGTAATAGCAGAAAAAATCAGGATTTGAACTAAATTAGCTTCAAATTTTAATGAATCAATCCTTGTTCAACAGCAAAAATTTACTCTTATTTTTATTCTTCCTTTTGCTCCTCCTATTGCCGGGAATAGCTGAATCACAGGAAATCAATCAAAATGAAAGTAAGGAAAATATTTTCCAGGATAAAGACCTCTTCGGAATTAAAAACTCGAATGGAAAAACACTGATTGCTCCCATCTATAAAAAAATTATCGTTTTGGAAGAAAGCAGCTTCTTAGTCTTCTCCGATAGTATCAAACTCATTAACAAAAAAGGAAAAGCTATTTTCAAACAACATATTGAATCTTATTCTAATTGCACAAATGGTTTCATCTCTGTCAAAAATGAAAAATGGTTTTTAATCAACCTGAAAAAAAAGAAAATAGTTTTTGAAGATTTAGATGATTCGGCAGAATGGATTGGAAATAATCATGATGTAGCAATTTTAAAAAGAAACAATTTATGTGCATTGATAGATAAAAAAGGAAAAGTAAAAATTCCATTTAAATATGCATCCATTCAGGAAGCAGGAGAGAATTCAGTCATCCTTCTTAAAGACAATAAATACGAACTATATAGTACAAGTGGAAAAGCACTCAGCAAACTTAACTTTACTCATTTAGAAAAAATTGATTCGAGTAGACTCATAGCAAAATCAGGCCAATGGGGCATTATTGATGAATCAGGAAAAGAAATCATTCCATTTGAATACGATACTATTTTTCAAAAATCAAGTCAACTAATAGAACTAAAAAAACAAGGTCGTGTGGGATTATTGAACAAAGAATTTCAATTGATTTTGCCTTATAATTTCGGTTATATAGGAAGTTTGATTGGTGAGTTTTTTGTAGCACAAAATGGAGCCTATTTTGGTTTTTACCATCAATCAGGAAAAGAAGTTTTCCCTTGGATATACAATCAAATCAACTACAATGAAAACCAATCCATCGTTCTGTTAAAAAAAGATACAAAATGGTGTTTAGCAGATACCAGTGGAAAATTGCTCAGCTCTTTTATTTTTGATGAAATAAGGATGGTAAAAAAGCCAATTAAAACCAATGAGCAAATAATTGCAGTTAGGATAAATAAATTATGGGGATTTCTTTCAAAAACTGGGAAACTAATAGTTATACCAAAATTTGAAAGTGTAAGCAGTTGGAATAATGAAAGTTTTGTTGTTAAAAACTCCAATCACTATGGCTTTTATAATGCTGAAGGAGAAAAAATTTATGATACTATTTATGATGATATCAAATTTATACATGAACAATTATTGGCAGTAAAAATCAATGGAAAATACAGCTTTGGTGAACTCAATTCCAACAAGATTTTTTTCGAACCTCGCTTTGATGAAGTCAACATATTTTCCGAAGATTTAATTGCAGTTTCCATCAATACAAAATGGGGATTTGCCACAAAAAAGGGTGGACTTGCTATACCGTGTATTTACAAACAAGCTCAACCATTTCACGAAGGAAGAGCCTGTGTAAAGGTGTTTGATAAATGGGGATTCATTGACAAAACAGGCAGCATGATTATCAATCCAAAATATGATATACCCGGTAATTTTGATAAAGGAAAAGTAAGTTTACCTGTAAATGGAAACTGGGAAACTGTCAACAGAAATGGTGAAATTTTGCACTAAAAAAATCAATTCTCGATCACAAACATAAATGGCCTAAAACCAATAAATGCGCCGCCTTTTTCCATGTTAGGGAATTCTTTTTCATTGGTTTTTACCATCAAATAATAACCCGGACTCATATAACTTCCACCTTTGGTTAAACCAGTTTCATTGGTATATTCAGCAACATTTCCCGACATATTAAACAAGCCAAAATCGTTTGGAGGAAAAGCTCCGGCACATGGATTGGAATACACATAACCATCAGCACCAAAATCTGAACCCATATAGTCTTTATCTGCGTTAATCACCAAATTTCCAGTGCCGTCTCTTTTGATATTATAATCTCCCATTGTTGCAAAATTTGCTAAGTAACAATGGTTTTTAAAATCCTTTAGAGTAAGTCCATCCCAAGGAAATATTTTTTTAATGTTAGCATCAGGTGAATTGCCAATTGCGGCTGTTTCCCATTCTTTTATACTTGGTAAACGAAACTCAACCTTTTTGTACTTTCGATTTGGACTTGCATTATAAACTTGGGTTAGCCAATTGCAGTAAGCGATGGCAGCGTCTTGTGTAATATTTACTACCGGATATGTTTTATATTTTGAATGAACTGTATACATCTTCGCCATGGGTTCATTAAAACTCACCATGTTTGGGAAGTAGTTTGAAAAAGTCCAACCCGTAGAATCACATTTGTATTTCTCTCTGTGAACCGGATTTGCCTTCAAAAACA
>JAIYDG010000616.1 GCA_027487625.1 Bacteroidota bacterium
CGGACCAAGCACAAAAGTTGTGGAGCAGAAAATAAAAGTGGATTTTTGCTTAAAAATATTTTCATATGCATGAATCGTTTAATGTTCTCTTGAAATTAATACTTCCAGAATCAATAGAAGAGTATTTTGAGCTGTCTGATGCTAAAAAGGAAGGAGATGTAATTCATATTTATCTAAAAGAGTTAAATAATATTCCAACAGAATACTCTTCCAATAAGTTGATATCTAAAGGATTCTTTGATGAAATTACCATACAGGATTTTCCAATACGAGGTTTTAAAGTATTACTTCATGTCACAAGAAGACGCTGGCTTAATGAAGATACAGGCAAGGTAGTTTATAGAAATTGGGACCTGGTGGCCCAGGGGACGCGAATCACGAAAGATTTTGCGGCTTTTTTAAAAGAATTCAGCCGATACACAAGCTCATAGTCTTCAAACAATAGCTACATTTTATGGTGTTGATGGGAAAAAGTTCCAACGACAATATCGCAAAAGATTGAGTGATTTTAAAGAATGGAAGTATAAACATTCAGCTCACAAAGGCATTATTTATCCTGAGAATATAGGCCCTAATTTATCTATTGACGAAACCTCACTTTCACATGGTGAACTATACACAATTGTAACTAACAAAGAAGCAAAAGGAAAGAAAGGTACTATTGTGGCAATAATACAAGGAACTAACTCAGAACAAATCATTCCATTATTGCAACAAATACCATCAAAATCTAGAGATAAAGTAAGGGAGGTAACTTTGGATTTGGCAGGAAATATGAGTTTAATAGTTAGAAAGTGCTTCCCACATGCAAGAATGGTTATTGATAGATTCCATGTTCAGCAATTAGCCACAGAAGCACTTCAAGAAATTAGAATTAAACATAGATGGGAAGCTATAGAAGCAGAAAATGAATCAATTGAAAAAGCCAGAAAGACCAATAAAAGCTACGCTCCAACAATACTAAGCAATGGAGAAACACTAAAGCAAATGCTGGCAAGGAGTAGATATGTGCTTTATAAGGCAGAGAAGAATTGGACGCATGAACAAGCAACAAGAGCTAATTTATTATTTGACCTATATCCTGATATTAAAAAGGCTTATAGATTAAGTCAAAAATTGGCGTGGATATATAACAATACAACAGACAAAACCTACGCATTAACAAGATTAGCTAAATGGCATGAAGATGTCGAACAAGCTGGATTTAAGTCATTTAATGTAATATCAAGAACTATTGCTAATCAATATCAGAGAATTTTGAACTATTTTGATAATAGAAGTACAAATGCTTCAGCGGAATCATTCAACAGTAAAATTAAAGCATTTAGAACTCAATACAGAGGTGTTAGAGATACCAATTTCTTCCTATTTAGACTATCTAAACTATACGCTTAGACAATTAAATCCACAGGTTTTTAACTTGATCCAAGTTCACTCCATTTGTTTGATTCGATTTTTCTTGTGTCAATTTTTATATTGCTGACGGCTTTTAAATTTATTTTGGATATTATTGGTGTTCTAAAACGTACTATTTTAAATATAGTCTTTATATAATGAACTCAAATTTTCGAATTTTAATTGTAGAAGATGATGTCTGGATTGCAAAAGATATTGAAGATATTCTTGTTGAAACAGGTTATTCAAATATTTTTAAATCCAATAATTATGAATCTGCTGTTGAAATCCTTAATTCTGAATACATTGATATTGCATTATTGGATATTCATCTAATTGGCCATTTAACAGGTGTCGATTTGGCAAATTATATTTCCACTAATATTAAGATTCCATTTATTTTTATTACATCCAATTCAGATTTAAAGTCTTTATTTAATATCAGCCAAACCAAACCTTCAGCTTATTTATCAAAGCCATTCAATAATATTGACTTGGTTTCTAACTTAGGCATTGCTTTGTATAATTACTATGGAGCAATTGAATCTGAACAAGAAACCAATTACATCGAAAATATAAATCTAGATAGTTCTGATTCGAGTTTAATAACTGAAGATTTTATTGTTATTAAACATAACCAACTTTATTATAAAATTCCTTTTATTGAGATATTTTGGTTAAAAAGTGATAAAAACTATATCGAGGTATATACAGAATCTAGTAGATATATTATACGTGATTCACTTAAAAATATACTTTCTTTTTTACCAGATTATTTTTGTAGAACACATAGACAACATGCTGTTAATTTAAAAAAAGTTCAAGCAGTTAATACCAATTATTTACTCGTAAATTCTATTCAAATTCCATTAAGTAGAAATGAACAATCAGAGGTTCTAAGAAATTTAAACATCTTTAAATATGAGGAATAAGAAACAGATTTTTGAAGGAGATTTTTTTAGATTTCTGCTCTTTTTATTCTTCTTTTTCATCTTTAATTGTCTTCATTATAAAGCTTTTTCTGAAAATACAGATAGTCTTTTAAAAGTTGTTAGAATCCAACCCGATGGAATAAATAAAGCTGAAACATTATTTGAACTATCAAATAAATTTAGAACCCAAAAATTAAATTATTCTAATGCGAAGTTTGCTGCTCAAGAATGTATTAAGACATCTGAAAAAATAAATTTCTCAAAGGGTATTTATAAAGGAAAAATTGCACTTGGATATGCAGTTCGTGATTTAGGTAAAAACCAAGAAGCTATTCAGCATCTTAAAACTGCAATTCAATTATTTGATAATAATTTTAATCTAAACTCTGATAAATCTCTTTTTATTACACAGGTTTATTCTTGTACAGCTTTATCCGAGGTTTTTATGCATTTTCCGGATTATAAAAATGCAGAATTATTTGCCATTAAAGCACTTGAATTATCTGAAAAATATCATGTTGGTGAGGGTCAATGTTGGATGAATATCGCCAATATCTTCTTTAACCAACAGAATTATACTGAATCAAAAATAAATTGCTTAAAAGCAAAAGATTACTTTGAAAAAAATAATTCTTTTGATGATTTGGCTCGATGTTATTCCTATTTGGGCAATATTGCCTATAATCAAAATGATACAAAAGGGTCATTAATTTATTATCAAAAAGCACTTGAAAATTATAAAAAGGTTCAAAGTTTAATAGGAGAACGAATCACCTTATATAATTTGGCTGAAATTAATCTAGGCCTTAAAGATTATGAGAAAGCTAAGTTTTATGTTGATGAAACTTTAAAAATTGATGTTCAAGTAAATGATCATATTTATAACTTTTACATCAATTTACTGAAGTGTAATATTTGTATTGATAAGGGGGATTTTATATGTGCTATAAATTCTTCTAAAATTACAATTGCAATAGCCAATCAACAAGGTGATTTATTAAATCAAAGTACAGCTTTAG
>JAIYDG010000183.1 GCA_027487625.1 Bacteroidota bacterium
GGTCATTCGCTGCTTTATTCTTTATTGTAACTGGTTTTCATGGATTCCACGTATTTTCAGGAGTTGTATTAAACGTTATCATTTATATCAATGTACTTGCTGGTACTTATGATAAAAGAGGCCATTACGAAATGGTTGAAAAAGTTGGTCTATATTGGCATTTTGTAGATTTAGTTTGGGTATTCGTATTCACTTTCTACTATTTAATCTGATTATTAAAATAAACTTACTATATCATGGAACATACCGAACATTTAGAACACACAGAAACTCCTTCGAACATGAAGGCTCAGATCTGGAAAACATTTTGGATTTTATTTGGATTAACTATAGTTGATATCGCATTTTACTTTGCATTTTTGAGCTACCATTCAATGTGGAAAAATGCCTTATTTATTCTACTTGGAATAGTAAAAGCATGGTTTATTGTTGGAGTTTTCATGCACATGAAATTCGAACGTAAAGTATTAATGTATATGATTATTGTACCTATGATTTTCGTTGTGTTCTTTGTAGCACTTATGTTAATCGAAGGAGATTTCACTAACGAATTAAGGTGGTAATAATGAAGCGTAAAGGCTTTTGGCTGGCAACCGGAATAATTATTATTCCGGTTGTCTTGTTTTATATATTCAATGCAGGTTCTCAAAATTATGAACGTCTTCCCTATCTCGGAGAGAAAATTCCCCCTACTAACGCAAATGAGGATACCGTATTTTATACAGTTCCAGATTTTAATGTGAAGGATCAGGTTGCTAAAGAAATCAACCAGAAACATTTAAATGACCATATATATGTTGCAAACTTTTTCTTTGCTTCATGCACGGATGTTTGTCCAACAATGAATAGAAGATTACAAACTGTTTACGACAAATTCAAGGAATTTTCAGAAGTTCAATTTGTAAGTTTTTCTGTTGATCCTGAAAATGATAGTATTCCTGTTTTGTACAACTACGCTAAAAAATTTAGTGCTGATGCTAAAATCTGGCATTTCACTACTGGTTCAAAAGATGATATATTCAAAGCAGGTGCAGGATTTTTACTTCCAGTTTCTATAGAAGATAAAACAATTGACCATAGTCAGCAGTTCATTCTTGTAGATAAGGCAAATCATATCAGAGGTGTATATGATTCAGGAAGTGATGCCGAATTAAAACGTTTAGAAGGAGATTTAAAATTATTATTATATGAATATCACGCCCCAGGAACAAAAAGATAAAAATATTTTCAGGTTAGCAATGGGTATTTCGGTTTTTGTTTTTATTGTAGTTATTGTATTAAATAAACAAGTTCTGCAAAAACCAGATGTAATTCCATCATGGACATATACACTACCATTAATCAATGCAATTATTAATGGCACTTGCAGTGTTTTATTGATGCTTTCATTGTATTTTATTAAAAAGAAAAATATCAATGCTCACAAAAATATTAATATAACCACCTTCTTTTTGTCGTCTTTGTTTTTAGTTATTTATATTCTATACCATTGGTTAGCTTCCGATATTAGTTTCCCCAAGGATAATCCATTAAGAACTACTTATTTAACAATCCTAATAAGTCATATCATTTTAGCTGCGATTGTATTGCCATTGGTGTTAATGAGTTTCTACAGAGGCATAATGATGCAAGTTGAATTGCACAAAAAAATAGTTCGTTTTGCCTATCCTATTTGGTTATATGTTACAATAACAGGTGTAATTGTTTATTTAATGATTAGCCCTTATTACCCCGTTTTATAGGAACAATTGTTCCAAACAATAATTTATTAAAAACTATTTTTGTATGAAAATGAAATCAAAAATATTCCTATTCATTCTTTTATTGGTATTCACAATAATTTCAAATGATACATTAGCTCAATGTGCTATGTGTAAAAGTAATTTAGAAATGGCAAGAGAAGGTGGTGGAACGAACGTTGGAAATACATTAAATATGGGAATACTATATTTGTTGGCTTTACCATATCTTGTTGCTGGCGTTTTTGGATTTATATACTATAGAAATTATAAGCTTAAAAAAGCTAAAATTAGCAACTAAACAATGTGTGATCAACTTGAACCATCAAAAGGACTTTCAATAATAAAAGCCAAATGCCCTCAATGCCAAAGCGGTAAAATGTTTACTCATTCTGCATTCAATCTTTCTAAGTTTATGGGAATGAATGAAACTTGCCCGGTTTGTAAATTAAAATTCGAAATTGAGCCTGGATTTTTTTGGGGAGCTATGTATGTTAGTTATGCCTTTACTGTTGGTTTGATGTTAGTTATGGGTGGACTTATTCTTCTAATTTCAGGGGGTAAAGCTGGTTTTTACACCTATATCATTCCTATTATATCAGCTTTAATATTGAGTTCACCTTTTACATACAGATATTCTAGAGTTTTGATGATTTATTTGTTTTCGCCAATTAGATTCAATCCGGAACTTGCAAACAAAAAATAATTCAGCCATTGAATTCATTGTATTTTATGATTCCTATTGCGTTTTGTGCAATAGATTAATCAAATTTATATTGCTATTTGATAAAAAAGCTCAAATAAAGTTTGCACCTATAAATGGTAAAACCTACCTAGAACACTTTTCCGGGAATCAGTCGATACAAAATGTAGATACTGTTATTCTGAAAACTTCAAATCATTTATTCATTAAGAGTAAAGCTTTTTTTGAAATTCTAAATATCATTGGAGGACCAATAAAAATCTTAAAAATTTTAAGTCTATTGCCTCAAAGTATAAATGACTTTTTCTATGATTTAATTGCCAAAAATCGATTTAGAGTTTTTGGTAAATACGATACCTGCCCTCTTATTCCAAATGAAATTAAGTTTCGTTTTCTCCCATAATACATAAGATTGTTTATTTATAAGAGGTACAATTATTTAAAATCTATTATAAAAACAAAGTCCGTTTTACAATACAATTATAATTATTAAAACGATAACAACTAATAAATAAGAGGCTGCTTCAAATAATGAAACAGCCTCTTCTATTTTGTAATAAATCAAACTTTATTCTGCTGATTCTTTAGATTTAAAAACCTCTCCACTATCAGATTTTTCTCTGATTAAACCTTCAATTTCAGCACATAATTCTGGATTATCAGCCAATAATTGTTTTACGGCATCTCTTCCCTGACCTAATTTTGTATCGCTGTAACTGAACCAAGATCCACTCTTCTTAATAATTTCCAGATCAACACCGATATCAATGATTTCACCAAGTTTAGAAATTCCTTCACCATAAATGATATCAAATTCAACAGTTCTGAAAGGAGGTGCCACTTTATTTTTAGCAACTTTCACTTTTGTTCTGTTTCCAACAATATCCAAACCATCTTTAATTTGACCAATTCTTCTTATATCTAAACGTACTGAAGCATAGAACTTAAGTGCATTACCACCGGTAGTTGTTTCAGGACTTCCAAACATCACACCAATCTTATCACGTAACTGGTTAATGAAAATACAAATACAACCTGTTTTATTGATAGTTCCAGTAAGTTTACGCAAGGCTTGTGACATTAAACGAGCTTGAAGACCCATTTTGCTTTCACCCATATCACCTTCTAATTCCGCTTTAGGAACCAAAGCAGCAACTGAGTCAATAACGATAATATCAATAGCGCCAGAACGAATTAAAGCATCAGCAATCTCTAATGCTTGCTCACCATCATCCGGTTGTGAAATAATGAGGTTTTGTACATCAATACCCAATTTCTCAGCATAGTTTCTATCGAATGCATGTTCCGCATCAATAAAAGCTGCAATTCCTCCCTTTTTCTGTGCTTCGGCAATTGCATGCATAGATAAAGTAGTTTTACCTGAAGATTCTGGACCATAAATTTCTATGATTCTACCAGTAGGAAATCCACCAATACCCAAAGCTATATCTAATGAAAGTGAACCTGTTGAAAGAGCATCAATATTATCAACTTTCTGGTCACCCATTTTCATTACTGTACCTTTTCCATAAGCCTTATCCAACTTATCAATAGTAAGTTGAAGGGCTTTCAATTTTTCTTTAACGTCTGTGCTCATTTCTCGTAAAATATTTCAATCAAAAATACAACCGGAAAGCTCGCTTTGTTTCTAAATTCAATTTTATGTTTCCACAAGTTTTACCTAAAATAAAAAAAGGCCGGAAAAAAAATAAAACCGGCCCCTTTAAATCAATCAAACATTTGAATTTTCTTTTGGTCCAGAATTCAAAAACAACATCTCATCTATAATTATCTCTGAAATGTATTTTTTAACTCCATTTGAATCTTCATAATTTCTGTTTGAAATTTTACCTTGAATCATAACTTCTTTTCCCTTTTTTAGATATTTCTCAGCTAACTCTGCTGTCTTTTCCCAAGCTACTAAATTATGCCATGTGGTTTCATCTTTTTTCTCACCTTTTGCATTGGTGTACGATTCATTAGTAGCCAAACTGAATTTTGCTACTTTTTTTCCATTTGAAGCTACTTTTACTTCAGGATTTGCACCTAGATGTCCAACCAGGTGAACTAAGTTTTTTAAACTGCTCATGTGTTTTTAAAATTTGTAACACAAAGTTGAAAGCAGAAAATCTATTATCCGTAATTTATCCGTTTACTTACGTTTATTTTCGTTTAATCGTAAACTTACTCTTCAAAAAATAGGATTTTACAATTATTAAGAAAAAAAATACAAACCCGAGAACACATTATTCTACAAGGGATAAAGAATCATTTACCCAATCAAAAATCAGCATCAGCAAAAAAATAATTTGCAATTTTTTATTTTGATTTTATGTTTGCTGCAGTTCTTTACAAAATCACTTATCAAGAAAGGTGGAGGGTATGGCCCTAAGAAACCTTGACAACCTGGCGAAAGAAATTTCGACAAGGTGCCAATTCCAACTCCTGTAAAGGAGACAGATAAGACAGTTAATTAGCTCAACATATCGTGCACAATATGGAAAAGCGCTACTGTTTTGTCGGTAGCGCTTTTTTTATGCGTTGCCGGTAAGTTCTCGATAGGTGTTTTGATGATTTTTAAAACCATTTAAAACACAAAAAAATGAGCGATTTAAGTACTCAAATTATTCACAACATTCCCGTAGATCCACTAACTGGTTCTATCTCCACTCCTATCTATCAAACTGCAACGTTTGTTCAAGAAAAGCCTGGTGTTCACAAAGGTTACGATTATGGTCGTACAAACAATCCAACTCGAGCTGTTCTAGAAAACTTAGTAGCTAAATTAGAAAATGGTATTGGCGCAAGTGCTTTCGCAACGGGACTTGCAGCCATTGATGCCGTAGTTAAACTTCTTTCTTCAGGTGATGAAATCATTGCTGTAGATGATATCTATGGTGGCGCTTACAGATTGTTTACTCATGTTTATGCCAAGTTCGGAATCAAAGTACATTATGTTGATACAACTGACATCGAAAACATCCTTCCCTATTTTAATGAACGTACCAAATTAGTTTGGATTGAATCACCTACAAATCCAACACTTAAAATTACTGATATCAAAACTGCTGCAAAGATTGCACATGCGCATCAAACATTGGTAGTTGTAGATAATACTTTTGCTTCTCCAATTGCACAAAGACCTATAGAATTAGGAGCTGATATTGTGATTCATTCAGGAACAAAATACCTTGGCGGACATTCAGATTTATTAGCTGGATTAGTGATTTCAAAAGACAAAGAAATTGCAGATAAAATCAAATTCTTCCAAAATGCAACTGGTGGAATTTTAGGTCCTCAAGATGCATGGCTGCTTATTAGAGGTATTGAAACTGCTGAACTAAGAGTTAATAA
>JAIYDG010000078.1 GCA_027487625.1 Bacteroidota bacterium
AGGTAAATTAAAAACTAATTTTAATTGATGCATGGATTTTAAAGCAATAGTCCTTAAAACCTTGCATTTAAATTATTAAAACATAGTCTAATTGATTGATAATAAGTCCTAAAATGATTTTCAGCAGGCCCTAACTAACGAACTACTTGGCAATTGAAATTCTAATGCCAAAATCAGCTAAATAACTCAATAAAAAAGGGCTTGCATCGGTTGATACAAGCCCTTTTTGTTTTAGAATATTGAATCTACTTTTTAGACTTCAATTTGCCAACGATATCGACTAAAATTGGCTTTAATTGCTCTGCATTTTTATATCCAACCATAATCTCAGATGTTTTGGCTTTAGGATTCATAAAAATTGTAGTTGGATAACCATTGATTTGATTATTACTAATAGCTTGAGCCAATTGTGGACCAGTATAAGTTTTACCTTCAAAATTATAAGTAACACCTTCAATTTCGGGATTGAACTTAATGGCAATAAAATCTTTACCTACTAATTCTGCAATTTCTGGTTTTGCATAAGCATCTCTATCCATACGTTTGCACCAACCACACCATTCGGTATACACATCAACCAACATGATTTTATTTTTCTTTTTGGCTAATTCATAACCTTGATTAAAATCCATCCACTTAATTTCTTCAGCGGTTTTCATGGAAGTAGCCATGATAGTTACCAAGGCTAATACTACTAATTTTATTTTATGCATATTTCTTACGTTACAATTCTAGTGCCAAATTTTACTCCCGCAAAATAACAAAGTATCTACAGCAAGCAAGTGAATTTTAAGCAATCCTGTTTTCAAAAGTAAAAAAAGAATTTCCTTAAAATATCTTAAGAATATTTCTAAGCGTTTTCGGCCATCGAAACAATTCTACCTACTTCACTATAAGCACCATTGGCTAATTTTTCTCTAATTTCAACAAATGCTTTAATTGTTTCTTCAACATTCTCTAAAGTATGAACTGCTGTAGGAATTAATCTCAACAAAATCATTCCTTTAGGAATAACTGGGTAAACTACAACCGAACAAAAGATACCATAATTTTCTCTCAAATCATGCACAACAGCTGTCGACTCCCCTACTGTTCCGTGCATCATTACAGGTGTAACACAAGAATTTGTTCTACCTAAATCAAAACCTACATCTCTTAAACCTTTTTGTAAAGCATTCACAATAGTCCAAAGATTTTCTTTTAATTCAGGGTGATTTCTAATTAAATCTAATCTTTTTAAAGCACCCCAAACAATTGGCATTGGAACTGATTTTGCATAAATCTGAGAACGTAAATTGTAACGTAAAAACTTCACAACTTGTTTATCGGCAGCAATAAAACCTCCAATTAATGCCATAGATTTTGCAAATGTTCCAAAATAAATATCAATTCCATCTTGGCAATTTTGCTCTTCACCTGTACCAGCGCCAGTTTTACCCAAAGTTCCAAATCCATGTGCATCATCTACAAAAAGTCTGAATGCATATTTCGATTTTAATGCAACTATATCAGCCAAACGACCTTGAGCACCTGTCATTCCAAAAACACCTTCGGTAATTACTAAAATAGCACCACCCGATTCTTCTGTAAGTTTAGTTGCACGTTGTAATTGCTTTTCTAAACTTTCCATGTTATTGTGTTCGTAAACAAAACGTTTACCCATATGTAACCTAACACCATCAACAATACAAGCGTGAGATTCAGCATCATAAACAATCACATCATGTCTATCAACCAAAGCATCTATAGTTGAAACCATTCCTTGGTAACCATAATTCAACAAAACTGCATCTTCTTTCATTTCGAAAGCAGCTAATTCTCTATCTAATTGTTCATGGTAAACACTGTTTCCACTCATCATTCTGGCACCCATTGGATAAGCTAATCCGAATTTTTCAGTAGCTTCTGTATCAGCTTGTCTAACTTCTGGATGATTTGCCAAACCTAGGTAGTTATTCAAACTCCAGTTCAACATTTCCTTACCACGAAAAGTCATTCTTGGACCAATTTCCCCTTCTAATCTTGGGAACATATAATATCCATAAGCGTCATCGGCATATTGTCCTAATGGGCCGAGTTTTTTCTGAAGTTTGTCAAATAAATCCATGATTCGATTAAATAATTGCGCGAAAATACGATGTAAAGAAGTCAATCGCCACTTTAACATTAAAATTCAGCTTTTTTTACCTCATAAAATTGTAAAAATTAGAATTTAAATCGAAGTTGAATTTTCCAATCATATTCTACAAACTCAAGTTTATTTGATTTTAAATAACCCAATTTCGTCCCAATTTTAAAGTTTTTTGTTATCGAATAATTCATCAAAACAAAACCAGAATTCCCATTTCCACTATAGGTATTGAGTCCAAAAACTCCATTTAATTCCGATTCTGTTGCATACAATAAAGGTCCATTTTCATCTGAACTAAAAATCGAATACCGAATATTGATGCTCATTTTTTGTGATTTCCACTCTAATTCTTCCATAAATAAATTTGAACTCAATTTTGATGTTCCTGTTTTTGAGTTTAAATCATACCTGCTTAATAATTCTATGTTTTTATGAATTTTAAACTGAAGGAATCCTCGTATCTGAACGGAAATAATGGGTTTGATAGAATTGTCCTGATTTTCTTCTGAACTAATTCTCCTCATTCTAATGCCGGTTTTAAGTCCTGAGCGGAGTTCATATTTTAATTCTGAAAAGTAATCTAAACCCCATTTATAACTTGGAAATCTATACTTTAACCAATCGGAAACATAATAATCACCAAAAGCCGATAAACTTAAATTTCTAGTAAGTTTATAAGCGCTACCAAAATAAAATCCCCGCTCATTTTGATTTGACCATTCACTCATTCCATTGGCAAAAGGATTATTGTAGTTTTTGGAATAATCTCTTATTAGAAAAACAAAATCAAGTTTTGAATCAAAGGCAATCAATCCGGTAATTTGGGCTGCATGAGCGCGATAAGAATCAAAAGTTAGTTCAGAAGCCAAAAGTAAATTTTTATAATTTAGACGAAGATTCATTCCTCCTAAATAATAATTTGAAGCACTTTCATTCCAAAATTGATAGGGCTTTGATTTATCTACCATCAAATTATCTGACAATTTTCTATGTAAAGCCAATAAGCCAAATTTTATTTTTTTGATTTGAAATCCAGAATGAAATCCAACTAAATATTCAGCTAACTGATTTTTTTTTGCTAATTCTGATTCAGTTCTATGAAGGCCTGTTTCAACAATTGAACCTTGCATTAAGGTATCAGAAACCAAACTAACATCTTTGTTTTTATAAGAGCAAAACACATCCAAATCGAATAATTTAAAATCATATGAAAAAGCAATTCCTCTGAAAAAGCGATTTTCATCAAAAGAACTAAATTTATTTATTCCATCATTAAAACGAATTGCATTTAAAACCTGTGCGCCTTTACCAGGAGCAAAACCCAATCCAAGCCCTAAGCCTTGCCCGTAATGCAGACGGTAATCGCCAAAAGCAATTCTTTTTAAACGTGTATTCCCTTGGTAATAAAGATGAAAACTACGAAAATCAAAAACTCCATTTTTTAAGCTAGCATATTTTTCGCCTGCATCATTTTCAAGATTGAAACCAAATTGCCAAGTATCGGAAAGTTTCATTTTAAATTTGATCAAATCATGAAAATATTGCTTGGGATATAAGTCTACATCACTTGATTTGAACATTCTAGTTAAGTTGAGTTCAGCTCTTGAATTCTCATTAAAACCATTGGATTTAAACGCAGATAAAAGCTTTTTATCTACAAATACAAAATGTCGAATCCAAAGAGCCATTTCAATTTTCAAATCATTAACGGCTACCAATTCTTCAATACATAAAAACTCGCCATTTAAATTTCGATGTTTGATTATTAATTGTGCATCCAACAAATTCACAAATGGAATTTCTAATAAATCCTTCTCATTACATTTATTTAAAGAAATCGGATGTCTTGACAAATCTTCCAGCTTTAAAATTAAATCTTGTTGCAAATTAGCATCACCCGAAAAATCTGGTTGATTTTTAATAATGTTTTCCCAATTTTGGTTGTTTGAAGAAATCTGTCCAATTGAACTTAAACTATACATCAACAAGAAAATCAATAAAATAAATACTTTCATATTATTGAGCTCCAATAAAATATTGAATTGAACATGCAAACCTTAATCCCCAATATTGTCGATAGGAATTTGAGAAATTAAAATCAAGCTGATTGTACTTAAAACCCAAACCAAAGCAGAATTCTGGTCTATTTATATAACTTTCTGAATTAAAATAAAACGATGATTCCGGCTTTTGAAATTGAAAAGCAAAAGATTGTTCAGCAGAATTGCCATCGGGTTCCTTTTTCGCCATCAATAAAAATTTGAGTTTTGGGACCAATTTCCATGAAAGATTCAGTCTGTAATAATCGGAAAGGGTTTCTTTTGGATTGAAAGATTTCATCAAACCTAAATTAGAAGCCACCTGAATGTTTGAATTAATTTTATAAAAAAACGAGAATTGAGAACCTGGTAAATTTCCTGATTCATATTCAGGAATTCCTGAATGGAAGTAAAGCAGGTCGATTCCCATAAAAAATTCAGGTAATATTTTTTTTGAAATTCCAAGTACAAAAATCTGCTTCCTTAATTGAGCTTCATTTGCCTGTACAAGCCCAATTTTATAGGCACTAAGCTTGTTTTGTTTTACTAAAATAAGTTGAAAATCAGACAAGGAAGTTGAAATTGCAGGAACAACCGATGAAATAGATGAATAATAACCTAAATTATTCAATGGAACTGCGGGTTGAAGAAATAAATTTCCAGCAGAATGAGGATTGATGACATTTTGAGCTAAGCCTAAAGACTCAGAACCTGAAAAGCCTTTTAAAACCTGAGAAAACAGGCTAACCCGACTAAAAATAATGAATAAAAATAGAGTAAATCGCATGTATTAAATTTACACCTACCTTTAATTAGCAAAAATATAGGTAGTTACAATCTTTTGAAAATCAAGCCAATAAAAACCTAAAAAAATCCAATGCAACAAATATGTTTGGCAAATGCTATTTTCGCAGGCTTGAAAAATAAATACTGATAAAAAAATAAATACTTATGAATGATTATGTAATCTACTTAGTCCCTGCGTTGGGGATTATTGGCCTGATAGTAATGGCCATTAAGAGTGCCTGGGTTAGTAAACAGGATGCAGGTGATAAAAACATGCAAGAACTTGCTGGTTATATTGCCGATGGAGCAATGGCCTTTTTAAAAGCTGAATGGAAAGTTTTAAGCATTTTCGTAGCAATTGCAGCTGCATTATTGGCTTATTCTGGAACTATTCATGAAATTAATGGCAAACCAATTCACTCTAGCTGGATTATTTCGATTTCATTCATTATAGGAGCAGTATTCTCTGCAACAGCAGGTTATATTGGTATGAAAGTAGCTACTAAAGCTAATGTTCGTACAACTCAAGCTGCTCGTACTAGTTTAAAACAAGCTTTGAAAGTTTCATTTACTGGTGGAACTGTAATGGGTCTTGGTGTTGCTGGTTTAGCAGTATTAGGTTTAGGTGGATTATTCATTGCTTTCTTAAATATTTTTGCTGATTTAGGCGCTGATACAGTTAAAACTGCAATTGAAGTTTTAACCGGTTTCTCTTTAGGAGCAGAATCTATTGCATTATTCGCTCGTGTTGGTGGTGGTATTTATACTAAAGCTGCTGACGTAGGTGCTGACTTAGTAGGTAAAGTTGAAGCAGGAATTCCTGAGGATGACGTTCGTAATCCTGCAACTATTGCTGATAACGTAGGTGATAACGTAGGTGACGTTGCTGGTATGGGAGCAGATTTATTTGGTTCTTATGTTGCTACTATTTTAGCTACAATGGTATTAGGACAAGAAATCGTTGTAGCTGATAATTTTGGTGGAATGTCACCAATTTTATTACCAATGGTTATTTGTGGTTTAGGTATATTATTCTCTATCGTTGGAACTTGGTTTGTAACTATTAAAGATGAAAAATCAAACGTTCAAAACGCATTAAATTTAGGTAACTGGTCTTCAATGTTATTAACTGTTGCTGCATCTTACTTCATAGTAAATTGGATGTTGCCTGAAACTTTAAATTTACGTGGATATGAATTCACTAAATTAAATGTATTCTTTGCTATCGTAGTTGGAACAGTGGTTGGTGCTATCATGAGTATCGTAACTGAATATTACACAGCAATGGGTAAAGGTCCAGTTAATTCTATCATTCAACAATCTTCAACAGGTCATGCTACTAATATTATTGGTGGATTATCAGTTGGAATGAAATCTACAGTTATTCCTATTTTAACTTTAGCTGGTGGTATTATGTTATCATACCATTTTGCTGGTTTATATGGTGTTGCTATTGCTGCTGCTGGTATGATGGCAACAACTGCTATGCAATTAGCAATTGATGCATTCGGACCGATTGCAGATAATGCAGGTGGTATCGCAGAAATGAGTCAATTACCTCCTGAAGTTCGTGAAAGAACAGATAATTTGGATGCTGTAGGTAATACAACTGCTGCAACTGGAAAAGGATTTGCTATTGCCTCTGCTGCATTAACTTCATTGGCTTTATTTGCTGCATTCGTAGGTATTGCTGGTATTGATGCAATTGATATTTACAAAGCTCCAGTTTTAGCAGGTTTATTTGTAGGTGGTATGATTCCATTTATTTTCTCAGCATTGTGTATTCAAGCTGTAGGTAAAGCTGCTATGGATATGGTTCAAGAAGTTCGTAGACAGTTCCGTGAAATTCCTGGAATTATGGAATACAAAGCAAAACCTGAATACGAAAAATGTGTAGCTATCTCAACTAAAGCTTCTATTCGTGAAATGATGTTACCTGGAGCTATTGCTTTAATTACTCCATTAATCGTTGGTTTTATTTTTGGCCCTGAAGTTTTAGGTGGATTATTAGCAGGTGTTACAGTATCTGGTGTATTGATGGGAATTTTCCAATCGAATGCAGGTGGTGCTTGGGATAATGCTAAGAAATCTTTCGAAAAAGGTGTTCTTATCAATGGTGAAATGTTCTACAAAAAATCTGAGCCGCATAAAGCTTCAGTAACAGGTGATACAGTAGGTGATCCTTTCAAAGATACTTCTGGTCCTTCAATGAATATCTTGATTAAATTAATGTCAATCGTTTCTTTGGTTATCGCTCCTTATATCGCTGTTGAAGGTGGTATGAAAGCTGATAAATCAATGGTTAATGGTGCTAAAACAGAATGTTGCGCTGAAATGGGTGCAGGCATGGATATGGGAAAATGTGACATGGACAAATGCATGAACATGACCCAAGAAGAATGTGCTGCTTATTGCGATAGCATGCAATGTACTCCAGAGCAAAAAGAAATTTGTTTGAAACATGCAAAAGGTGGTGAGTGCAAAATGGATGGTGCTCATTGCAAAAAAGATTCTGGCAAATGTGCTATGGATGAAAAAGGTGGATGCATGGAAGGTTGCGAACACAAATGTGATAGCAAAGAATCATGTGAGAAAAGCTGTGGCGAAAAGTGTGCAGCACATCACTAATTTTAAATAATTTTTATTGAAAGGCTGCCCAATGGCAGCCTTTCTTTTTTCAGGAATATGGAAACAAATGAATGGTTTAAGGATTGGTTTGATTCGAAGTATTATCACATACTTTATCAGAACAGAAATGATGAAGAAGCAGCAAACTTCCTAAATAAATTAGTTGAACTTTTTAAGCCCAGACAAGATTGTGAAATTATTGATTTGGCTTGTGGCAAAGGGAGACATTCAATTTATTTAAACTCATTAGGTTATAAATTAACCGGTGTTGATTTGGCTGAACACAGCATTCTGGCTGCCAAAAAATTTGAAAATCCACGTTTGCATTTTGAAGTGCAGGATTTAAGAGACCTTCAATTGAGCCCTAAATTTGATATTGCATTAAACCTTTTTACTAGTTTTGGTTATTTTGATTCAATGGAAACCAATAAAATGGTTTTGAAAAGTATCCATTCGATTTTAAATGAAAACGGAAGTTTACTTATTGATTTTCTAAACATCAATCATGTAAAAAAGATAATGAAGCCATTTGAAATTAAAATTGAATCGGGAATTGAATTTCAAATCAGCAAAAAAATAGAAGATAATAAGATTATTAAAGATATTCGCTTTACGGACCAAGGACATGATTTCCATTTCCAAGAAAACGTTCAAGCTTTATGTTTAGATGATTTTAAAGAAATGTTGGAAGAAACAGGCTTCAAACCTTTGAAGTATTATGGAAACTACAATTTAGATGAATACAATCCTGAGGTATCGGAAAGACTAATTATACTATCAGCCAGACAAGATGCTTGAACAAATATTACAGTTTGATAAAAACTTTTTCTTAGCCATAAACAATGGTCTCTCCTCTCCTTTTTTAGACTTTTTGTGCCCAATACTTAGAAAACAGGAAGTATGGTATCCTTTTTATGCTACTTTCATTTACTTTTTAATCAAAGAATACAAGAAAGATTCATGGAAAATACTTTTGGGAATAGGATTGATGATTTTAGCTAGTGACCAATTTAGCGCTAACTTAATTAAAAATACTTTTCAAAGAATCAGACCCTGCAATGAACCTAGTTTAAGTGGGATGGTTCATCATTTAATTAGTAGTTGTAATGGTTATAGTTTTATTTCAGCGCATGCTACCAATCACTTTGCCTTGGCCATTTTTTTTTCATTATGCTTTAAAACTAAAAAATGGCTTTGGGTTACCACTATACTTTGGGCATTATCAATTGCATTTTCACAAGTTTACGTGGGTGTGCATTACCCAATTGATGTAATTGTTGGTGCTTTGGTAGGCATTTTATTCGGATTGGCATTTGGAAAATATACACTTAAGTTTGTAGCCAAACATACAGAAAGAGGTTTTGATGGAAAGTAGTTTTATTTTATTGTTTTTAGGACCATTAACTGGCGGAACATTGGCATTATTAAGTGCGAATGTTTATGAAAAACAGCTGAAATTATTTTTATCATTCGCAGGTGCATACTTATTAGCTGTAACCTTAACTCATTTGATTCCTGAAGTTTTTCAAGAATTTGATACCTATAAAGGATTATTTGTTTTAAGTGGATTCTTGTTTCAGGTATTTCTTGAAAGATTTTCAGAAGGAATTGAACATGGTCATTTACATGTGAATCATCACTTAAAAAACAAAGTTATTCCTCTTGGAATTTTATTGAGTTTAGGTTTTCATTCATTTACAGAAGGAATTCCAATTGGTGCATTACAAGACAATCATCAAGCGAGTTTTGCTTTGATTTTCGGAATTTTCTTACATGAAATTCCGGCCACTTTTACCATGATTACCTTGTTTAAAGGAATAAAGATTCCAAACAAAGTTCTTGTAATCGTAATGTTGGTTTATGCTTGTATGTCGCCATTAGGTGCATTTAGCAGCGGATTTATTGGTCAGCATGTACCTGAATATTTGTTTGATTATTTTATGGCATTTGTAATTGGAACATTCTTACATATTTCAACTACCATTTTATTTGAAAGTAGCGAAAAACACAGTTTTCAAACTGGAAAACTTATTGCTATCATTATTGGAATTTTATTGGCTATTCTAGTTGGTTGGGGGATATAAAAAAACCCGAAGATAAATCCTCGGGTTTCGTATAGTATTCTAATTAAAATTACTTTTTAGGTAATAAAAGACAATCAACTTTTACCTCGATTGCTTCAGCAATTTTTGCTACAACTAATTTTGGTATTTCAATTTTATGATCGGCATTCTTAACTTTAAATTCGCTGATTAATTGAATAGTACCATTCTTTATTATTACTTTACCTGAAATGGTTCTTTCTTGTTCAACACCATGGATATTTAATTTACCAGTAACTGTTACATTGTGTTCTCCATCTTTGGTATAATCAATCGCTTCATTGATTTTTCCCTTGAAAGAACTTTGAGGATATTTTTCACTTTCAATATACTTTTCATTGAAATGCTCTTGCATCAATTTGTTTTCAAATTCAAATTGTGTATTTGTTATGATAACAACTACTTCGCCTTTTGAATTTAATGCTGACAAAACATGGTTATTCATAGCTTTAATATCTTCAACCGGAGTTGCAGAAAAAAAGCTAACCTTACCTGCAGATGTAGACCAAACCTGAGCCTTCAATTGAACCATCAACAAGGCAAAACCTAAAACCAATAATATTTTTTTCATTATAATTTTATTTATTAATCAATTTAATACAAAAACCTTACCAAGCTTTACCTTTTGGTTTATTATCAAAAGAAAAGGTTCTAGAGATATTGAATCCTAATCTAATTCCAGCATCTGTCCAGGTAGTTGTAGTTTCTGATGCCATCTGTTGTTCCAGCATTCCATTTCCATTACAAAACATCAATTGGAATACGTGACCACCAGTTTCGATATCAAAACCAACACCAATATAATCATAAGTTTTTAATCCGCTAGAACTCAACTGGTCTCTGCCTGTTAAACGAGGATAAGTTTCAAAATTAAAACGTATACTTCTACTAAGTTTAATACTTCCTGAAACACCTAATGCATAAGTTGTATTGTCATAAGCTTTTGGTCCAACTAAATTATAATGAATCATAGTTGGAGAAACTTGTAAGCTAAATTTATCTCCAAACTTCTTCGCAATATTTAATTGGTTGAAAAAACTCATTCTTGAAGTAAAGAAGTTGTTTCTATTTGGATTTGCCCATTCTAAAGTATTAATGGCCACATTTCCATAATAACCCAAACTAAATGGTATTGCTTTTTTGCCTTTGCTTTGAGCAAGAATTTTATACTTTAAACTTCCATCATAAACTTTACCAACAGATGAGCGAGCTAATCCAACTTGTAACCTATCAGTAAGTCCATAATCAAAAGCCAATCTTATATTAGCCTGATCGATACCAAATAAGGTATAAGCGCCACCATTAATTTCACCAAATCTATGCAGAATAACAAAATTCAAATGTTTGGCTGCAGTATGTTCTATACTTTGACCTGTAATTACACGAGGTGCTTTAAAAGTTGCTATTACCGGAACCGCTTTATTAGGAGCTTCAGCTTGTAACATTCCTAATAAATCGTCTTGTGCTTGAGTTTGATTAAACAAACCTAATAAAACTATAAAGAATATAAATTTTTTCATCTTCAATCTTAATTATTTAATGCTCCGGCATCTAACCATCTTTGCAATTTAGAAATTTGTGTACTGCTAAGTGGCGCTGCTGCCGGCATTGTTTTTTGAGTGATGACTCTATTTTTCAATTGTCCATTATCAACAATAACTTTTAACCCAGTATAAGTTGTGTAAGCAGGGTGACAGCCTGATGAGCCGCAATTTGTTGAAATTAATGGAGCAATAGTTGCTGCATAAGTTACACTAGTAGTATCATTAGTACTATAATAATCATTTGGATAAAGCTCTTCTTCTTTGTCGTAATAACACGACTGAATACTACCCAAAACTAAAAGTCCAAATAAAATCCTTTTTATCATTTTAAAATTCTTTAATTGATTGTTAATTTAGGTTCTTTTGAACCATTATGACAAGAATTACAACTTCCACCTGAAAAAGCTGAACTCATTTCCAATTCGCCACTTGCAGAAATTAATACCGGATAAACTCCACCCTGAAAATTGAGTATTTGATCTGTATAAAAATTACCTAAATCATCAGTAACCAAACGTTTAACTAATGTACCTTGTTTACCAGGTTTTGTCCATAATTCTATAGTGGCAGATTTTTGAGCTGTGCCATTGGTTTTAAAAACCGTTCCAGCAACTGTCCACCAATATTCTAATGCAGCCTCTGAACCAGATTTATTGTGGCATGAACCACAATCTTGACCCGGATTGTGCGATTCATCATCACCAGACTTACTTTCTGTGGAATTTTTGCTTAATTCCTCATAATGTGAACAAGCTATCGTAAACATTGAAAACAATGTAACAACTAAAATATTTCTAATTTTCATATACTATTGAGGGAAACCTGCATTTTGCCAGATTTCGAATTTTCTGATATTACAATTACTAAATTTACTTCCACCTTTAGGCATATTAGAACAACCTGTCCATTTGATAGAACATAAGAATTTGCCATTTACAATTTGGCTTTGAACCTGACTAGCATTTTCTAATACAATGCCACCACCTTGACTACTTGTTTGATGACAACCTTTGCAATAGGTATTAATAAGAGGAGCAATATGAGTAGAATATTTAACTGAACTTGTATCGCAATCATCGATACAAATTTTATTAGTTGCACCCTGATTAATCCACTTTTTAAGCAAATTAATTGCTGCTGTATCTAATGCAGCCATTGGAGGAGGAGGCATTCTTTTTGAACCAGTTCTTTGTATTTCCTTCAACAATTCACTGTTCATACTATATGGAGTCACAATTGAACGAATACCTGAATATGTTGTTAAATCCAATCCTTCTTCACGAGTAATTTTATCATGGCAACCCGACATTGCACAATTGTTGATGATTAAAGGTAGAACTTGTGTATTAAAACAAACTGAATCACTTTTAGGAGTATTGTTGTTTCCTCCGTTGTTATTACCTGTGGTATCTGCTGGATTTCCTGTATAAATTTGAGTTGGCTCATGCTTACAAGAAGTGTATAAAGCAAGGCTAATTGTAATTAAAAAGGCAAAAATTGCTAGTTTTCTCATAGTTGTATCTTAAGACGAATTTAAGCATTTTTAATCATCTATTTATTAACTCAGGTCAATACTATAGTTAATTAGCAAAACTAAAACTCACTTGCTTTAATAAAATCTAACAATTCTTTAGAACCTGTTTTTCTAATGTCTTCTTTATGTCCGCTCCACCAACCTTTACCTTGGTAAATAAACAAAATATGATCACTCATATCAAAAACACTTTTAATATCATGTGAATTAATAATCGTTGTAATCTGGTATTCCTGGGTAATTTCAGTGATCAATTCATCAATTACTCTGGATGTAACAGGATCTAAACCACTATTGGGTTCATCACAAAATAAGTATTTAGGATTAAGGGCAATTGCTCTGGCAATACCTACCCTTTTTTTCATACCACCACTGATATTAGAAGGATATAAGGCATTTACATTTTCCAGTTTCACTCTCTTCAAGCAAAAATTCACCCGTTCCAAAATTTGTTCTTTTGTCCAATTGGTAAACATTCGAAGAGGAAAAGCCACATTTTCTTCAACTGAAAGTGAATCAAATAAAGCTGCACCTTGAAACAACATTCCTATTTCTTGGCGAACTTCCTTTTTTTCTTGGTAACCCAATTTTAGAAAATCACGTCCATCAAAACTCAAACTACCTGAATCAGGTTCAACCAATCCAACCATGGTTTTCATCAAAACACTTTTTCCACTACCACTTGCTCCAATTACAAAAGAGCATTTTCCTTTTTCAAATTTTGCAGATAAATCAAACAAAACTTGTCTTCCATCAAATGATTTATTTAGATGTTGAAGTTCTATCATTATTTGTAAAGCATTATTTGAGTAAGAATAAAATCAAAAAAGATAATAGCAATACAACTTTGTACAACAGCTCTGGTACTTGCCCAACCAACCTCCAATGCTCCACCTTCTGTTCTGTAACCATGTGAAGCAGAAATGGTAGTAATTAAAAATGCAAATGTTACAGCTTTGGTTAATGCATAAGTTATAGAAAATCCATCAAAATCCATTCTTAAACCAGTTAAATAACCATCTACCGTTACAATTCCAGAAAGTGAAACAGAAATAATACCTCCCAAATTTGATAAAAACATTGAATATATAACCAAAGCTGGAATGGCAATTAATGAAGCTACCAGCTTTGGTAAAACAACATATCTGGAAGCATTTACACCCATAATTTCAAGTGCATCGATTTGCTCACTTACTTTCATCGTTCCTATTTCTGATGCAATATTTCCTCCAATTTTACCTGCCATTACAAGCGCAGTAATTGTTGGAGAAAATTCCAAAATATTTGAATCGCGAACAATCCTGCCCAAAACATACATGGGAACCAAACTTCCAACCAATTGATATCCAATTTGTATCACAGCAACAGCTCCAATAAAAATTGAAATTATTGAAACAATTCCGAACGAATCATTTCCCATTTTATATAAATCTCGAACAAACAATTCCCAAAAAATATTAAACTTTTCAGGCTTACCAATGCTCTTCTTTAGAAATAAAATATAATGTCCAAACTGACTTAAATACTTCATATAATTTGATAATCAAGCTAAAACAAGCAATAAATGAATTACTACAAGTTCCAAATTAACTAAAGAAATTTGAATTTGGTACTGAATTTTTTTTTGAAAAATTTAAAACGGGGAAATACAGCACATTCAGATAAATTTGCAATAATGAAAGAGAAATCGGTTTTGGTTACCGGCTGCACCAAAGGAATTGGTTTGGCAATTGTACAAGAGTTTGCTTCGAAAGGTTTTAATGTAGCTGGATGTGCCAGAAATAAGGAAGAATTAACTACTTTATTTATGGAATTAAGTAGTAATTTTCCCAAGCAAAAATTTTTTATGGAAGTTTGTGATGTTGCAAATACTGAATTACTCAAAATTTTTGCAAAAGATGTAATAAAGGAATTTGGGAATATTGATGTTTTAGTAAACAATGCCGGAGTTTTTATACCAGGCACTATTTGTGAAGAAGAAGAGGGCTCTTTTGAAAAACAAATGAATACCAATGCTGCAAGTGCTTATCACTTAACTAGAGCCATTGTTCCTTTAATGAAGGAAAACAAATCCGGTCATATTTTTAATATTTGTTCAACAGCAAGTATTACAGCTTATACCAATGGAGGCTCCTATTGTATTAGCAAATTTGCAATGTTAGGAATGAGTAAAGTTTTGAGAGAAGAATTGAAAAGTTATCAAATAAAAGTTAGTTCAGTTTTGCCTGGTGCAACGCTTACCAATAGCTGGGCCGGTACAGATTTACCTGAAGATAGATTTATTCCTTCAGAAGACATTGCAAAACTAATTTCAACTGTTCAAGAACTTTCCTATTCTACAAATGTTGAAGAGATTATTATTCGTCCATTAGCTGGCGATATCAATTAAAGAAAAAACTATGAATACTTTTTGTCAAAGCTTGGTTGAATACAAAAGAAGAGAAACGATTGATGTAAAAATTGGTGATCTTTTAATGGGAAGTAATTACCCTATCAGAATTCAAAGTATGACCACAACTGATACTATGGATACAGCAGGTTCGGTTGCTCAGATTAAACGTATGGTTGATGCCGGTTGCGAATTGGTTAGACTTACAGCTCCCAGTATCAATGAAGCTAGAAACCTAGAAAACATAAAAAAAGCTTTATTGGCTGATGGAATTCATGTTCCATTGGTTGCTGATATTCATTTTACCCCCAATGCTGCTGAAATGGCTGCAAGATTAGTTGAAAAAGTTAGAATCAATCCGGGTAATTATGCCGATAAAAAGAAATTTGAAATTTTTGATTATACCGATGATGATTACGAAGAAGAATTAGAAAGAATCAGAGAGAAATTTGTTCCTCTTGTGAAAATCTGTAAAAACTACGGAACCGCTATGAGAATTGGTACCAATCATGGTAGTTTAAGTGATAGAATTATGAGCAGATATGGCGATACTCCTATGGGAATGGTTGAATCTGCCATGGAATTTCTTCGAATTGCCAATGCTGAAAATTTTCATAACATCGTTTTAAGTATGAAATCCAGCAATCCTCAGGTAATGGTGCAAGCTTATCGTTTATTGGTTAAAACCATGAACGATAATAACATGCATTATCCTCTACATTTAGGTGTAACAGAAGCTGGAGATGGTGATGATGGTAGAATAAAATCTGCTTTGGGAATTGGTGCTTTACTTGAAGATGGAATTGGTGATACAATTAGGGTTTCGCTTACTGAAGATCCTGAATTTGAAGTTCCTGTTGCCAAAATGCTTGCTAAAAGGTATGAAAACAGAAATTCACATGCTGAAATCAATCCTAAAATCATTTTAAATTCTGGGCTTCCTGTTATTAATGATAGAGAAAATGGTACTTGGAATCCTTATGCTTATGCAAAGAGAAAAACAGATGAAACTTATAATTTCGGAGGCCATCAAGTACCAAGAGTTATTGCTGATTTAAGTAAAATTCAAACACTAACACCAGCTCAATTATCTGAAATTGGACATGTTTTCAATGAAACTTTAGATAAATGGACCATGTTAGATGTTGGTGCTGATTATGTTTTTTTAGGCGAAAACAAAGCACCATTTATGTTACCAATGGGACTTCAAGCCATTTACGATTTAAAAACATGGATTGAGTTAGTTGATAAACAAAGTGCCTTTCCATTAATTAACCTAAATGAAATTGAAAATAACAAGATATTTTCATCCTCATTAAATTTCATTTCCTTGGATTCCAACGAAATGAATTTGGAAAGTTTAGAATTAATCAAAACCATTAAAAATGCTGTTTTAATTGTAAAAGCAAGCCAAACAGCTAAAATGCCTGAATTTCGAAATTTATTTTTCTTTTTAGAACAGAATAATTTCCATCAACCTATTGTTATTCAATCAAAATATGATTCCATTTTAGAAGAAGCCATGTTGCATACATCAACAGATGTAGGCAGTTTATTAATAGATGGATTTGGAGATGGAATTATGATTAGTGCTGAAAATTTACCATCAAAACGTTTAAATGATATTTGTTTTGGAATACTTCAGGCAGCAAGGGTTAGAATCAGCAAAACAGAATACATTAGTTGTCCAAGTTGTGGCAGAACTTTATTTGATTTACAAGAAACAACAGCAAAAATCCGCAAACAAACTGACCATTTAAAAGGAATTAAAATTGCGATTATGGGTTGTATTGTAAACGGACCTGGAGAAATGGCAGATGCTGATTATGGATATGTAGGTTCAGGACCTGGAAAAATTACATTATACAAAGGTAAAGAGCTCGTAAAAAAAGGCGTTAACACCGAATTTGCAGTCAATGAATTAATCAATTTAATCAAGGAAAACGGGGATTGGACTGAAATTTCTGAATGATGCAACCCTTCCCAAAATTAACTTGTCTTTTGTCTTGTTAAGGGAAATCCTTATTTTCGACAGCTGATTTAGGCCGAAAATGTAATTATCAAATTGTAATTACCTATTTTTCAGCCACTAATCAAAAATTACTTTATTATATAAAAAGTAAAAACTAGGAAAAAAACACAAAACTAAATATCAAACAAATGAAAAAACTGTTACTTTCAGCTTTAGCAGTGGTTGCATTAGGAACTGCAACTTTTGCTCAACAAAAAATCGACAACAGCGGGGAAGCTCGTCACAAAGCAATTAAAGACATCAACAATCCTTTTTCTAGAAAAAACCTTGGTAAAGGTGGAACTATGGTTTCTGATTGGTATGATGTAATGGATATCATCGGTAAAAGTAATGTTGGTGCTAACTTACAAGGTTATGTAGATTTCTTGGTAAGTGATTCATTATCAAAATTTGTTGAAGATGATGGAACTATCAGATATGGCGGTACAACTTCAGTTGGACAAGTTTTAGATGCTACTGATGATTTAATTCAATTAACAGACAAACCTGAAAATCAACTTTCACGTTTTGTTAGTTACAAAGTGGATTCAATCATTTTCAGATACTTATATGTACGTAACGTAGATAAAGTTGATGATGGAATGGGTGGACAAAGAGATGTAGTTGATACAATGTTTGTTACTTACTGGAAAGGTTCTCAATTACGTAGAGCTAACTTCACTGACGGAACTCGTTATGCTATGCCTGTAAATGGTTGGAATTTCGGAAAAAGAATGCCAGCTAACTATTTTGCTATCGACACTATTTTATTAACTAGTGGTGCTAATGGCGATATGGATACAACAAGAGCTAATAACAATAATGGTGGATTTGAAAACGCTTGGACTAGCAAATACTACCAATCTGCTGCTCCTGCTGGAATGGAAATCAATTCAAACGGTACAACTAATGATATCTTAGTTGCTTATGCTTGGACTTTCAAATCTGGTGTTCCAGCTGTAACAGGTACTGATACTTCAGTATTTGTTTACCAAAAAGATCCTTCAACTGCTCCTGCCGGTATGAAAAGAAATAACTATGCTGGTTACGGATTATTCTTAAATGAAGGTACAACAGGATGGGAAAATACTAAAGCTTACAATACTGCTATTATGGCTTTGAAAGGTTCTTCATATGCAACAGTTAATGGTTGGGAAGGTTTCATTGCAGGTCAAGCTTTCCAAAACGAAAGATATGTTGAAACTTACTTCAAATTAACAGTTACTGGTAACATTGGTGCTGGTATCGAAGATGCTAAAAATGTAGAAATCTCAGGTTTATATCCTAACCCTGCTACTAATAGCACTGCAGTTCGTTTCTCATTAAAAAACAACAGCAATGTAACTATCAGCATTAACAATATTTTAGGTCAAGAAGTTGCAACTATGGATTTAGGAAAAGTTGCTGCTGCTAAATATGATTACAATGTTGATTTAAGCACTTTAACTCCAGGTATGTACACAGTTAGCGTAAAAGCTGGTAACAGCGTTCAAACTCAAAAATTAATGGTTACTGAATAATCAATTTCCATTTATATTAAAAAAAACTGCCTCCAAAAGAGGCAGTTTTTTTTGTTTATACGTTAAATAAAAATCATGCTAAATATCCTAATAATTTTATCCTGGTTTACCTTCTTCAGTAACAACACATCAGTCAATGAAAAACCAAGTCAAAGTAGTGAAGAACTGAAACTTGCTAAACTTATTAATTCTTATAGAATAAGTAAAAGACTTGATTCTGTAAGTATTTCAACAAACCTTAACATTGTCGCTCAAACTCATGCCAACGACCTTCATTTATATTATAAAGAGAGTAGTCGTTGTAATATGCACTCATGGTCGAGAAACGGGAACTGGAAAGAATGTTGTTATACAGATAACCACAAACAAGCTAAATGCATGTGGGACAAACCAAGGGAACTAAGTTCATACAAAGGCGATGGTTTTGAAATTGCTGCTTTTTATAGTGATGGAATTACCGCACAAATGGCATTGGATATGTGGAAGAAAAGTCCTTCCCACCATGATGTAATTTTGCAAAAAGGTATCTGGAAAAACAAAAGTTTTAAGGCTATGGGAGTAGGAATTAAAGGCAATTATGCTTGCGTTTGGTTTGGATTTGATGAAGATCAAAATCAATAATACCTAAGAATTATTTCCTACTAAATATTATCAATCAAAATTCTCAATTTCCAATTTAGCTAATCTCGAAAGAATAGCTCCTTTTGTTCTGCCGAAATGTTCAGCAATCACGTTTAATTTCTTTCCAGAAAAGTATAAATCGGTAAGTTCATCATCTAGTTCTTTTGTCCAAGGCCTATATGCAGCTTTATAAGTCTCACGCTTTTCATCAACTGTATAAGCTTTTGCCAATGCCGGCTTTTCTTTAACTTTTGGATATGAAATCACCTTTTTTGTTGGTTTAGCAGGTTTTGTTTCAACTTCCTCTTCTTCCTCATCATAAACAAATACAATATTCGCTGATTCTGAAATGCCATCAGGTACAAGAACAAAAGGAATAGATAGTTTATTTTTAGTTCTTGTTATCGCTACATATAACAAGTTAATTTCCTCATTAAGTTTAGATAAATCAGGACCTTCCTTTTCATCCTTAAGCTGCCTGTCCAAACGTTTTTCATTGATAAAATCATTCACCAATTCTACCTCATCGTATTCCATTCCTTTTGCACGATGAACCGTTGAAAACACAATTTCGGCTTTATGTTTATCAGCTGCATCAAGATGTTTTTCCTTTAATTTTTTTAGAATATTTGGAATTTCATTACCGTATTTATTTACGATTTCAACCATCATTGAAAGCTGGACATCTTCGGTATTTTCAATGTATTCCTCCAAATCTTCAATGTTTCTCATCAAGCCAATTAATTTATCTTTGATTAATGAGCGTTTTCCATTGTATAAATTTAAAACATCATATAATGAAGCTCCGTCATCGGCATAGGTATAAGAGCTAATATGTCCTTCGAAATAAATTTTATTTATATTGGAATTATCTGATAAAAACTCAATTGCTCTTAATAGTAAACCCAAATTTGTTCGAGCTAAAACAGCTTTGGTTTTTAATGATTTACTTTCTCCTAAGCCTTCTATTGGAGGAACTTCTTTTAGTCCCATTTGCTTTTTAAAAGAGAGAATTTTCTTACTCAAATCGGCAATTGGTTTTGGAAACCTAAAGCTGTTGTTTAATGAATATTGCTTAAAGTTTAATTGCTCCAATGAGTTAATGGCAAACCTCCAAGAATAAATCTGTTGATGAGTATCACCAACAATTACTTTTACTGCTTTTTGTTTAATAAAAACATCCAACATGGCAGGAGAAGCATCCTGTCCTTCATCAAATAAAATATAATCATAAGGTAGCTGAGGTGCTGCCAACTGAAATTTCTTCAAATAGAAATCATGTGTAATTTCTATCTCACCCCTATCCATTCTTGCCAGAAGAATACGCGCATGTTGAAGCAAATAATCATAATACCTAGAAACAAATGCATAAGCTTTTTTATCAGAAACGATATCCTGATAATTCAATTCAGCAAGTTTCATTTTATCAGAATTACAGAAATAGGAAATCATTTGGTTGATGTGATTGGCAGCGATAAATTCAGCATGCTTCTCCCCTCCTACTTTCAAACCTAATAATTCAGCAATATCATAAGTTCTGTATGCCTGAGTTCTAACTCTATAATTATGTTTAAAAACAATATTTTTATAAGCAAGAGAATGAGCAGTTTCAATTTTTACATGATGTAATCCGGCTTCAGCAAATTTATTCTGGGCTTCAATTTTTACAGATTTGTTATAAGCCAAATACAAGATTTTACTTCCTTCTGGCCTCGATTTGGCATATTCAATGATAGTGGTGGTTTTTCCGGAACCAGCAACGGCATTAATTTTTATATCTCCAACCGAGTTTATAATTTGCTTTTGTTCAGGACTTAATTTCATTGTAAGATTCAAATAATGAGACCCACAATTTAATTGCTCCTATAAGAAAATCTTTATAAATATTCAAACTTCTTAACAATGAATTGGATATAAAATCCAAATTCCATGCAAGACTTAAATTAACATGTAGTATTAAGGTTTACCTAAATTAATTCTTCAACCATTTATAATGGTAGATTTTATTCTTTTGCTTAATTTGAATGATATACAAACCATTGGTTTCAATTTCATGAAACACTTTTTGGTCAGGATAAACATCTATAAACTCTTTAAGTAAAATCCCTGATGAATTATAAATACTTAATTGTTCAATTTTAGCTTGATTTTGAAATGAAACCTGGAAATATTCTTTTCCCGGATTTGGATAAATTTTTATCAATCCTGAAAAATCATTTTCAGACAATCCTGTACTCAACAATCTTGAAGAATTAACCAGATACTTCAAGTTTTTAGCTTTGTAAATAGTATCCATTTCAAACTCTAAAATTGGAGCTCCGCCATTTGTTACAAACCATTGATAAATTGTTTTATTGGTATTTACACCTCCCGGATCAAAACCACCGGGAACATTTACATAAGCTCCTGAAATTTTATTACGAACTCTAAAAGTTGTTCTTTGACTTTTTACCAGTTTTCGCTTGATGGCATTAATTGGTAAATTGTTGAATTTCGTTCTAATTGTTCCATATCCAACATAATCAGAAGAATAAATTGTTTTAAAATAAATTTGAGCTGAATCAAATAAAGGATTTGCAGGAATGCCCAAATCAACAGCTAAAGTTGTATAAATTGAAGTAATCGAATCTGCAAATTTCGACCCAAATGCTGATGGAAATTCCATGTATAAAATTTCCCCTTCGCCACCAAAAAATCCGTCAGGTTGAACTACCTGTTTGATTTGAGCAATATTTGCATTATAAAAATCAGGCAAAGAGCTAACTACTGGATTTATATAAACTAGGTTACAACCTTCTGGAGCACTTGGGAAATCTTGTGGACTCACATAAAAAAACGTATCCTGCGATTGAGCTCTTATTCCAGTTGCATCCCAATTACAGTTTGGCCCAATTTGCATAACAGCAGCAAGCTCTTCAACATCAATATTGGTATCTTTTGCCATTAAAAACCATTCACCTGGCAAACCCATATCTTCTCTATAAATCGAAATCTGCGCATTTACTTTTAATGTGCCAATGAGTAAAAACAGGAGTATATATTTCTTCATAATTGTGAAGTTACTAAAAATAATTTCAATCTTCATCAAAGCTAAAACCTTAAGAAAATTTTATAAAAAAAGAGCAACCAGTTTAGGCTGCTCTTTTTAAAAATTTAGAGGATTGATTATTGAAAAGGGACAAGTGTAATTCCTGCCGAAAACACTCTGATATCCGGATTTTCTTGACCAGCAATACCTGAATCTTTTTTGAAATATGGAGTTAAAGAGTAATTAGCAAAAGCTCTGAACCATCCGTAACCTACTCTTGCTGTAGCTTGCACTCTGAATGGATTGATGCTATAATCATCTCTCATTTTTGATTGTAATTCATATCCATCAGCAGAACTTTCTATTTTTACATGTGAATAAGCTTTATAAGTACCAATTAAACCAAATGCCAAATGAAATCCGTTTCTACCTTTTGCAGTTCTAGGAGCAAATTTTACTAATAGAGGAACATTGAAATTAAAATTATATAACCTGTTTCTGTTTAAAGCTTTTTGATTTGAATCTGCTGTAACTGCTCTAACATTTGGAGTTAAAACTCTATTTGTATTAAATTCAAATGTTTGAAACTCCATACCTAAACCTGATGTCAGGGCCAATTTATTTTTGATAAGAATTAAATCACCTTCTAATAAATTCAAGCCATAAAACCATGATTTGTTAATTTTGGTTTCAAGGAAACTATAATTAGTTGGCATCGTAAAATTCATTTGATTATCGGTAAAAGAATTCATCCCAATTTCGAAACCACTATAAACTTCTTTTAAAGGTTTTTTCTTGCTTGATTTCTTTTTATCATCATCACCCGCATCTCTTTGTTCAATGGCTAATTCTTTGCCATCTTCATAAATTAAAACCTTTCTATTACCAATACGAATTTTAGTTGTATCACCATCTTCACCATTTCTTTCATCTTTTAATTGTTCACCAGTAGAACCATCAACTACATTTGAAATTCCGGCAACATTGATATTTTTTGTTGTTGGATTTCCATTATACACACCTTTTGTAGCACCAGCAGCTTCAACATTTAAATTTTTACTTGCAAACACATTAAAGTAAGTTGCTCCTGCTCCTTCTATTTTAGTTTCTTCAGTTTTTAAATCTGATGCATAATACTTAGATGCTCCAGCAATTTCTACTTCCGCTTTTTGCGCTGTTCCTTTAATTGTAGCTTTACAAGCACCAGCTAATTCTAATTTAAAATCTGTAACTTTTATATTCAAGTTTAATTTTGAAGCACCACTACTTTCTACTTCTAATTTTTCTGTTTCAATTACAGAATTTGGTGAGGTAAAAAATTCACCAGCACCGCTAATTTCCAATGAATTTAATTTTGTAAAATAAACTTTAATTGGTTCATCAAAAATACCCGCCGTTCCAGGCTCAATTTCTAAGATTCCACCACTCACTGAAATTTCCAATTTATCAGTTTTTGAGCCTGCATCAACCTTATTGGTTTTCGACTGAATTAATTCAATTTTGTAAGGCATTCCAAGTTCAATTTTTGTGAATTCCTTAACTTCTTTTTCTTGCGCAAAAATACTCATTGAGGCAAGACACATTGATAAGATTAACCACTTTTTCATATTCGTTTTTATTATTGATTGTTTAATAATTGCTTCTGAACTTATGACGGATTGTGTTTTAAAAAAGTTACATGAACTAGTAACTTCTTTCAAAAGAAAAATATCTCGACATAATAGCGAAGCCTCTGCTATTGCCTTCTTCATCTGTTTTAGCAGTAGCTAGAATTCCGGGAGTTTGATTTAACAAATTAATTGCAACATTACCAACTTCATTGTTTCTGATTAATGAATCGGTTTTTAGTATAGGTTGAACTGTACTTAAAGTTTTAGCTTTTGCAATTAACCATTTTCCAGGTGTTTTGAATTCATCAATTTGTGGATTGATTGCAGCTATTGATGTATTAGAATTAAATACAGGAAAAACTTGTTGAGGGAATTTATTAAATACAATTTTTACTGGTTCTAATGAAGCTGCTCTGCTATTGATTAATTCGTTCTGTGCAATTTGATTATTGAATTTATTTTCTTCAATAGAACTTACTTTTTTAGATTGATTGTTTATTGAAGTACTTTTAATAGATTTATTAGCTGATTCAACTTTTTCTATAGGTTTAACTTGTGCCAATAAATTTTTATCAGTACTATTTAAAGTACTTTCTTCGATTCTACTTTTAACGAAATTTCCTTCTTGTGCACTTTGAGAATTTAAATCAGAACGAAAGTTCATCCAACCTAAAAATCCCAACAGCATTATAACAGCAGCTGCAGCAGCATATTTTTGAATAGATTTAAACTGAATAATTAAACCGCCTTTTTTAAGCGCTTTTTTATTTGGAAAAACAATACTTAAATCCGGAATTGATTTAGTTGACTTATATAATGAAAATTCTTTTTGTTTAATTTCATTTTCAACTAAAACTGCATCAAACTCTTTTATTTGGTTTTGAGTTAAATCACCTTCTAATCTGGCAATCATTAATTCATCTGAACTATGATTTTCAGGCAAAATAGTTTGCTTTTTTAAACCACTAAAATCTGGGATTTGAATCGTTGAATCCATTTCCAAATCTGCAGAATCTTTTAGCAATTCGAATTCTTCTTTTATTGATGGATTTGCTTCAACAAAAGCAATCAGATCTTGCTTCCCTTTGGAATCAAGTTTACCATCTAAATAATCGATGATAAATAACTCGTAATTATCTTTTGTAATTTGCATTATAATACGTTCTCTAAACTTCCGATATATTGTTTCAGAGCTAAACGAGCTCTATAAATATAAACTTTAACCTGACTTTCATTTAAGCCAGTAATCTCTCCTATTTCTTCATAACTGTAACCTTCATAATCTCTCAATAAAATTACAGAGCGCTGAATTTCATTAAGTGTATTTAAAGCTTTATCCAAAATCTTCTTAACATCATTGAATTTGTTTTGAGTTGTAACAATATCTTCATGATGTTCTTCAATTTGAGTTTCAAATTTTTGTCTTCTAATCTTATCTATCATTGTATGATAGGCTGTAGTAAATAAATAAGATTTAGATTTATCATAAGGAATACTGTCAACCTTAATCCAAATTTTTTCAAAAGTATCCTGCACAATATCATGGGCCAAATCGCTATTCCTTATATTTTTAAGGATAAAGCGATATAAGCCATTAGAATGCTCATCAACACATTTATTGAATTCAGTAACAGTCATTCAATCTTCAGGGGGTTTTTAGTTTTGTGAATATGACGTCAACCAAAAAAGAAAAGTTACACAAATCCCAAAAAACACATTCAAAATATTGATTTACAATAAATTAAAATAAAATTTAATTATTCAACTTTTCTAAAATCCCTTTATTGGCTATATCATTTACCATAAAATCGGTAGAAACGGTATCTTCAAATCCGAATAAAGTTTCGGTTTCATTTTTCAGTCCAATTTTTTCAGAACAATTAAAATTCACAAATATCCATGGAGCCATTTGGTTAACTCTTTCTGAAATTGTTCTTCTATCTGCTGATTTATACAAATGATCTTTTTGTAAAATATAATCAAACCTTTTGTTTGAAAAATTTAAGATAACCTGCGGTCCATAAAAAATATATTTCCCCTTACAAAAACTTTCATTTTCTTCACAATAAGAAATCGCGATAAATTCAGAATCATTTGTAAAAATCAAACGTTCTCTGCAACAATTGCATGCTGCTTCAGATAATTTACAATTTAAACTATCAACTTTAGGCCCGAATAAAAAAACACTTCCTTTTACTTTTGGAGATGGCAGTAATAAAAAAGAATCTATCTCGGCTTTATCTGAACTGACTTTTATTCCGGGAACCCAATCAGAATCACAAGAACTAATTAGAAAGATAAAAATTAAATATTGTAGTAATTTCATTAGTTAATTTCATTTTGTTTAATAACCAGAAAATTGGATAACCATTGATAAGCTATAAATCCTATCAGATAAATAGTTCCAAAATCACTTTCAAGATTTCCAGTTTTTAAAGTTGACAAGAGTGCCAATAATCCAACAGAGCCTAAAGCAATAAAAATATATAACATGATATTTTTATACTTTGCTTTGGTAAACATTCCGGATGCAGGAATCATCATAGTAAATCCATAAACCATTAGCGCAAAAATCCAGGCTGAATCATTTAAGAATATGCCAATAAGGCCAGTTAAAAATACTATTAGAAATAGGCCCACAAAATTTGAACTTAGTTTTTCATTTTTACTCAATAAAAATTTGCCATAAGGATTTAACCTCAAAAACAAATTACTGAGTGGTGTCATTACCTATGTTGAAAAAGCAAAAACAAAAAGAACAAAAATTATAGGATTTAAATATGGGGCTAAAGTTTGATTTGAAGCCGATAGATTCCTCAAGAATTTTGAACCAAAATAAAAACCCAAAATCACTCCCCATTGGTATTTACTGGTTAGATTACCCATCCAAAACTGAAACTTCATAAACCAACGATAAACAAAATAACGTGCTTTAATTGCTTCTGCCATTCCAGCTTGAGCTAGCTCAAAATTAGGATCAATTTTAAGGGCTTCTTTAAAATGCTCAAGTGCTTTATTTGCATCACCATGTTCCAATAAATTCCAACCATAATTAGTATGTGTGTAAGCATTATTGGGATCTTCTCTTAATGCACCTTCAATGGTTTCAAAAGCATCTTCCGTTTTGTTTAGTTTTAACAAAACAGATGTTCTTGTATTTAAGGCAAATAAATCTTCAGGATTTAATGATAAAGCATGATTAACATTCTCCAAAGAATCTTTATAATTCTTTCTTTGTAATTGAACATAAGCTAAAAATCCAAAATACACAGAAGTTTCCGGATTCAAGTTGATGGCTTTTTTTATCCATTCTTCAGCTAATTCACCTTGTTTTAAAATGAGTTTAATTCTCGATTTCATGTAAAACAAAAAATCATCTGAAGGATTGATAGAAATCCCTAAGTCAATTAATCTCTCTGCCTCTATATGATTATCATTTTGAATTTTAATTTCAGCCATTAAAGTTAAAACCTCTGTATTATCAGGTTCGTTTAACATCAACTGGCCTAAAATTATTTCAGCATCTTTCCATCTGCCCTGGTTCATTAATAAATGAACACGTCCTAATTCAGGATTTTCCATTACTTTTTAATATTCAGGTATTTTAAAATATCATCATACAAACCTGATTCATTTGCATATAAAGCAAAATTTCGAGCCTGAGTAAACCATTCTTTGGTGCTGGCAAAGTGTTTATTTATTGCATTTAAAATAACCTTTGTTTGAATCGGTTGAGGAATTCCTGTTTTCATTGATTCATGCAATTTCGATTCTATAGCAATATCAATAATAGCCTCTATATCAGCTCCTGAATATTCCTTGGTTAATTTAATAATCTTAGAATAATCAATTTTATCTAAAGGTTTGTTTTCTAGTTTTAATTTAAAAATCGATTCCCTAGCAGTATCATCAGGGGGCGGAACGAAAATAATTCTGTCAAATCTACCCGGTCTTCTAAATGCCGGATCTAAATGCCAAGGTGAATTTGTTGCGCCTAAAACTAAAACTCCATCATTATTACTTTCAACACCATCTAATTCCAATAAAAATTGATTGATTAAATGTCGACCTGCACTTTGACGCATATCAGACCTACTTGCTCCCAAAGCGTCAATTTCATCAAAAAATAAAACACAAGGTGCATAGGCTCTAGCTCTTTCAAAAACTTCATGTAAATTCTTTTCACTGTTGCCAATCCACATGTCTAAAATATCATTTAAACCTACAGAAATAAACTGCGCATTTACTTCTCCTGCGGTAGCTTTGGCAATAAAAGTTTTTCCGCATCCCGGAGGGCCATATAATAAAATACCACCTCCTGTTTTCTTTCCATAAGCCTTATACATTTCAGGATGTTTCAATGGGAAAATGATTTTCATTTCAATCTCCTTTTTTACAACATCCATTCCTCCAACATGAGAAAAATTCACATCTGGTTTCGACATAAATCCCATCAAATCAGAAATATCCATTTCATCAGCTTCTGAGGAACTAGAATGAATCTTTAACTTTTCTTCAAGGTCCATATTAACAAAACCCGGATGTTCTATTTGGTATTCCTGATATATATTTATAGCATCTGAAAAAAGTTTCTCTTCAATAAGAGCCTTCATATGCAAAACATAAACTTCCTCACTTGCATTCTTTTGCTGAATTAATTCTTCTAAAACAACATTACAAACCGAATAATTTCCTTTTTCAAAATATATTGTTGCTAATCCAAACTTTGCTTTAGTATTTTCTGCTTGAAAAGAAAGAACTTCTTGAAACTCAATTTCAGATTCATCAAATCTTTTTAATTTAAAAAGCAAATCAGCCAAATGTAATCTGAGAGGAATATTGTTTGGAGAAAAACTAAGTGCTTCTTTTAACTGGTCGATACTTTCTTGATCCATAAAAAATCTTTAAGAACACCAAAGAAAATCAATTTCAAGCAATAATTGGGCCTTTAATTTTAACTTTTACTCAAGTTTAAACTTCTTACATAGGGCCAGCTGAAAAAGACAGAAATAGGTCAGATTTTACTAGATGCAAGGATTTTTTAGCAATTGTTCTTAAAACCTTGCATTTAAATTATTCTAATACAGCCTAATTGATTGATAATAAGTCCCAATATAGATTTTCAGCAGGACCTACAAACAGAACATCCTTAATTAAAATACTTATTTGTATTTTTACCCGATAAATGCTTATTCTTTTTCCATATTATTTAATTCTTGGACTCATTTCAATGATTTGGGCTCAGATTCCGTTTTGGTTGCTCAAAATCAAAAAACCGGAAAATGTATTTTTTGATATTCTTTTCGGAATAATTTTCCTTAGCATTATTTCTATGTTGTTTGTAATTGGAGGTCCAATTAACTTATTGACACAAGGTATATTTCTTTTTTCAACTGCCGCAATTGCGTATCTTCAAAGAGAAGAATTTAAAAATAGAATTCAACTCTTTATAAGTACATTTAAACAATTTAGCAAAATTGAAATCCTAGTTTTAATTGCTCTGATAATTCCAATTCTTTACCAATCAGCACAGGCCACTAAAATTAATGACAACGGCGGATATTATCAACCAACAATTGCCTGGATGGAACAGTTTGGTTTGGTAAAAGGATTAGCTAATATTTATCCTGCGCTTGGCTTGTTTTCGAGCTGGCATTCGTTAACTGCATTATTCGATTTAAATCAATTAGGTTTAGGTTCTTATCATCAAATCAATGGCTTTTTACTCAGTTGGTTTTTACTTTGGATTTTTAGAGAATGGAAATTGAATTTAAATGGAGTATTAAAACTGGCATTAATTGGCATGTTGGTATACGTTTTAGTTTTTGGATTTTTCTTTTTAAGTGCTCCAAATGCCGATTTACCAATGATTTGCTTTTCGGGCTTACTTATTTTTCAACTTTTGAAGCAAAACGAGACATATCATCCTTTAATCTGGTGGATGATTTGTATTGGGCTGTTTATAATTAAACCACCTGCATCTACAGGACTAGTATTGGCTTTTATTGTTTTGTTTGATAAAAAATTCAGTTTCAAATCAAAACTTAATAGTCTCATTATCATCACTCCAATTTTGTTTATTCTTATTTTCAAAAATGTAATGTTAAGTGGATATGTTTTATATCCAATGAATCAACCCGACTTATTAAAAGTTGAATGGAAAGTTCCAAAAAACTGGAATGAACTTTATCGCCAAGGAATAGTTTCATGGGGAATTCAAGATAAATATGAAATAAAAGATTGGGATACCAAAAAAGAGAAAAAAGGAAATAGGTTAAGCAAATGGCTTTTTAGAAGCGGATATAAAGGCCTAATGAATAAAATTCTATTTATTAATTGGGTTTTAGCTCTTGTTTTAATTGGAATTGGATTTATACGAAAGCTGAAAATCAACAAGATTCAAATTTCATTTTTTATTGCACTTTTATTTTTCCAAGTTTTTGAATGGTTATATTTAAGTCAGTACCGACTTATGCTTGCAACTGGCCTATCAATTTTCGTATTAAACCTGTTTTATCTTCTGAGTTTATTAAACAAAATCAGTGAAAAAATGAACCAATTGAAAGTTTTACAAATTGGTACTTTTACTGTAGCAATGTATTTGTGGGCAATTGCTTTTATACCTTTTTCAGCATTTTCAAATTCTTCAAGAAACAAATCAATTACCAATTCAGAAGGATTTAATAACAGGTACTTAATAGAACCTTGGCATCAATTTGACAATGGTCCTATTTACACTAACCGATTTAATAATATGGTTTTTTATTATTACCCGGAAAGAGTGTATTGCTGGGATTGTCCGCTGCCATGTGTGAGTAAAAGTCACCATGATTTTCTACTTAAAAATTTAGGTTTAGAAATCACGCCTATTGGAAAAAACATCAACGAAGGCTTCAAATTGGTTCAAAAAAAGGAAGAAATGCAACCCAAATAGGAGCACAAATCCTCTTTTAGGACAATTTCCCGTTTTGACCCAATTTTAAGTAATTCATTAAAATACCCAAATAATCAGTATTTACAAGACTTGAAGCCAAATTTTCCACTTATTCAAGAAACTCCTCCATTTAAAAATTATAGACGGGTAGCGCTTCAAATCTTAAAATATTTAGTATTTTTGATGAGTTCAAATAATTCTTTAAACAAAGTCAAGGTGAGGAATTATTTAAAATTTAAAATTTTGATAATGTTTAAAAAGTATTTTTGTTGCGTATGAAAATTTTTAGAATACTCTTTTCAAATTCCAGTAAAATACCCAGGTGGTTTATTTTCTTGTTTGATATGGGATTATGTGCATTAGCATATATTCTTGCAATTTTTGCACGTTTCAGCATGGATTTAAATATGGAGTACCTGTACCCATCTTTAACCGTTTTACCAATCTACTTTTTAGTAAAGGGTGTAACCATGAGTTATTTCCGCTTGAATGCATTTGTGATTCGTCATACAAGTGTTCAGGATGGTTTGAGAATTTTCTATGCAATGGTTGGCGCCAGTTTTATTTTGTTTTTTGTTGATTCTATTTACAACTACCTTCCTTCTAATAAATTACACCTATTTCCTTTATCAATCCTTTTAATTGATTTTGTTCTATCAACATTCTTTTTGGCATCATTTAGAGTTTTTATTAAATTGATGTACATCAGAATAAATTCAACTACAAGTAAATCAATTATAAATTATGCAATTTATGGTGCAGGTGATGCAGGAATAACTACCAAAAGAAAACTTGAACAAGAAAGCAGAAGAGGTATAAGAGTTGCTGCTTTTTTTGATGATAGTATTGACAAACATCGTAAAATTCTTGAAGGTGTTAGTATTTACAACGGAACATCAGAATTAGAAGATATTATTACAAGACATAATATAGAGCAGGTTATTATCGCGATTCCTTCAATTTCAAAAAGCAGAAAACAAGACATCGTTGAAAGATGCTTAGCTCTGAACGTAAATGTTAGAACAGTTCCTCCAATTGAAAAATGGATCAATGGTGAATTAAGTTTTAATCAGATTAAAAACATCAAAATTGAAGATTTAATCGAAAGAGATGTAATTGAATTGGATAAAGCCAAAATCGGAAATCAGGTAAATGGTAAAGTAGTTATGGTAACTGGTGCCGGTGGTTCTATTGGTTCAGAAATGGTTAGACAAATTATTAAGTTCAAACCAAAAAAACTTCTTTGTGTAGATAAATCTGAAATCAAACTTTATGAACTAGATGGTGAACTTAGAGAATCACATAAAAATGAGCTAAATACATTTGTTGAAATTCTTATTGGAGATATCACAAATGAAGCCAGAATGAAAATGATATTTGAAAAGTTTAAACCACAAATCATTTACCACGCAGCAGCCTATAAACATGTTCCTTTAATGGAAGAAAATCCAAGTGAAGCAATTTGGGTTAATGTAAAAGGAACAAAAACTATTGCAGATTTAGCTTACCAATACAATTCAGACAGATTTGTAATGGTTAGTACAGATAAAGCTGTAAACCCAACAAATGTGATGGGAGCAAGTAAAAGAATTGCAGAAATTTATGTGCAATCTCTTTACCATAATGCTATAAAAAACAATGTTAAAACAAAATACATCACTACCCGA
>JAIYDG010000561.1 GCA_027487625.1 Bacteroidota bacterium
AAAAGGGGAAAATTTTTAAGTTTTCCTATAGGGAACAAAAAAATTTTTTTTTTTTTTTTTTTATAAAAAGTTTTCAGAAAAAAATAAAATTGAAAAATTTTTCCTATATAGCCAGAATTTCAGCCCCATTTTCCCCTTTTCCTCCCGATGGAATGGGATGGCTCCGAATTGCGCAGTAATTTGGAGAGGGACCCGTTCCTGGTTGATTGTTTGGGTTGATTGTTTGGGTTGGGACATTCATCCAAAAATTGACATCTATCGAAAAATTGATTTCCATAAATTGATTCCCCGGGAAAAAACGCTTAAAAATCAACTTAAAGACTTTTTTCTTTATAATATTAGGATGAATTCCACCATTAATAATATTGCCATTAACATGAATTCCGTAGAGTCCGAGAACACTGTTCTTGCAAAACTTTATAACGAATTGACGAAATTGGAAAATGAAAAAATCGAACATTCCAAGGCAATAGAAAACGATTCAAGTCCTGAAGTAATAAAAGCACATTGTAAAGCTATTGAAAAAATTGAAAAGACGATTGAGGCCATCAAGGTCAGAATCCAGAAAAATGAAGAAAGGGCAGAAAAACATCAGCAAAAAGAAGCTGAACGGGTGGCAAAAGAAGCAGAAAAAGAAAAGGTTCGATTGGCGAAAGAAGAACTGAATAAAAGCAAAATCCTTGCTAAAGAACAACAAAAGTTGGAAAAGGCGGAAAAAAGAAAACTTGCTGAAATTTGTTGTAAAGTAAATTTTGAGTTTCCAACTTCGCCATTTGACTGGTTTCAATTCTTCCAAATGATGAATGAAGCTGAAGAGTTATATGGCAAGAAGTTTGATGAGGCGATGCAAAAAATATGTACTCATTGGAATTCATACTATTACAAAATTCTTAATCGTGCACAGTATAGAATGTATAACTCACGCACGGATGAGTTTGATGTCGTTTCTTATTTTGACTTGAAACAGCAATTTGACTCTATGAAAGCAATCAGTGAGCGTATTTATTATTCTATTATACAAAATCAGCCCCAGTATGAATTCATTTATGAAAAGAATACGGTAAGGTTCAGTAATTATTCTGACAGCCATGGACTTATAAACTTGTGTCCATTATATAAAGTTTTGAAACTCTACGAAAAAGAATTTAATGCCGATGCATGGAATCAATATGAAAATTTAAAAATATGGAATGATTATCTTCATAACGAATTGTGTGATAAAAATGAAGAACAAATAAAGTTTATAGAACAATGGATTGCAAGAACATTGCGAGGAATCAAAAACGAAAGCTGTTTAATTATGAGAGGAAAGAATGGTATCGGAAAATCTACCATGTCCAAAATGATTTGTAGAATGTTGGATAAATCGCTATGGATTGAATCTATGAGTAGCGATGCATTAAGTTCTCAGTTCAACGCAGAAGTAGAAAATAAAGTTTTCATATGTTTAGAAGAAATGCATAGCAAAAGTGTAGCTGACTGGACTGTTCAGAGTAATAATTTGAAAGCATGGTGTACAGGCGAAAATATTTTAATGCAAGCAAAATGTAAAGACCGTGTTCAAATCAACAACTCATTGAATATAACGCTGAACACAAATGAACACACCATAATAAAAGAGGCCGGTGTTGGTCGTCGATTTTTGATTATGGATATGTCTGACAGACAAAAAGGAAAGGTTGAGTATTGGAAACGGTTATATGATAACTGTATTAACAACCCTGATTTTTGTAAATTCTATTACAATTACATGACACAAATTGTATATGATAAGGATTACAATACTCGTGAAGTTCCTGCCACTCTAAGTAAAAAAGAACTCACTGAAAATGAGAAAAAGAACACTGAGCCAATCGCCTACTTTTTGCTTCAAGAATTTTACAAAAAGAATCTTCCGATTAATACAGAATCATTAAAGTTATTGATGAATGATTATGGTACATTTGCAAAAGAAGAATTAGGTAGTCATTGGAATTCATCTCAAGAATTGAGTAAATTACGAGAATGTGATGACTGCATATGTAGCTGGGAAATAGTTATTAGTAACAATCAAATATTCTATGGCAAATTCTTCCGGCTTGTATTTGAACTGTATCGACTTGTAATTATTGGTGAGGAGTGTAAGTCTTTCAAGTCTCCTCAACAATTTTACAATAAATTAGAAGATTATGGCTTCAAGGAGAGTGAATATAGAAAAGAAAAATATAAACATTATGATATAGTTTCAATTGAGCAATTGAAGCTAATTCTTCAAGACGTCGAGATTATTTTACAAAATGCTTAAATGGCATTATGTTTTTGTAATGTACGGGATTATGGTTATCTGGTTCTCCTATTTCTTTTTTGTTATTGACGTCATACTTTTGTAATATATAACGTGGAGGACTATCAGGATTTATAAGAATGTTGTGAATAATGTAATCTTGATTTGACCATCGTTGCTCACCTTTTTTAAACTTTCCATCTGATTTGAATTCTTTTAATTTTACAATTTCACCAACTTGTAAAATTTGCTGTTCTTTTTTCTTCTTTTTTGTATTAGTTTTCGTAGATACGCGCAAGTCTTCTTCAAGAACTTTTTTCTTGCTTTGTTTTTGAGTACCTACTTTTTGGTTGTAATCATCTACAACTTTTTCCATAACATTCTCGACATTGACTTTTTCA
>JAIYDG010000268.1 GCA_027487625.1 Bacteroidota bacterium
CAGTTTGGGGATAGTGCAGGTTGACCAGCAACCAACCTACACATGGCGACTGAGATTTTGAACTGAAAACGCGTGCAAGGATCAAGCCATCATTCAGGTCATCACCCAGCTCAAGCACAAGTAAGAGAGAGAGTGAGTTTAAGTCGAGCAAGGCGTCTCGCAGAGCATTACAAAAAGTTTTAATTCCCTGCGGGGTCGGAATTTAACCATCAGGGTTAGATTCTCAGGTCGGGAGCCCCCACTTAGCTCAGGTGGCCCGTCAAACGTGTTCTGTCGCGTCTAAGTCTCAAGTCCTGTGCTCAGGCGAGCGGCTCACGGGAGTCGTTGACGGCAATTCGACCAGGTGGGCACCTGGGTTGTCTGCCAGACAAGTCAAAAGTCTGAAGCGCGAGTGCCAGTGCGGCGTCGTGGGACTACACTGAGGTGTAGGGGGGCTCGTGTCAAGTTTAACGGCACTGCCCGCTTCATCATCGATTGAAACCAACATCTGCAAAGGAGTAGTTCATGTCAAGACGTCGCCAGACTAACAGAGTTCACGAATCTACACAAGCGGACTTTTCTGACGACAGCATGGATGACCAAGATGCAGGAGGGGATCAGGCAGCTGATGATCACCATCAGGAGGATGACATCAATGTGGACCCCGCAGACGACAACATCGAAGATCAAGAAGACCTTCAGGCCCTGGTGGATGCCGAAGGAGCATTGCTACAGCTCCAGCAAAACCCGCCAGTACAAGGAGCTGACCAAATGGCGCACATGATGGCCATGATGATGCACAACACAAGTCTACAATTTGCCCAGATGCAGGTCAACTTTGAGCGCTCCCGCCGGGATGACCGGAGAGCGCGACAAGAAGAACGAGAACGTTTCCAGGCTCAACTTCGTGAACTTCAAAAGGAGAAAGTTGCAGGTAGTTCAGCATCTCGTTCAGTACGCCCACCACAATTCGACCTCGAGAAGGACCAAACCAGTTTTCTCACATGGAAGTCACGCTGGGAATATCACGTCAGCGAGTTTGACTCCATCAAGGACCCTGTGGCCCGAGCAAAAAGAAAACGCGCCACACTCCAGCAAGCCCTGTCAGACTTCACACTCAAATGGATCCAGAATCAGGGATTTACACCGGCAAACATGGAGAATGCCGATTTCATCATCCGACAGTTGGAACTCTACATCAAAGGAGCAACCAACCCCCTCGTCCAGGTTACCAAACTCTTGTCTAGGAAACACACACCACCGGAATCCGTAGAAGCATACGTCACAGATGTCAAGGAGCAGCTGAAGTTGTGCGAGTTTGATACAGTCAAGGACGTTGGAAACTACATTGCAATGCTGTCACTGTGCTGCAACATTGGATACGAAGATATGCGCACAAAACTGTTGCTCGAGAAGAAGCTCACGTTCGAGCGGGCTGTTGAGATATGTCTCCAAGAAGAGAAAGCATTGAAGACTGCCAAGATTCTCGCCCAAGGTGTGGCCCCAACTACGGCCAACACTGCAAGTATAAATGCTACGTCCGCATACAGAAGGGATCGTGGCAAGCAGCAGCAACTACAGCAGCAACAACAGCGTGGACGCTCTCAGTCAAGAAACAGAGGAGCTAATCCAAGTACAGCCCAGATGAAGAAGGATTCAGCCTGCTTTTCATGTGGACAAGTAGGCCATCGCCCAAAAGCACCGGAGTGCAAGGCCACTGATCAGAAGTGCAAAAACTGTGACAAAGTTGGCCATTTTGCCAAGGTCTGCATGTCACCCAAGAACGTAGGGGATGGACCCCAATCGCACTCCGTTATCCTCAACTACTTGATGTCTGTCAACTACACAGACATCGACCCTCTGGAGAACATCGACGTGACTATCTCAGCCAAGCAGGGAGCAGCCCTCCAGATTGCAGCTCTTCCAGATACAGGAGCTAACGTTACATGCATCAACCCAGAGACTGCCAAGAAGTTAGGCCTATCCAAAAAGGACCTTGAAACAGAGACCCGCAACCCCTCTACAGCCAACGGGTCATCTCTCTACGTGGTAGGACGAACGGTGCTGAGCGTAACTCTCGGCAAATACACAACCGAGGTAATCGCGTTTGTCATCAACAACTTGGCGAGAACAATCCTCTCGCTTAAGTGCCTAAAGGCCTTACGCCTTGTGCCAGAGGACTTCCCCCATACTCAGGTCAGCGCTGTCCAGATGCCCAGCCAAGCACCAACCACAGTCCGGACAGGATACCCGGAACTGGACCAGTTGATTGCAAAGTACCCTCGAGTCTTTGATGGCAAGTGCAAAGCAATGAAAGGAGGCCCTCATCACATCGAACTGGAAGACAACGCGACCCCGGTCTCTACAGGTGCAACACGAAATGTTGCTGAGCCCTATCGCGCATCCCTCCAGGCACATCTTCAAGACCTCGTGGAGCAGGACATCATTGAGCCTGTCCAAGGTCCGTCAGCCTGGCTGCACCCAATCGTTGTTGTCCCCAAGAAGGACGGCAACATCAGGCTTTGCGTGGACTTCACCAAGCTGAACAAGTACATCAGACGTCCGGTGAACCCGCAACCAACACCATGGGAGACAGTACGTACACTCCCTCACGGAAAGAAACATTTTGCAGTTTTTGACGCCCTCAAGGGGTACCATCAGATCGAATTGGATGACGAGTCAAAGGCCCTCACTACATTCCTCACTCCCTTTGGACGCTACCGCTACAAACGTCTACCATTTGGCGAATCAGATGCAGGAGACGTTTTCACCATGCGATACGGAATCGCAGTTGACAAGAGCACTGGCGGTAGGAGAGCAACAGAAGACACACTCCTGATCGCAGATACGGAACGGGAGCTGTTGGATAATGCTGAGGAGTTCTTCAAGGCCTGTGACGACAACTGCATCACCCTGAACACTACAAAAATCCAGTGGAATAAAGAAGAAGTTCTTTTTGGAGGATTCCTCCTCAACAGCAAAGGTTACCAAATAGATCCAGTGCTTTACAGAGCCCTGGCAGAGTTCCCCGTGCCAAAGAATGGCACAGACCTGCGCTCTTTCTGCGGTCTGGCTAACCAGTTGTGCAACTCATCAGATGACATCGCAAAACTTCTATCCCCACTGAAGCCTCTTCTTAAGAAAGGAGTCAAGTTCGACTGGCTCCCAGAACACCAAGCGGCATTCGATGTGGCCCGTCAACATCTGAGCTCTGCCAAAACACTCACCTACTATGACCCGTCACGTCGTACACGCCTCATCTGTGATGCTTCACGTCTGTTTGGTCTCGGCTTCATCCTGAAGCAAGAAGTACAAGGCGTCTGGAAGCCTGTTCAAGCAGGAAGCCGTTTCCTGAGTTCAGCCGAGTCCAGATATGCTATGATCGAATTGGAGTTGCTCGCCATTGCATGGGCAGCCCAAAAATGCGCAATGTTCATTGATGGTCTTCCAAGGGACCGTCTAGAAATCTGGACCGATCATCAGCCGCTGGTACCAATCCTTGAAAGGTACAGCCTTCCTGACATCGACAACAAACGCCTCCAGCGCCTCAAGATGAAGATCACGCACCTACAGTACACCATCAAATGGGTGAAGGGAAAGGAAAACATTGAAGCAGATTGTTTGTCCAGAGCCCCTCACGCCAAACCACGTCTTTCAGATCAGCTCGATGAAGATGAAGATGAAGGAGCACACATTGCTCTTGTTCAACTCCTTCAGGTTGACACTCTGGAGCTACGTGACGAACGCCTGAAGGAACTCAGACGTTTCGCTGAAGAAGATGAAGAATACAAGGCCGTTACAAGGCTAGTCAGCCAAGGCCAAGAAGGAGAACGTCACGAGTGGCCCGAAAACCTCAGACAATACTTCCCGTTCAAGGATGATCTTTACTTTGACCAGGATGGTTTCGTGGTTTACAATCAAAGGCTATTTGTCCCTTCGCAACTTCGTCAAACATACCTCAAACGTCTCTTGGCCATGCACCAAGGAGCACACAAGATGGAAGAAAGGGCCAAGAAATCGTTCTGGTGGCCTTACATCTCAAGAGACGTCAAAAATGCAGCACTCTCCTGTCAGTCGTGTGTGGAACGTGCACCGTCGAATCGTCCAGAACCAGAAGTTCATCACGAGCAAGCCATCTACCCTTTCCAATTCCTCCACATCGACCTGGCCCAATACGGAGGTCGATACTTCCTCGTCACTGCCGACCAGTACTCCGGCTACATCAACATCTTCGAATGTGGCAAGACTGCAAGTACAAAACAGGTGACTGATCACCTCTTGCAGGTCTTCTCCTCATTTGCAGTCCCTGTCACAATTTACTCTGATGGCGGCCCACAGTTCATGGCCGGAGAAGCAAGGGTCGACGCATTTGAATTTGGCAGATTCTGCCAAGAGTGGGGTGTTCAACACATCACGTCGTCGCCTCACCACCCTCAATCAAACGGTCTTGCAGAAGAAGGAGTCAAGGAAGCCAAGAAGCTCATTGCAGCTACCTTCAACTGGAACACCAAGGCTTGTCATAAGTCAGACTTGGCTGCAGGCCTCCTCCTCTTCAGAAACACGCCAAGGTCTCCCACCAACCTCAGCCCAAATGAAATGGTCTTCGGTCGCATGGTGCGAGACAACCTGCCAATCTCTCGAGCTCACTTCCACCCCTCAGCACGCTACGAAGTGGAAAAGCGTCTTCGGGAAGTTCACGAGCTGCGAGACAAGCAAAATGCCAAAACGGATCACCTTCAACGGAACGCCCTCCCTCTTCTGCACCCAGGTCAACGCGTTCGCGTCCAAGATCCACACTCCAAACGTTGGACACAGAGTGGTATAGTTCAGAACTTTGGTTGTAATGAGCGTGAGTACATGGTCAAGTGCGACCACAATGGTAAGACCTACCGACGTAACCGGCGCTTCTTGAGGCCGGAATGGGTCCTGCCAGAACCACCTCCTTCTCAACCAGTCCAACCACCGCCGCTCCAACGCCAACATGAGGACACACCTCAACCCAGTGAACCAACACCTCCTACCCAGGCACCGATCAGGCCGGCTCTACGCCCTGCCGGATTGTCACGCCCTAAACGAGAAATCAGATTGCCAGTTCGGTTCCGAGAAGACATTTGAAGATCAGAAGAAGAAACATGACTAACCTGTGAAGAATAAAGACTGCAAAAATCTGGGTTATCATTACGTTTTCATGCAATTTCCTTTAGTTTTTCTTTTTCTCATTTCATGCCTTTCTAAATATTTGTTGTTTTTGCATTTTGTCTCCAGAAATTTGTTGTTTGTGCATTTTGTCAGATATTAACATTTACGCATTCCCTTCCCTGGCATTTGTAAAACAAAAGTTTCAATTCTCATTTCTGCAAAGCCACTTGGCTACCTTCAAGCTATTCTTGCGCTTAACTTTCAGTTAAAGCTTGAGGGGAAAAAGGGATGGAGAGTCCTATGGTTCCTCCCTTTTCTAGAGTCCTATGGTTTCTCCCTTTCTAGAGATCTATGGATCAAAACAAAGTACCTTGTTCACTTTCCTTCCTCCCAAGGTAAAAACAAGCATGCTGTTAGAAACAGCTGACACTTCCTTTTCCTCTCTCTCATTGTAAACACATGTGCATATTTCTCTATCTCTGAAAATATATCTTTGAGCTCAACTTATACTACTTCTTCATTTCCTCACAACTGGACATCAGGTCCACTAACAGTTTGGGGATAGTGCAGGTTGACCAGCAACCAACCTACACATGGCGACTGAGATTTTGAACTGAAAACGCGTGCAAGGATCAAGCCATCATTCAGGTCATCACCCAGCTCAAGCACA
>JAIYDG010000431.1 GCA_027487625.1 Bacteroidota bacterium
AATTTCCTGTATTTCTATAGGTATACAAAGGACTTTTTAAAGTTGAGGTATTGCTGGAAGAATTCAAATTATCACCAAAATTCCATTGAACTGAAATTACAGAAATACTATCAAACAAAGAAAACTGAATGGCATTGTTAACACATGAATCTTTGCTTAATATGGCATTTGTTATGTTACTATTCAAGCCATCATCTGTTAAACTATAAACAAATTGCGGTAATCCATATCCGCCGCCGCCCGTAAGTCCTTTTATTGCATTGTTTTCATAATCACAAAGTGCACCAGGCGAATTGGGCGAATTGATACAACCAATAGAACCACCAACATTTACATAAATTTTGTTATTTGGGCCCATTTGTAAAGTAGCAGGTTGGTTAGAAAAATTCCCACCAGGTAATACATCATACAATGAATTGCTGATTGCCAATCCAGTGTTTAATGATATATCATATTGTGCGATTTTCTCTAAGTTTGAAGCATATAGTTTAGTGCCATCTAGAGAAAACTCCAATCCATAAATTAATGGATTGGCTAATTTATGTTTAAAAGTAAGATTGTCTTTAATTATACCTGTGGAATTATCAAAATCCAAGAGATTTATTTCTCCTCCAGAAATTACACTTAAGGCAATTTTGTTAAACTTTCTGTTAACTTTAATATGCCCAGCCCCATTACTCTGAGAACCACCTGCATTGCTAATAATAGGTGTTGTATTTATACCTGAACTTGTTAAAGAAAACACTACAAAAGATTCTGAATTATCGTGACTAATTATCCAATAACCATTCTTTGCAGAATTAGGAACAACCTGTACCTTTTCTGAATTGGTATTGAACAACAAAATATTCTTTTGACCAGATACTATATCACCTAAACCACCATTCAGCCTCATATCCAATACTGAATATCGTAAGCCTTGGTTTGAAAACTGTTCATCAATGGTAACTATATAATATAAATTGGTATCATTTACAGCAGGAATAATAGTTGCAGCCGTAGTTGAGGACAATTCAGCGGAACCACCTGTAAGGTTTTTAGCATTAGGCATGGGAGTATTATTTTTATCCCAAATAGTAACACCGTTAGTATAAAACAAAATATCACCAGTTCTCCTGTTTGCAATGGAAGCAACTCCTTCTGTTGTGGCAATTAAACCTCCATCAACACCAACTGGTGGACAGAAGTTAAAATCTATACCGCCACCATATCCAAACCTCCATTGGTTATTTTGTTTTTGGGCTGATGATTGATTTAACATTAAAAAACCTATCAGTAAAAACAGAAATTGTGTTGAAGCTATTTTATTCATCTATTTAAATATGATATAGATTAAAATGAGCCTATAAATGAGAAATTTATCTGATAATATTTATCATTCATTACAAACCCCACCTAATCTATTAAGATTAAAATTCATGAATTAGACACAAAAAATCTGAAAAGTTGCCTCAAGAATTTGAAAATTATGTGGTTATTTTCGACTAGACTGAATTACCTTTCGTCCCAATTTAAGTCCAACAAATTCAGACTGAAAGGAGTTTACTAAGACAATTTATTTAGGATATCTCTAGGTTAACTAATTGTTATTTAGATTCCTTTTCACTTGATTGAATTGGTTCAAAGTCTTCCAATTTGGTAAAATGCTCAAGTACTAAAACCAATAACATCGAACAAATAATGTACACCTTTTGCATAATGACTGCCTGATTCAAATATCCCATACCAAAAAAGAAAAAGAAGCAGTAATAGGTCAGTAAGCAAGCAATACAAAAGACCTTAAGCACATGAAGTTTAGACTTTAAAACAAACACCGTAATAATAAACAAACCAATTAATGTTATGAAGATTGATAGTACTCCAATATCATGTAAAGGTGTTGCAATTAAAAATATCAAAAGGATATTGGAGGCACCTATAATTTTAAAAATAGTAACCAATGGTTTTGAAGTGAACTTTTTCGACATATTGATAAAAAAAAGTCCATGACCAACAGAATAAAAAACCATTCCAATCACAGCCCAAATCCGAGCTAAATTTTCGGAACCATTCATTGCTATAGATTGAAATAAATTGCTCATGAAATTTTTTGTCCAATCAAAGCCAATTGAATTTTTATCAAACATAGAACCACCTGGATATTTGAATGTAGCTATAACAATAAATATCGCTGCAATAAACAAACAAATCAAAACCGAATACTTCTTCATCATCTCTTTAATCATTTTATTTTATGGGTTATGTAATACAGTTTTTATAACATGATAGCTGTCGTCCTGCTAAAAATCTGTACTTGTAAATATCATCAACTAATTGGTTAGGGTTTACTATTTTTAATGTAAGGCTCTATTTCAATTACTTTAATTCCTTGCCTAAATTAAACTTGCTTTCAATTTACTCCGCTCCAAATTGTTCTATTTCTACCCATTTGCCATTTACTAGTTTACTGATAACACATCTATTACTTTCAGCCCCTGGAAATTTAGAATAACAAACCTTCTCCTGGTATAGTAACATTTTATTCTTTGCAAAACTCCATTGGTAATAATATGTAAGCCGCATTGTTTCATTATCTCTTATGGTATAATAACCTTGCAGTTTCCTGTCCAATTTATCATAGTCAAATTGTTCAAATTTGCTCAATAAAGTATCTTTTTCAAACGAGGCACGTTTAGGATTGTAAATAAAAACATCCCAAGCATAATGCCTACTTCTGCTTTGTTGTCTGAAATCTTCATAGCCATCAAAATTGTAATCACCGTACTCTTTATTTAACTTAGGTTCTAATGTACCATAAGCAGAACGAATATGTGTTCTGTTTCCATTTTTATACAATGACTCCTCTATAAATGGAGGTTTTGAAAGAACTTTATCCTGTTTTGCAGTGGTTAAAGTATCGTTTTTTAGAAAAAAGTAAATGGTTTGATTGGCTTCTAAAATCTTGCCTTTCATTATTTTTTGTTCTGGAATAAATTCAGCGTCCATTAACAATGAAAAGTAAGTATCATCACAAAAAGCCTGCACTTTATTTTCGGGATTGTACAACAAATAAACATACCGACCATTTGCTAGTATACTATTGTAGATTCTAATATCAGGATATCCATCAAAATTATAATCTGCAATTTCCATACTATCTAAGAAATGTGGTACTTCTCTTAAATAATTACCATGCATTTCAAATTGATTGATATTTTTATCGCCTTTATAGATATCTATTAATTTTACATAAGCACCCCTTTCCCCACTGGTTTTGCGCTCCTCCGGATTAAATTCTATTCTAAATTTATAAGGACCCACAACTTTAATCAATAGGTTTTTTCTTTGTAATAAAGCTCCAATAGTATCACCTTCATAAATTCTTTTTTGTTTAATGTATTTGCATTTGGCTATTGTACTTGAACTTGAACCATCATTAGTAGTAGTAACAGTTAAGTTTTCTAAAGCCCTACCTTCAAAAAAAAGTGATTCAGAATAGTATTGATAAGGACTATTCCAAGGATAAGCAGCAAATTCCTTTTTGCTATTGCTACCTTTTGCAGTTTTATTTTCGAAATCAAATATCAATCCATTGAGTTCGGTTAATGTATATTCTATTAAAAATGTATTTCTTTTTTGATGATAGATGTAATATGTATGCTTTCCTGCAACACTATTATAACAAATTCTAAAATCAGGAAAACCATCAAAATTAAAATCTGCAATTTGTAAGGAATCAGAACAACCTGGTGCCTCTTTTAGTCTATTCCCTACTGCTACAGTTTCAAAAACAAGTTTGTTTGTATTGCTATTCAATACAGTAATTTTATTGGCATAATAGTCTTTTACTGCAGGAATTGAAATGCCCTTAGTATTTCTTTCTAAAACAAATTTAAAGGGCTTGATTAAGTAGATTTGAATTGAATTGATTGTATCGTATTTTTCTTTCTTTGAAAGATTCAAGGTAGAATCCATCATAGATTTTTTAGTTATCAAACTAGCCTTTCCGTTAATAAACTCATAAGTATCTGTTTGATAAATTTCATCATTTCCTCTTTCAGGTTTTCTTACTTCAAAAGTTTTCTTTTCATCATTGAATTTGCTGATGTTTAATAAACTCATGAAGCTATCTAAAACATATCCAGTTATCGAATCTTTATAAATGAAATAATTCCATTTATTTTTATTTTTTAATTGGTGTTCTCGGTAATCTTTCTGACCATCAAAATTATAATCGCCAGTTTCTAATCTAAGAGTGTTAATTCTTCTTGGATTTCTAAAATTGGGATCCTCTTCTGGCAAAACTGGTTTAACTAATAGATGTTGCCTTTCAAATTGCATAGAAACAAAATAGGCTTGTTGATTTTTAAAAGTTTCCACTTTAAACGGGCTCCAATCAGCCGGAGATATATTATAAACATTAGAAAAAACAGGCATTAGTTTATAAGGAAGTGTATTTACATTCCATTGATTTTCCTTACTATCATTTACATACATTCTAAAATATCCTTCTTGAAAAGGAATGCTTAGGAAGTAAACATTAAATGCATTTAAAATTTCAATCTGCATGGTATCAAATTTGTTTCTCACAATTTGTATTGTGTGCGTATTCGACATCAAAGTTTTATATATACATCCAATTGAAGTATTAAAGGCAAATCCTGTTTTGTCTTTACTGATATCTATTAACTGGTAGTTTTTATAATTGAGCTGCGGTTTTCTATTGAATTCATTTCTTCTAAAATCTTTCTCAAAATGCAGCGTATCTCCAGCATCTGTTATTTCCAAAAAGAGTTTCTGGTGACCAGTTGGCTGGGCAAAAGCATGAAACGTTGTTAAAACTAAAAGAAGGCAGAATACTAATTTCATTTTTTACTTGTTGATATCGATATTGTTGCAATGGTTTTAATCTCCTTGCTTTAAATGAATTTCGAATATAATCAAATCAAAGAAAGCATGTTGATACATAAAGCCAAAGTTCATTTAAGTACCCTTATTAGTTGTGAACTTTTCTATTTTTTGCCATTGATGCGAATGGTATTGGTAATCTTTACGATCTACCATTCGTTTACTGTATTCTTTTTTAAATTCTTCTATTACTTCATCATAGGTTCCTAATTCGGTTTCTGTTTTCCTGTGATGTGGCTCTAAAAAAATCATTTTCCATAAACCATCAGCAATTGATAATACATCTTCTTTCCCATCTCCATCGTACCATTTAATTATCCTAGTTCCGCCTACATTACAGCATACAGTTCTATCATCAATTAATTCTACCCATTGATATTCTACTGGAACCAAGATGCGATTTTCCAGATCAACTATTCCCCACTTTCCTTCATTTAATGTACCTATATAATCATCTCCATTCCATGATTGAGTATTTAAATATTCGCAGAAAAGGTCAGAGGAATATTCATCATGCTCCCATGAATAATCGCCAATAAAAACTTTAAAATAATTGTCGGCAATCATGGGTGAGATATAATCGTAAATGGCAGGTATAATAGTACTGCCAAATATTGAAATGATGCCCCATTTTTTAACACCATCAACGATATTATAAAATCGAATCTTACCTTTGGTTTCATCTACAATTTTTGAAATGGATAGTTCAATAAGATCAGCATCATCTTGAGCAAAAAATACCTTGCCATTTTTGTATTGAAAAATTGCCCTTTTATATTCTTGTGATACAAAAATCGCACTGTATATATTTAGAGGATTATCCATGTATTAAATTTTATAAGAATGGTTAGAAGGTTTGATTTTTGTGAGTTTTTAGAACATTAGTTTAATAGAAAATTGAACTTTCTTTTACCACAAAACTTTCTTTAGATAATGAATTTTTAAGTATGGCAAATGCTAGTAAGGCGATATTCATAGCTATTCTTTAATTCCAACAAAAGTCGGCTGAAAATAATAATTTTCGTTTATATTCAATTGCTTTTCCTTCATTGTCTTGGGCTGGAGTCCATGTGTATGTATTAGGCAAAGATTCGATTAACAAACGAATCAAAGCCTTTATATGTGGCTGAATCACTAAATTACCCATATCTGAAACCTGATAATGCACTAATTTACCGGTGTTATCAAAGTGCATTTCAATAGGTATCTCTGGAGGACTACAATCTGCAGCAAAAGCAGTGTCATTTTCGGCCAATTCAATAAATTTTATCATCCAATTATTGAAAAACAATGAATCACTTCCTATTATTAGATGAGGCTTTTCGAAAGCTGGATCATTTAGGTTGACAGAGGAATAATCATAATAATTTGGATAATGTGGTTCAAAAAACGAAGATTCCATAAAAAAGGAAGGTTTCTTTTCATAATCATAATGGTGATGGTAAAAATCAAATTGTTTTCTATCACCTTGTGGTTTCGGCTTACATAAAATTGAATATGAAAATTCAGCACTGAAAGAATCTGGAAAAGCTATTACTAAGTACAAATATTTAAATGCAGTATCCACTTTTAAAGAAACTTGCTGCGTTGTGCTTAAAAACTCATGATGATAGTTACAAGAGTTTTCAGGAATCATACTCACTTTAGAATTAGTATCATAAAAAGCAGAAATGATTGGCTTTTCAAAATCTTCATTTGTTAAACTTTGACTTTTAACAATAAGAAATAACTTCTGGGTATGTATATAATCCTTCAGGTTGATTCTAAACAATACTAACTTATTTGTTTTGAGTACAGTACTTAAATCATTTTTTGAAGTTAAACTGCTACCCTTTTTTACAAGAAAAGTAAATGCAGGATTTGATTTAGTAAAAGAAGATTTTCCAATAACTCCTGAGTTAAGAATGTCTTTTTTGATATGTATTGTTTTATACACCTGAGAAAAAAGAGATGTATTGGCAATCAATAATATTGTCAATAAGGTCACGCAATATTTCATAAGAGAATTTGGCAAAATCATTGTTTCAAATTATTGGTTAGCTAAACAATTAAGAATAAAATATGAATTGCAGATTCGGTTGGTGACAATTGCGTTTTGCGTTTATTCGAATTCGAATGTAAATAGGAGAAAGAATTTAATCAACTACTTAAATCTTGAATTCAAAAAATACCAATTAAAACTTATAAATCTCTACAATTCCAGATATTATAATCTGTTGCTGGAATTCCTTCTTTTACACCAAGAATTCTTAAGATGGTAACAAGCTGACCTCTATGAAAGGTACTATGATTCACCACATGCAAAATGTATTCGTACCTGGGTAAGTTGTTCTTGGCCCAGCTTTGTTGAAGAGATAACGTTTCGAGTAGTTCGGCTTCTGAATACAAGCTGCAAATTCTTTTTAATTCAGCTGAGTTTTCTAATAACTCTTCAAAATATACTTCTATGTCTTCGTTTCTTACAGCCCATTTAAAACCAGATATTTCATCTTGTTTAATAAATGCTAACCAGAACTTCTCCGCCCTTAACATGTGCTGAATGGTTAAGTTGATAGAAGAAAAACTGGAAGAAACTGTTTTGTTTAACAGTTCCTTCTCAGTATTCCTTAAACATGCTATCATGGCCTCATTGGCCCATAAATTGTAAGCGGCGTAATTGAGAGTGAGGGAGCTTAGGGACATTGGGAGTAATACAAAATTATGGAAAAAATAAAACCAATTTTAAAATGGCAAAACTAATCAAAATCCTTCATCATATTTTTCACTTGAATTACAAATTCCTTTAAATAAACTTCATCACTATTATTAAAGGAATTTAAAAAAACTAGTCTTTCAAATTCGGATATTTTAATATTATTTTCAAAATTACTTTTCCCGGAATAATAAAAGTATTCTGCAAGTAAATAAACCATTTTTCGTCTTAGATTTTCATCAAATTTCAAATGGCTAATAAACAGAAAAGGATATTTGAGAATGAACTTTGGCAAGTAACTTTCCAAATTCTCAGTTAAAGCACCATCTGAATTTTTTAAAATTCTAAAAAACATAAAATTATACAACGATATTAAAGCAGTATCTGAAATTTTTGAATCAACAAGAGTGTCAATTAGAATTAGGGTAGTTTTATTATCACTTGGAATAAAATTCCCTTTATAAAATTCTTTTACTAGATTATTGACTAACGTTTGCTCATTTGAAAATAATTCATATTTAGTTTCAATTTGCATTTTTGATTCCGATGAATAAAGCTGCCAAATTTTGCTTTGACTAAAACATTTTCCAAAATCAAACATCAACAATAAGATCAATAAAATTTTAATTTTCATCTTACTTTTTATAAACAAAATTATATAATTTTTTTACCTCATTCATCCAATATTCTTTTTGATCTTCAGGAACATTAAACGTTACTTTAGCTTCAACAAAATTATCAAATCCAGAAGGTTCTACATTCATTTGCAAATCATCAATTACTTCCAACTGACCAGGGGTTTCACTCGCATCATTCTTTTGCAAATTATCAGTTATTCGCTTTAGCTCTTTCATGTCACCATCATATGCTCTAATACACCCTTTTGTTGGCTTAAGCTTTGGATTAGCCTCAGCTTCCCATTTTTTTAAAAGTGAATTATATTTTTCTTGTCTACCGCCATGAATTCTTATATCTGACCTATTAGATTGTGAAATTTCCCCTGAAATTGGCGTTAATACTAATCTTGGATTAGGGCCATAAGACGCCCGACTACCTCCTTCTAACCATGTATTATTATCTGCAATATCATATATACCTAAAGGAGAATCTGAGTTTTCTTCCATTCTATCTCTTCCTCCAATACCTTCAACTCTTACATTAAATCTAAAAACCTCATTTCCATTTCGGTCATTAACTATAGCTATTCCATAATTATAGCTTTTTCTATTCTGATAAACATGAACAGTAATGTCCCATTTACCATTTGGATCAATATTTAAAATTGGATTATTTGAAACAAATGAAAATTGAGAATTTTCTAATCGCTTTTCCGCTCTGGCATCCACAGCGTGCCATCTGCCGATTTGTGGGTCGTAGTAGCGGGCGCCGTAATCGAGGTATTCTAAGTGGTTTCTCAAAACCAATTCCTTACCTGTATACATGGCATAATGATTGGTATCAGGTCCTGCTGCAACGAACTCCAATCCTTTGATGTTTAGTCCATATGGGTAGTAATGATTCTCTTGCATGATTTTGGCAAGCATTCTTTTACGTTCTACTGCAATATCATCAAAAAATATAATATTTCCATCTTTTGAACTCACGAATACTTCTGCTGAACAAATCAAATTTGTATCTATCACCATCATTTCACTTAATTCTTCCCATTTTTCAATACTAACAACTGGACTAACTTTTACTCTTACTACATTTCCACTTGAATCATATGCTCTTATTACCAATGAACCTGAGATGTTTTGGTTGAGGTTCTTTTTATCTATTAAATGATTTAAGCCATTGAGTAAACTTAAAATGTTAAGGCTAATTTGAGGAGTTGAAGTAATTGGTGCTCCATCTTTTCCTGGTGTTTGAACAGGAGGTTGAAATCCAATTAAACTCAATAACCAAGATGCATCTTTAGGATTAAATGGTTCTTTCTTTTCTTTTAAATATGCAAAGGCTTTTGCTAAAATGGTATCTCCTTTTTGTACTTCAAACTTAATATGGGTGCCATAATTCTGAACTACTTTACCCGAATGTAAACCATCATGTGCCATTTCTTTAGTTTTTACAGGAGCTGCTTTTCCTCCAAATTCAGGTTCATCATCATTCGGATCAAAATGACCATCATCCCCTTCTCCATCGCCTGGTTCTATATTATCATCTTCATAGGTACATTTCCAGTTCCCATTATCATCTAATTCTGGGGTATAAGTAACTCTAACATTTCCTTGGTGGTCTTTGTGGTCGTAAAAAAACAAATATTTTCCATTTGTTACCAAACCACCACCTGGTGAGGCCTGCTTCTGTGAAACCAATCGTCCTTCTTCATGTGCTATCACATCTAAATAACCATTGCGATAAATGACTTCCTTGTTATAACTCTGCTCCTCCGATATTTTTCCATTGTGATAAAATGTAGCCTTCCACTTAACTCCTGATGCATCATACAAATTGATTAGATAGTCTCCATTTTTCCATTCTATTTTGTTAGGTAATCCAATTTCATTGTATATAATATTTGTAATTTCATGATTCTTATCTGCGTTCATATTAAGGTTTGCATCATAGGAATAATCCTTTGCGCTTTTAGACCTGTCAGCAAAGTCATTTAAACCTGACTGAGGAACAGGTAGTGCATCTGTTACATTGAGTAACATATTACCATTGTAGGTATAGGTTAACTTATCAATCCAACTATAATCTAAAGGAGAATTTGTTTTTTGAGAAACAACCTGACCGTATTGATCCATAGTCAAAATGTTGCCGTTTAAGTCATAGGTCATGTTTTCTGCCTGGTACCTGAAATTTTCATCCTTTAAACCATCTTTACTTTTTCCGTAGTAATCGGCCTTTTGCAACCTATCAAATTCATCATAAGTAAAAACATATCCTCTTGTATATTCATCTCTTTTGCATTTCCATTCGTATCCAGATATATTTCCATCATACAAAGGAATATTCGTAAATATACCTCCAGTATTTGTATGCATAAAATTGTTTTCATATTGAAAATCCATTGCAAACAAATCTTGCTTCCCAAGATTTTTGGTATTGTTAATTGATTTTAACCAACCTCTCACATGCCACTTATAATCAATATCTTGAAGAAAGGGATGGTTTGGGTGAAAGGAATGAATCGACTTTTTACGAATTTGCCCTAGTTCATTATATAAAATCCTACTCATTAACATTTCATTTCCATTGGGTGGTTTAATCCATGTATTTACAATTCTTCCAGCATGATCATATTCATAAGATTTTTCCCATGATATACTGGCATTTAATACCTGTTTACCATGAAAGTTTGTTTCACTAATAACTTGTGAATTGAAATTATAGGCCAATTCTTTTGCAGATAATCCACCTTCAGGATCTAAAATAAACTGAATGATGTTTCTTCCTTGTTTGTCATAAGCTAATATTGTGCTTACCCATGAACCGCCATTCCCATTGATTAGAATCTTACTTTTACTGACAACAGATTTAGCCTGAGGACTATTATTTGAAATCCCTTTAAAATAAGATTGAACAAAGTGAGTCCAATTCTTGGTTCCATCTAAACCGGCATCATAACTATCATAATAATGAACTTGTAAAGTGTCAGTAATTCCAATATTAGGAAAGGCATTGTTGGTATAAAATAATCCAGAGTTAATCGCAGATTCAAAATAAGAAGTTGAATTATTACTTAACTCCTGAAGATCATTTCTTGTCATGCTTTGCTCGAAACTACATATACCTTTTATAATTTCCCTTCCAAAAGCATCAAACTTTATAAAACTCCATTTCCGTTCTTGAGCTTGCTTTGGATCTTGTTGCATAATCATCCTATCGAGTTTATCGTATACGTATTTACTATTTGCTAAACCTGGCAACTTCTTTTCAATTAACCTACCTCTTTCATCATACACATAATGAAAAACATATAAATCATATATAGATGAATTAGCTAATTGAGTATTTAATTGGGTAGTAAACGACATATTATGGTTAAACAATTCATTCACTCCCATTGGTTGAATTACATCTGACAAAAGTCCCTTGGAATTATAAACATAATATGTTTCCAATTTGCTTAAATCCTTTGCAATAACTCTTGATAAAATAGTATTTCCTGCTCCATCCTTTACATCCATTTTATGTTTTCCGTTTTCGTTCCAAGTTTCTTTTATCCAGAGTTTACCAGATGGATAAAATTGAGGAGTATTTCCAGGTGTAGATGTATTGTAAATTCTAATATCATCAATAATAGCAATGCCTGTAGGACCAGAACAATTAAATTGAAATTCCTTTAGTCCTGAGTTCACCTGAAGATTTACTGTGTATTCTGTCCAATTATTGTTTAATGCAACATTGCCTAAAACAACAATATTATCAGTCATGTTTTTTAAATAAATTACTGGACTTCCTCCATTAACTTTTTGAGCATAAAACTTTAAAGTATAATTGCCTGATGTCAATCTAAAATTGATATCATTAGCAGTATTCATATTAAATGGATAAGCAAATTTTTCGGAGATACCTGAAAGTGGTGATTTAGAAACGCCAATTTGATTGCTACAATTGAATAATTGTCGGCCAGTACCAAAAGTAAAATTACCCATATTTACCCCATCAAAATTCAAAGAAGCATGTAAAACACCTTGAATATTTTTGACGAATGGCATTCCTGTACCTGAACTTACATCAAAACAGAGAATTTCATCATCAGTTGTATTTGTACGTTCAAGAACTTTATTCGTATGTCCATTTTCAGGTTGAAAATCATCACCTTGAGCACCTTGTTCTGCTAAGTTATTTAAGGGTGATTGATCAAAAATACTAATAGCAAAAGGAGAAGATGTTTGAGCAATTTCAAAATTCGTTTGATAAAAATTTGCTTGCTCAGATTCAAAAGAAAAGCGATAATCACCCGAACCAATCGCAGTATAAGGCAACCATGTTTTAGTGATTCGCCCAAAAGCGTCATAGGTAAAAGGACTAACAATATCTCTACCGGCCTGACTTTGTGCAACAGCAACTTTTTGACTTTGCCTACCCAAACCATCAAAATATGTAATTTCGGTTCTGCCTTTAAGTAGATCATTAGGATTAACTGAATTTAACAACACTGAATTATCAGGCACTATGGTTTTAACATAGTTTATATTTTGTGCGGAAACCTGAATGCCAAGCAAAAGGAATCCTATACATGTAAATAATTTCGACATGTTCATACTATTAAAATGAAATAAATTATTGTTTGATTCTTGAGATTACTTGGGTTTTAACCTGTCCTTCATTATCACCTACAAGTGTAAGTCGGCCAAAAGCATCGTATTTAAAGGTGCTAATTTCATTTGCCTCATTGCTATTAGAAATCATTCCATTAGGTGAATAGGTAAATGTTTTAAGAGAAGCTTCTACAGGATAAACTTTTAATTCATCCATTAACAGGTTTCCGGAAATATCAACATTTGAATTTGCCGTAATTTCAATCAACGCAGTGTACATAAACCAACCTGAAGCATCCTCTGTTCCATTATCATAGCTTAATAAATTACCCGCACCTATAGAAATATTGATTTGAGAAATATTTTGTTTGTACCAAAAACTCAGCCTGTATTTACCCGGTTTTAATTCAAATGATAAGGGAGCTGAATTCAGATTATATACACCTGTTCCGGTCTTTGCGTCAGTAGTTACAAGCTTATTGGAATTTGCAAATGAAACTCTATGGTTATTACTATTATCAAATCCTGCATATACAAAATCATCTTCTATTCCATTTAAGATTAAAGCTGTTATTTTTTCATAAACAGGATCCCAGATAAAAGCAGTTTTTTGATTGTCACTTGTAATTACCTGTTTCATCAAGGCATTATCATTGTAAGTAAAATCAGTGATATCGTCATTAACTGGTGGAAGTAATTGATGGGAATTTGAAACAATCTTTTTTCGCATTTGGATAGGTAACAAATCATTATTAAAATTTAACTCCATTCTATCTAATATTAAGTTATTTCGATAGTTACTTGTATTCTTAATAATAGCTAATCGGTAATGATCATTATTTGTTTGAGGATTAATTAAACCTGGTAAATATTCAAATGAAGTTTTTAAATTCATTTCACCACTTATTTTTTCAGTACCAGTTAATAAGTGAAAAGACCCTGAACCAAATAAATAATTTTCCTCGTTAATAAGCGGCATATCCAAGTATTCATCAACTTTACCAATAGAATAATTAAAGGTCTTTTTATTAATCAACCTGTTGTATAATGTATTTGTGTAATAACGGATATAAACCATTTCAAGGCAATTCCAATGCGTATTCGTATTACAAGAAGGAAATGCAAAAATATGTCCTTGTACTCTTCCTAAACCAATAGTATCATATTCATAAAGAATCTTTTTGTTTACTTCATAATGATTGTCTCTATTTCTAAAATATTCTTCTGTTAAAATAGAACCATTCCTTGTTCCATTTTCATTGTTATATGGAGTACCAACAGGAAAAAACAAACCAGTTGTAAGCCAATTAAAAGCTTGAGTTGGAGTTGAAGGAGTCCATCTTCTACCTAAAACAATTTCCCAAGGCTTCTCCTCTTGGACATTGTAAAAAGTTCTTTCAATTTTACCATTGTCATGTTTGTTTTCATCAAGGTTATATTCAATAACTTTTCCGTAACCAACCAAAGAACCAGAGGCGGTTGGACTAGCTTGCATTAAGGATGAAGAACTACTATTAAACATCTGAACAGCACTACCGCCGCAGCTTGCAATTGATTGAAAAAACGGCATGGGTATCGACATGATTAATCCATCTAGGTATTCAAATTTCTTCTGACTTATAAACTTTTCATCATCACCTAAATTTGTAATTTGAGCAACCCTTAAACCAGCACCAATTTGTTCATCAATTATGTTATAATATGTATAATAAGAATTTGTAAAACGATGCGGTTCAAACTCAAATTCACTGTAACCACCAGTTGGGTATTTTATCCGCTTTAATGAACCATATTTCATCAATTCTTCATCAGAATTTCTATTAATTAGGGGTCTTGAATCGACCTTATCTCCAGGTGTTATACATTCATTTGGAAATAATCCTTCAGGGATATTTGGAGCTAATGATAGTGAGTATTGATTCTGGTTAAAATATCCCCAAAAATCTTGGCTATGATGCAATCTTGCCGGTAATAAATCTTTGTTATAATAGGTAAATTCATACACTGGACCATTTTCAGATGTTGCCATGTTTGGAAGTTGGGTGCATTTTGTTAACCAGGCTCTTTGTTTCTGCATATCCGTATCATAATCAAGTTTGAAACCAGTTTGCATTTGTCCGTTTACCGTATAAACAACCTGATGCAAAATTTTCTGATATGAACCTGAAAATGCATCAGTGTGGTAAACAAAATCCACAGCAAAATGATTATAAGTTATTCTTTTTAATACTGGCGTTTTAACTTGTATTTGAGTTGTACTAACTCCTGATGAACCTTCGTGTCCACATTTAGGACTTGCGGAAAAATAATATGATTTTCCTTGTTGATAGGTGTATTCAAAATCATCATATTCGAAGTTTATAATTTCATTTTTAGCTGTAATAATTTTAGTCAAATAAGCCCCTGAGATATATGGGTCCTGAACACCACCATTTGGTAGAGTAGAAAGCCTGTTTATTTCCATCCTAGTAAACTCATATCGGTTATTCTGTTCATCAATAATTATCCAATAAATTTGTTGAGTCGCAGGATTACCCATGTTTTGGTAATGAGCATAAATTTGATAATTCTTGAAAGGAAAAATAGCTGGCATTTTGTCCTGCCTATATATGTATTTTCCGCTTTTACCACAAAAGTTAAAATTAAATAAATCTGGCCTGGAATCGGAAGCATAAGGAGTTCGACCTTGATTAGAAAAAAGGATGACATTATTCCAATAGTTCTCTCCTTGGTTCTCACACATATCATCTAAAAGATATGGTGGCAAAGGCTGTTGGTTGTGGTAATAACCATATTGACCAAAATCGTCGCCACCTTGTATGGTTCGACTTACCATTCCACCTGCATTCAAAGACCAACTCATACCAACTGTTCCAGGGTAATCATCTACTCTAACCCCTGAGCCGTTGTAATTAAGCTCAATAGGTACTTGAAAACCTGATGCAGTTTGAATACTGTTAAACGGAATGCTAATTGAAGCAGTACCGTTATAATATCCAACCGGTACTTCTCCATATCTTCCAAGGTTTAAAGTATTGGGTGATGGAGGGTAAAATGGGACAGGTGTAATATTGTTTTGTGCACTGGATTTGGGCGGTATAACCAATCCCAAAATACAAAAGAGAAATAGGGTAAAATATATTCGCATGGCATTTTTAATTAGCTACCGGAACCATTTCCGACAGGCTTCAAAACTATTTGCCGATATGCGATTTATTGTCCTTAAATCTCCCTCTGCTTTCCTTAAATTTTTTCAGGATTGCCTTGTGTTTCTAAGGCTTGTATGAGAAAAGGGAAATTTTGTAAAGCTCGGGTATACTCAAACTCACTGCCTATTGCTTTTTCAAACAAGAGTGTTGTTATTTTTTGTTTTTGTGTTTCCCTTAGTTTTTGTTTTAACAATTGAGGCACCCACCACAAAGCTGTTTCTTTTAGCTGCTGTGGCAAGGCTTTGCGGCTATTGATGTTTAAAATCTTACGCAAAGCTTTTCCGGCTTCTTCAAAGGCCTTTTTTCTGTTACCGCCATATTCAGTTCTAATTCTATTACTAATAAATTGAGCAATAAGCATGGGTTCTTCGTGCATGGCTTCATTAGCTAAATGAATACCCAAAGTAGAAGTGGCTAATTTACGTAATACGGCTTTACTTGTGCGGTAACTAGTGCTTTTGCTCATTTTATCGAACTCCATACCCGCCAGTTCTTTTAAGTTTTGTTGTATAGGTTTAAAGCCGAGTTTATAATAAAACCAAAATGCCCCCGATTCAATGGCTTCTTCATTGTCTTTGCCTATTTGGTATGGGTCTACCAACAAATGTTGGATATTAAATACCAAACTATAGGTGCGTAAAATGGCTGCAAATATCCAGGTAGATTCTCCGCCTCTATAAGGTTCAAATACATTTAAACCAATACGTGCACGGTTACCAAAAATCCAAGCGCCTCCATAAGCAATGGGTCTTCCATTTTTATAAGCCATGTATCCAATATAAGATTCAAATGGAAGTCGTTTACCTGGTTGCATGCCATTTAAACAAATACTCAAACCCCTACCTGCATCATAAACTTCAACATCTTCTGCTCTTCCATAAGCCAATGGGTCGGTTTCTCGTCCTAAACTAAGTAACATGAGCTGACTTGTTCTCCAATATTGCTCTTTGGTATTTAAATCGAGTGACAAAGGACCTTTTACTTTTTGTTTCAATTCATCAAAGAGATTTATTTTCCTGATGAATTCTTTATCGTGGTAAAAAACCGGGTTGAATGTGTGTGCGATAGTAGAACGAGAAGGCAGTTTTCCTGTAAAATCTATCTTAATATATACCTTTAATTTTAGAAAGAAATATTCACATACATCAGGATCAGGGAATTTTTCTTCGAGGCATCGCAGCAGGAATTCCAAAGCATTTTGTCCTTCACCCGCCAGCTCTATAAACCATTGAGTAATGCTTTCCTCCTTGAGTAAAAGAATATCCTGCTCACATTTAGGCAAAATGAGTTTGAGTATTTCTATTCCGTTTTCACATTCCCAATCAATGGTCTCTATGCTGATTTGATTTTTGTACTGTTGAACCAAATGTTTAGTTAAATCGAAGCCGAAACTACTTGTTAAATAAGTACCCGAAAGACCACTTCCCAAGATTTCATTGAGCGCTTTTGTTTTGTATTTTTTGAGGTGCAAAAACAATTGATGATCAAAAACAGAAAATGCATTTTGTGTTAATTGATAGATGTTTTTATTCTGCGGATAAGCCAGTAAAAACAAAAGGGTATCGTGGTAATTGACAATATCTTTTGAAGTAAATTCCTTCTGAGGCATGAGTGAATTCAATAACTCAGATTTTCTGTTTAAATCAGCATCTGATATTTTATTAGAAATGCTGCGTAATTCTTGAATTAGTTGGCTAGGTTTATCAATACTCATGATGCTAATATACAGAAAGCATTGAAAATGAAAATTGATGGTATAGAAAACAGCAATTAGTATTTTAAATGTTTGCTAATGGAAGCTAAGTGTAAGGTTGTATAAAGAATCAAATTGTTATCCATGGACACTCATTCAAATTCATCAAATGTGACATCGGTTTTAAGAGCCCAAATTCGTTATATGCATGATGTCACCCCGATGGGGTTTGGATTGTTTTGCTTGCGTATTTGCTACTAAAATGCCAGCCCTATGGGCTTAAGGCTTCAGGGATTTATATTCGAGCATTTAATGTCAAATTTGTTTCAATAAAATGTTTGTATTTAAAGGAAAAGTAAAAACTTAGAAATGGTAAATTGCTTAAAAATTTAAATAAATGGATGAATTGATTGCTTCATTATTAAAAGGTTTTAAAGAACGAGTAAAATCTACCTTGTGGCTAAACTTCTGCTTTGCTTGGATTATCTTCAATTGGAAGTTTTTTGTGATTTTATTTTTTGAACCAGATTTAACATTTAGGTATGTTTCCAAATTAGATTATATCACACAAAAGATTTCCCAATTTTCTAAATGTGAACCAATCATCTATGCCATAATATTTACTTTTGGAATGCCACTTTTGAACTTAGGTGTTTTAGTTTGGCAAAGAAGAGTTGTTAGATGGAAAGAAAAGGCAATAGTTTGGGTTGAAAAGATAAAAGGACCTATTGACTCAAGCAGATTGGTTGATACTATAAATCTTTTGGATATAGAAAGGAAAAAAAATATTGAGACAAAGGCAAATTTTGATAAACTAAATGAAGAGAACAATCAATTAAATCAAACATTAAAAAATTATTCTTCTGATTTTGAAAATAATATTGCAAATCCTTTGAAGGAATCGATTAATGATTATAAAAATCAGGTTCAAAATTTAATAACAGAAAAAAATGAATTAAGTATTAAATTCCAGCCATATATATCGAAGCAAGAAATCACTGCTTACAGCTGTAATTTTAATGGGATAGAAGAAAATTATTTAGAAGTTTTACATCCTTATTTTGAATCAGAACACCTACTCCAATCAGTACTTGAAAAATCTAAAGTAGATTCTGAAAAATCATTTTTTACTTTTACTAATGAATATGTAAGAATTAAGACTGATGAATTTAAAATTCTATCCATTTCTAGAAGTAAGATTGAGTTTTACAATTTTACTCAAACAATAATTACAACTGAAAATCGAAGAATAAAAAGTAAAATGACAACTATTAAAATCATTCAAACCAATAAGTTTATGATCTTACTATTTTTTAACTACTATGAAAGCAATAAGCCAATTGAGCCATTTATATCACAAATTTAATTTAACCTTGAAAAAAAATACAATTGACAACTTAATAATCTCCCCCCGCTACTCATCCACTCTCTTAATCTTCAATTTGCTACCCGGTTTTAGTGCTTGTTCGTAAGTAAAGCCATTCCACATCATTAAGTTTTCTTTGCTGATGTTGTGCTTTTTGGCAATGCTTTCAAAGGTTTCGCCTTTTTGTACTTCGTATTCAAATTCTAAAATCAAATCTTCTTTTACTATTGAATCCATTTTCATATCACCCAATTGAAGAATTCCATCTTTTACTTTTGATGCCAAGGGGGAATTTAAAATTCTATCAGCCGGTAATTTAATTTCATACATTTTACCCGGTGCGATATTCAAGAATGGTTTGCGCATCCACGGATTGTACCATTTCAATAATTTGTAATTACAATAGTTCTCGTTGGCAAATTCGGTTAGGTTACTTATACTGATATCAGCCTTAACAATTACAGTTGCAGGCTCGCTGTACAAATGATTAAATGGCACATGAAATCCATAAGTTTCTGGATGCTCTAAAATTTCTTTAATAGATAAAATTCTAAACAAATAACGTGAGGTTTCTGTGTTTAAATAAAGGTCTTCATACTTCTTTATTGATTGTGAACGTACTTGTCGTTTTACCCCTTCAATGCCCATATTGTAACTGGCTGCAACCAATGCCCAATCGCCAAACTGAGCATATGCTTCTTTAAAATATTTACAAGCTGCCAATGTCGATTTTTCAATATTGTATCTTTCATCTACCTCTTCAGTAATTTCTAATCCGTAACGTTTGCCTGTCTTATCTAAAAACTGCCAATAACCTGCTGCTCCTGCGGGAGAAACTACTTGTTGTAATCCACTTTCTGCAATAGCCAAATATTTAAAATCTAAAGGAATTCCTTGTTGTCTAAGTATTCTTTCTATACTTGGAAAAAACCTGTTTGCTCTTTTAATAAACAAGATGGTTTGCGATTGCCAATACACATTGGTTAACATTTCTCTGTCGAAACGCTCTTGTGCATCTGGGTCGTGTAATGATACTTTTTGTCCAGCAAAGGTGCAGAACTCGGGCGTAGGAATAGAATATATCTGATAATTCGATTGAAAACCTGATTTGGCTTTCTGGTCTTCACTTACATCAGCCTTAATAAAAATACCTAAAGCCAATGCCAATAAACAAATATTAATAGCGTAAAAAAAGTAAGATGGTTTTTTGAATAACATATGCAAGAATAAATATTAATTGTGAAAAGAGAGATTTAGGATTGGGGATTGGGGATTTTTGATTTACGATTGGGGATTTCAGATTTACGATATTAGATTTACGATATTAGATTTTTGATTTACGATTGGGGATTGGGGATTTACGAATTGAGATTATTGATTTTTGATTGGGGAGAATAAATATATGAACGTTTAATTTGGGTTGATGTTTTGTGGGTTGGATTTAATTTAAAAAGTAAAAATTGGCTTAAGCTTTTTAATCGGAGTATATTTGCGGTAGATGAATGAATTTGACGAAGAAATTGACGAATTAGAAGAAAAGGAATTATACGAACATTTCCGTTTGGTGGTTGATAAAGGCCAGAGTATGTTACGTATCGATAAGTTCTTGATGAACCGAATTGAGAATGCAAGCAGAACCAAAATACAGGCTGCTGCTGATGCTGGTTCAATTCTGGTAAATGAAAAGCCCGTTAAGTCGAGCTATAAAATCAAACCTTTGGATGTGATATCCATTGTTATGGCAACACCTCCAAAAGATACGGAGGTTGTACCTGAAGATATTCCTATAGATATTGTTTATGAAGACGATGATTTGCTTTTGGTAAATAAAAAAGCAGGTATGGTAGTTCATCCGGGTTATAACAATGCCAGAGGTACTTTGGTAAATGCATTGGCTTTCTACTTGCAAGACAATCCTTTTATGAAGGAGAAGAACATTCGTCCGGGTTTGGTGCACCGCATTGATAAAAATACAAGTGGTTTGTTAATTATTGCCAAAAATGAGGTTGCTATGACCAATTTGGCTAAACAGTTTTTCGATCATAGCATTCAACGTCGTTACCAAGCTTTGGTTTGGGGTGATTTAAAAGAAGATGAAGGCACCATTAGCGGTTATATAGGCAGAAGTTTAAGAGATAGAAGAATTTTTCAGTTATCGAAAGACGAAAACAAAGGCAAATGGAGTGTAACTCATTATAAAGTAATTGAGCGTTTTCAAAATGCTACTTTAATTGAATGTAGATTAGAAACTGGAAGAACTCATCAAATAAGGGTGCACTTAAGAAGTATTGGTCACCCATTGTTTGCCGATGATAGTTATGGTGGGGCAGAAATTGTATGTGGCCCTCCGGGTAGTTCATTCAAACACTTTATCATGAATTGTTTTGAAATCATGCCTCGTCAGGGATTACACGCCAAATCACTCGGATTTAATCACCCAAAAACTAAAAGCGATTTTTATTTTGAAAGTGATTTACCTGAGGATATGCAAACAGTGATTGAAAGGTTTAGGAAATACGCACATTTTCATCAGGAGCAGGAATAGAAGAGCTTGACACTAAAATTAAAGTTATGAGGAATCATTTATTTATCTTGTTAGTTTTAGTTGTTCAGTCGACAAATATTCGTGCACAGGACGAATATTGTGATGTATTGAAAAAGTATTCAATTGAACTTAGTAAAGAGGATAAAATTGAGCAATTTGGATTCCTTGATTCAACCTTAAGAAATACCAAAATTTTGTCACTTGGGGAGAATACTCATGGTTCACATGAATTCTTTACAAGCAAGTTTCAAATAATAAAATATTGTATTACGAATTTAAACTATTCAACTATTGGTATTGAGTCTGATTATGCCGGAACTCAAATTGCCAATGATTACATACAAAAGGGAATTGGAACACCTGAAAATGCTGTTTATAATATGGGAATATCAGCATGGATGACAAAAGAAATGAAAGAAATACTAGAATGGCTAAAACAAGCAAATACTAGTAAAACCGATCAAAATAAAATTTCAATCTATGGTTTCGATATGCAATTCCCTAAACCAACGCTTTCAAAACTAAAGTTAGAGTTATTGCAGCTAAACTATTCTTCTGTTTCAGATTTAGACACGCTTTTAAATAGGAAAAATTTGATGCAAATCGACAAAGAATACTTGGATAAAATAGCTTATGAAATAAGGGAATTTGCTACTTTACAAAACGATACTATTAAAAATAAACTACTTGGACTCGTTCATTCGATGATTACTTCAATTAATTACTTATCAATTAATGATGAATATCAAAGAGCAAACTTTCGAGATAAATTTATGTCAGAAAACATCATAAATTCACATAAAATTAAACAAGGAAAAACAATCATTTGGGCCCATAATGAACATATAACTCAAAAAGGAAACTATGGGAATTGGCAAACTATGGGTGAACATCTAAAAAAAGAGTTAGGAAGTGATTATTACTCAATTGGACTTTTAACTTCTAATGGGCATTTAGGTTTTTACAACAAAAACACAAGAAGTGCTGATTCACTAAGTATTCCAGTTGATAATAGCAACACATTTGAAAGGATATTTAAAGCATGTGCTTCACCTTTCTTTTTTATCGATTTAACACAATCAAAGCAAAATTCTTCAATTCAAAATTTGTTCTCAAAAAACAAGTCTGTAAGTACAATAGATCTTGTTTACGATATGAAGAAAAATGAGTACAATGTCAAAAAGAATATTTTTAAAAATAACCTACTCGATAAATTTGATGGAATAATATTTATTGAAACAACTACTGCAGCAAAACATTAAACGGATATAAAAAAACAATGAGAAAATAATTTTCCTCAATTAAGATATCTCTTGAGTTTAATGGTTTATGATTTATACAAGTTGATTCAAATTCGTTTGTTTTGGCGAGACTAAGCAGGGATGGAATTCAAAAAACATCAAGCATTTTACTTCTTCATTTCCTGAGCCACAATAGCAGCGGCTTTTGAAGCAGGATAAATTGCAGTAACTAATCCCAAAACCAATAAGGTAATAAACACATTTAGCAGGTCCATTATTTCTAATTTCACGGGGTAGGCTTGTACTACAAAACTTTCGGCGTTTTGAAGTGCAACCCAACCAAAATTTTCTTGGCCTAATACAAAACTTGCTCCCAAAATAATTCCACCTAATCCACCAACAACTGCAATTAATAAACTTTCAAAAAGAAACAAACGAAAGGCAGTTTGGGGTCCAAATCCCATTCCTTTTAAAATTATTAAATCAGCCTTTTTTTCTAATACCAACATGTATAAAGAACCAATGGTATTAAAAGCTGCAATCAATAAAATAAATACCAAGATTACATAGGATATGGTTTTTTCTGATTGCATAATTTTATAAAAAGAAGCTCTTTGTTCGAACCTGTTTTTAACCTCAAAATTAAGACCACATATTTCTTGAATTTCTTCTCTAATATCATCTGAATTTGTTTTGGGCAATAACCTGATTTCAATGGATGAAAAATCGTTTTCCCTTTCCAGATTCTGTTGTGCAAACCTAAGTGGTACCAAAACATATTTGGCATCAACTTCTTCTTGGACAGAAAAAATTGCTGAGGGAGCAATTACACCCTTTGCAAAAGCTCCATCAGGATTTAACATATCTACTTCACCTTTTCGGGGTAAATAGATTCCTAAATAATGAAATTGATCATCAGGGTCGATACCTAATTGGTATGATAAACCCAATCCTGCCATAGCAAAATTGGTATCACCTGCTTGTAAATAAGTTACACCTCTTAAAATATTGGTATCTAAATGCGAGTTATGAATATAGTTTTCAGAAACTGCACGTATGGTTCCAATGCCCTGTTTATTGTTGTATCTCAGCAATACATTTTCTTCAATCACCCATTCGGCAGAACTAATTCCGGGAATAGATTTGATTTTATCGAAAGCAATTTCTGTTGGTAAAAAACTTTTTCCTTTTGTTGGTGTGATTTTTAAATCGGCATCAAAATGTGCGTACATCACCCCAAATAAAGAACCAAAGCCATTAAATACCGACAATACAATAACTAGTGCTGCGGCTCCAACTAAGTAACCTGCTAAAGAAATCCAAGAAATTAAACTAACAGCATTGTAGGCACCACTTTTTCTTCGTGAAATAAAATAACGCCAAGCAATCCTGAATGAAAGGTTCATTTAATTAGCTTTTCCAGGCTTTTACAATTAAACCTGTTCCTGTGGCATGTTTGCTATGTGTATCGAAATAATTCAATACATAACTAATTGGGAAAGTTATCAGGTAGTAAAATGGAATGATAATGAAAAACAACTTGCTTGCATTTAACATTAACATTGGATACTTCATGCTTAATCTCCAAGCTATTTTACCTGGCGCACCATAGCTATAAAGAATTTCCATTTTTTCGAAACCTGCTTGTTTTAGTTTATCAGCCATTTCTGCAACTGGATATCCATCACGAACATGTTCGCCAATAAAACTTTCGCCTGTTTCTTCATGTACATCAGAACCACCTTGGTCACTAGGAGTTGAAATCAACAACATAGCACCCGGTTTCATGGCTTGATTGAAGTTTTTGAAAACGGTAACATCTTCTAAAATATGTTCCATTACATCCACACACATCACCAAATCATATTTATTTTGAGCAATTGGTTGAGTTAAATCTCCAATTCTGAAAACAGCATTTCCTAAACCAACTTTTTGGAAGAATGCATTACAATCTGCAATTTGATCGTCTTTTACATCAACTGCATCAATCACATAATTAGGGCTTTGTTGAGCCATATTAAAACTATATTGACCAAATCCAGAACCAGCATCTAATATTAAAGCTGAAGGATTTGTTTTACGCCAAAGCTTTAATTCACGGTGCACATGCCAGCTTCTTAGAAGCAAAAGGTCTAAAAGTTTGTAAAATAATTTTCTTAAAAAGGGTTGTTTGTTAAATACAATACCCAGGTCTTTTTTAATAGGATCGTAATTCATTATGCCTTATCGTCTTGTAGGTTATTTTGTTCGTCTTGTTTATTAATTTGTTTAAAAACCTCTTCCATGTGAAAAACATAATCGAGGCTATCATCCACAAAAAACTCTAATTCAGGAATTACCCTAACTTGGTTTTTAATTTTGGATGCCAATTGCTTGCGAATTTCTTTGCCATGCAATTTGATTGTATTTAATAATAAATTCTTATCGGGCGCCTTAAAAAGACTTAAATAAACTTTGGCATAACCTAAATCTGGCGAAACCTCAACTCGGCTCACCGTTACAAATACATTACTTACATATTCTTTATGTCTTTGAAGGATTTCAGCCAAATGCTGTTGAATCAATCCTGCAAATTTTTCCTGACGTACACTCATATCACTGCAAATATGCAATAAAAAGAGGAGGCTTTTTGAGGAAAAATTCAAGTTATTTAGAAAAGTTCTAAATAATGTTATTTTTGTAATCAAACCAAGGTTATGAAAATCATCAATCAATCACTTTTTTCAGAAGAAAATATCAGTAAAATGGCGAAGGAGTTTTCCGACGCAAAGCCATATAAACATTTGGTCATCGACAATTTCTTACAAGCAGAAATGGCTGACAAAATATTTAATGAATTCCCCAAAGAGGAGGTATTTAATAAAAGATACAAAGGGGTGAATGAATTTAAAGCAGAAGGCTCAAATTTTGAAGATTTTTCTGAAATATTTACAAGTTTACGTCAAGAAATGCACAGTAAAGAGTGGTGTGACTTGATGAGTAAGCTGGTAGGAATTGACGGATTGTACTCTGTACCTGATGCATTGGGAGGTGGATTACACCAAGGAGCTGATGGAAGTTTTTTAGATATTCACATCGATTTTAATATTCATGCCGATAGAGGAATTCATCGTAGGGTAAATCTTTTGATATTTTTTAATAAAGATTGGCAAGAATCGTATGGCGGACATACCGAATTGTGGAATGCTGATATGACCAATTTAGATAAAAAGGTATTTCCAGCATTTAATCGTTGTTTGATTTTTGAAACAAACGAAATTAGTTACCATGGTTACGCAGCTATAAAAGTGCCAGAAGGAGTAACAAGAAAATCGTTTTATGCCTACTATTATACAGATTTAAGAGCAGATGCAGCCAAATACCACGATACAGTTTTTAAAGCCAGACCAACAGATAGTGCTGCTAAAAAAATGATGACTCCATTAAAAGAAGGAGCGAAAAATTTCATCAAAAGACAATTGAGAAATTTGGGAATTACGTTTAAATAAAATTGGGGGATTTATCTAGATTAAAAGATTTATACCACAATTAAACTTTTCGATAGTATTTATTTATCTTCGATTCATTAAAAAAATAATACATGGTAATCGAGAGAACTGATAATGAAGTAATCATAAGACTTCCCTCTACTGTTGATACAGAAGGGCTTCAGCGCCTTGTTGATTACTTAGTATATAAAGAGCTTACTTCAAACTCTAAAGCCAAACAAGCAGATGTTGATAAGCTGGCTAAGCAAGTAAAAAAAGGCTGGTGGAATAAAAATCGTAGCAGATTTATTAAGTGAAAATTGTAGTTGACACAAATATAATATTTAGCTGCCTCCTTAAAACTAATGGTACTATAGGTGATTTATTTTTTAATTCAGATGGAATTTTTGAATTTTATAGTTGTACATACATGCGGTTTGAAATTGATAAACATTGGCTTAAAATAATGCGAATTTCAAAACTAAGTGATGAACAATTAACAGAGGTTCGATTTAAAGTTTTTTCTAAAATAAATTTCATTAACGAAGAATTAATTCCTGAAAAAATTTGGTTAAAGTCTGAAGAACTTGTTAGTGGGATTGATTTAGATGATGTTGATTTTATTGCATTAACAAAATATCTAAATGCTAGTCTTTGGACTGGTGACTTAGAATTATACAATGGACTTAAATTGAATGGTTTCAAAAAAGTGTTTACAACAAAAGAACTATTTACCATTAGAAACTATAAAATGTAATTGACAGTTATTGAAATTTTAGTTCAATTATTAAATGCCGAATTTAAGCGAAATCATTTTTCAATTTGCACCCAAAAAAGAACAATTGTTCAAGGAATATTCGATAAAATCCCTTGCAATATTTGGTTCTTATAGCAGAGGAGAAGAAAACAATTTAAGTGATTTAGACTTAATTGTGGAATTCTCTGAATCAATTGGAATACGTTTTATTGATTTAGCTGAAGAGTTAGAGAAAATTCTATCATGCAAAGTTGATTTAGTCTCTAAAAAAGGAGTTAAAGAATCATATTTCAAGTCTTTTGAAAGCGATTTGATTTATTTTTAAACCAAACTATAATCATTATAAAAAGCCAAGTTTTCTATTTCTTAAAATAGTTTCCATCCTTTTTCTGCTAAATTGCCAGCCATTATTTCATCTATGGTAACGGTAATTTTAAATATACTCATCAGTGCTTTCATCTGCTTTTTGTGGGGGAAATTGCTTCTTCAGGCATTTAAAAAACATATTCATGAAGAAATCAAAGCTGAAATCAGCATATTAATTGGTTTAGTTGGATTGGCTTTTTTTAGCAGTTGTTTACATTTATTCCTTCCGATTCAATGGCCAATGAAAATATTGGTGCTACTGATATCAATTATTCCTGCTATTTTAAATAAGTGGATATTGGTTCAATTCTACCAATTTATTTCCTCCAAAATAAGTTTGTTATTAATCCTTGTAGCAGCCTTATCTATTTATATTAGACCAGGTACTGGAGATATTGGTGATTACCATTTACAAGCCATGAAATGGGCAGAATATTCAGGAAACGTTTTGGGTTTGGGTAATTTTAATCGTCCTTTAGCCAACAACAATTGGTGGTTCAATTTACAAAGTTTATTGGGTTTTGGAGAGCTGAGTTTATATGTTTTAAATGGATTGTTATTTGTTATCTGTTTCTCTTATTTAATTCATGTTTATCAAAAAAATGAAAGAGAATTTTTCTTGCACTTGGGATTTGTAATTTTCTTAACCATGAGTTGCAAAACAGCCTTTGTTGGAAGTGTCACTCCTGATTTTGTAGTTAGTTGCCTTATCTTCATCAATAGCTCTTTGTTTTTACAAGCATTTCAATCAAACAAAACAGAAAACTTTAAATACATTCTAATTATTTTATTGAGTTGTTTTGCAATAACCGTTAAGCTAAATGCAGCGCCACTTGCTTTATTAGCATTGGTATCCTTTGTCATGATTATTCGTCAGAACAAAACTTTCTATTTACCCATTCTTATTAGTTTAACTGCCATTATTTTCTTTATTCCTTGGTTAATTGGAAACGTAATGGTATCAGGTTGGTTGGCATATCCTGTTGATGGAATAGATTTGTTTCAAGTTGATTGGAAAGTACCAAAAGAGGTGTTAAAATTCGAAAGATTCAGTATCATCCAATGGGGAAAATTACCTGGTGGAGATATCTATAAAACTGCACAACTAGGTTTGATGGAGTGGTTACCAGGTTGGTTTAAATTTCATGATGTGTTTAATAGAGCTATGATGTTATTGGCTTTGGTATCTATACCAATCACTATGTGGTTTCAAATCAAACAAAAAAATATGGCTATTTTGTTATTATTAGTATTAGCCATTGTTGGTATTGTATTTTGCTTTAGCAATGGTCCGCATATCAGATATACCTTTGGTTATATGTGGATTTTAATTGGATTGGGTTTGTATAGTATTTCACATTTGATTCCAAAGATTTTCACAAAATCATTTAGCTATCCCCTACTATTTGTTGCTTTGTTATTGGCGGGAAGTAAATACATACAAACGCCGAAACTATCTTTGTTTGAAGTAAATGCCTATCCCAAAATAGCAATTGATTCACAAGATTGGAACATGAATAAGGTATATATCACCAAAACAAACAGCAGTTGTTGGGACCAATTTCCCTGCTCATATTATATGGTTGAAAATTGCAAAATGAGAGGAATGAAATTAGAAGAAGGATTTAAGGTGGAGAGGTAAATTTTAACATTTAATTAAATTTGAGCCTTTCAGAAAAAGAGTTTATGAAATCTAATTATATCCCCATTTTTAAATATCCCATTCAAACATATTCTTTTGAATTTTCAAAAGAGGTATTGTATGAAAGATTAACAGATATATTTCAAAGAAATACAATTGTTAATAATGATAATCAGTATTCTGGCTATATGAGCTCTAAAGATTCATTTGAAATAAAGTTTTCTCATATCGCTCTGCTAATTGGCTTGATAGGAAATACAAAACTTCTGGGTAGCATATCATCAGAAAAACAAGAAAAGTCAATTATTCAAATCAAAATAAAACCAGCAATTGGATACTATGTTTGGTTTCTTTTGGGGATTATTTTTGGAATAGTTTATATCCTCCAATTTTTAAACTCAGGGAATATAAACCACTTGTTTGCATCTGCTTTTTCTTTAATAATTGTTCCCTCTTTATTTGCGCATATTTTCAAGGTTATTGCTAATTCATTGATAGAACGTTTTGAAAAGCTTATCACCCCATTAAATAAATTAAAGTAATAATCACCTATATTTACATTGGAAGCACACCAATTGCTATGTACAAAAAGAACACAGACGAATTGTATTAACTTATGCTAAAATTAATTGTAAATATAATTAAATGGCTTACAACAATCGCCCCAATTTTAAGCATCTTAACCTTTTATTCTTTCGCAATTTTTACTTGGTATAAATTAGGTTATTTACCACGTTATAATAATCCAGACCCTAAATTACTTCCAAGCAATTTCTACTATAATGTTTTTGATTTTCTACTGAGATGCTGGTTTTATTTGAGTATCCTATGGATTTTTTCTACTATATTTTTTTACCTTAAAAATATGGCTTTAAGCAAATCTCAAGTTTACATTTATGTTTCAGGTATAATAATTATTGTACTTGTTTTAGTAAATGACCCAAATTCATTGTTTGAATGGTATATTGACTAAATGAAAAAATAATCGCAGAAAGTTCCATTAAGGATATTGAAAGCAGTACAAAATTAAGTTCATTCCCAATATCTGAAAACCGAATGCAATGGATGACAACCGATGCATTTTTTCATTTTGATATAAAAATTGAGATTCTATAAAAATAACAAGTCTAATATCTGATGATAAGCTTAATATCAAAGGATTCAAAATGATTGAAAACAAGAAATTAATTACTTTATTTTATAAAACGAGAAAGTAAAATTAACAAAGTTAAGGCCAAAATCACCTACATTTACATTGGAAGCACACCCATTGCCATGTACAAAAAGAACACAGACGAATTGTATTATTTTCACTTAGATGTGATGGGAAGTTTGGTTGCTATAACAGATGAAAGTGGTATTTTATTAGAGAGGCGTAACTATGACCCTTGGGGTAAACCAAGAAATCCACAAACACTTGCTTATACACTAAGTAATTTATTTGCTGGAACCCTTGATGTGTTTAATACCGAAAAATTTGCAAATACTTTCTCAGAGTGTATATATGGTCCTTTTTCTGGCCCTTATAAAAACACCTATCCATCCTATAATATTCCAAAGAAATGAGATTTTTTATTTTAATATTAATTGGCATAATAGGCTTTTCTTTTTGCTTCCTATCAAAATGGGATACAAGGTTAGTATTGGTTAATAAAACTAGCCAAAGAATTAAATATTATGAAGAAATCAAAAGTTTAAATGACTTTATTCCAGATACTACATTTTGCAATTCCGGCGATATCTATTGGATAGATGCAAATAGTGAGCAGGTAATACGAAGTCAAAATAAGTGGGATTATTTATTGAAAGATCGTACTGATAAGAACTTAAGAATATACATTTTTAATGAGGATACAGTTTTAAAATATGGGTTATGTAAGGTATTTAAAAATGAAATGTTTATTAAGCGTTTTGACCTTACCTATAAGGACCTCGAAAAGCTTAAATGGAGAGTGATTTACGATGATAATTATGCACCATCAAACTGAATATTTTAATTCTTACTAACGATTTTGAAATAACTATAAATTGGAATCAATTTAACAAATTAGTGGTAATACTATAAAAATATTGGA
>JAIYDG010000453.1 GCA_027487625.1 Bacteroidota bacterium
CTGTTAAACGATGATATTTATGGTGCATTTACCAAAGTAATGGAAGGCAGCAAGAATATGGGTACTAGCTCTACCCTACTTGCAGGCATCATTAAAGATTTAGAAGTAGAAGGAGCTGGGGCCTCGGAAATTTTTGCAAAGCTTGGTAGCAATACAGGAATGCTTCAAGAAAAGGTGGATTTGGCAGGCAAAAGCCTTACAAATATGAATAGTATTACTGAAGAAGCACTTTTAAGAAATGATAATCTTGCTGGTTCAGCGGCCAGACTCAGTAAGGTTTGGAATAAATTTATAGCTAGCCCTGCAATGCAAGGTTTTTTTCAATGGATACTAGATGCACTTGCAGATACAATTGCAGGCTTTAACATTTTTGCAGAAAGAGTAGAATATACCTATAACCGCATTTTTAAGGGTAAAACCGAAGCCGATAGGATATACCTAGAAAACAAAAAGAAACTAGATGATGAATTAGCAGATGAAGAACACAAATCAATGCACACTCGTGTTCAAGGTTACACTAACGGTTTAAAGCAAATGACCTTGGCGCAACTAAAGGAAGAACAGTTAAAAGCAAATGCTTTGTATAAAGGTGATTTGGAGTTTGCCAAAAGGCTAAATGCTCAAGGAAAAACTTCTGAAGCTGCAATTGCTTTTCAAACTGCAAAAGAATCTTCTCTTCATTTAAAGGCTGTAAACAATCAACTAAAAATTAAAGAAAATGCCAATACAAATACACTCGCAGCCAAACGTGAGCTTACCGCCAAAGAAATAAAGGAAGAGCAAAAAAAGAATGCAGCCATTATTAAAGAGGATGAGAAACATGCTAAAGAGCGAAAGAGTTTTGAAGATGCCAGGATTGCTTATGAGATGGAATTGTGGCAAAAGCAGATGTATGCCGAAATAGATGCCATGAAAGAACTAGACCAGATGGCTGCCGATATGGCCAAAAAAGAAGCGGACAGGTTGGTTGAAAATTTAGAAGACACTAAAAAGGCGAATGAAGAAAAAATTGCTTTGGCTCAAGATATTGGTTCTTCTTTAGAGAATATTGGTAATTCTTTCCTTAGCAGGCAAAGCGTAATTGACCAAAACGAGATTACCAAGGAAAAAAGAAAAAATGATGAGAAGCGACGTTTGTTAAAAGACAGGTTAGACAAAGGTAAAATTAGCCAATCTCAGTATGACAAGGAATTAGAAGCCATTGCCAAAGGTGAAGTAGCTAGAGAAGAACAGATTCAACGTAAAGCGATGGAACGAGAAAAGAAAATGGCTTTATTTTCTTTAGCAATCAGATTGCTTGTATCTGGCGCTAGAGCATTGGGAGGTGACCCATCAGCAATTGCAGAATTTATTGCCACTGGTATCAATACGGGTGTTGTTGCTGCAACCCCAATACCAGAGTTTTACGATGGTGGTTATACGGGTAATAACAAAGGCAATGGAATAGATGGCAAAGGCGGGTTTAAAGCCATATTGCATCCGAATGAGTATGTTATCAATGCGAAAAAAATGCAGGATCCATTTGTATATAGATTTACAGAAATGCTGGAGAATAAGCCTCAAAAAGGTTCAATGTCTATGCAGATGCCGACACAACAAACCCCAATTGCAAATAATCCTGTTGACTCAAGACTTATTGATTTACTTGAGAGATTAGAAAAAAACGGGGTAAAAGGGGTATGGGACTGGGACTATGAGCAACGAACTCGAGAGCGAATGAGCGAGTTGGATAATAGAAGGAAATTCTAGATGTTTGGGGTATGAAACATTTTTTAATACTCATTAGCTTTTGCGTAGTAGGATGCTATGCACAAGCTCAGCATACAATTTTTCCTAAAAAAGGAATAGCAATTCAATGTAAAATTGAAACAATTATTGGTGATACTATTTATTTTTATCCTGATTATGAAAAGGATAAGTTAAACAAGGCTCCGTTATCAGAGGTTATTCACTTTTCATATAATGAAACTGATGAAGAGCCTGTTTATACTAATACTAAAGAAAGCTATAAATATGATTCTTTAAAATTTAATTCAATAGATGAGTTTAAATGGTATCATGTTGAAGAAGCGGGTATCTGTGTTAGGCAGTCCGTAGTTTTAAGACTTTTATCAATAATTCCTGCATCAATAGCTCCTTTCACAGTTACTTATGATACAAAATTGGAAAAAGTAAAAATCCCTAATAGCACTAGTTACATTGATGTTCCTACTCAAAAGCCGAACTATACAGTTCCTATTGCATTAACAGCATTAAGTGTTGGTTTTAATATTGCATCAGTAGCTAAAATGATTCAGGCAGGTAACCATTTAGAAAAGGCAGGCCCAAAAAAGAATAGAGGGCTTAGTTTTTATATAAGTCCTATGGGAAGTAGCTTAGCCTATAAATTTTAACTCTTGCTTTTCTCAATTTAATGTGCATATCTTTGAAGTGTCCAACACACACTAGAAAAGCAATGGCCTTTCAACCCTTAAAATTATTAAGTAAAACCCTCGGTGAATCGGTAGTCAATCCGATTAAGCAATTGTCGCCATGCGATAGTGTGTTTTGGACCACCGGGGGTTTTTCTATTTTATCATTTTTAAAAAATGAAAGTCCAAAACACACAATTGGGAAATGTTCAACAGGATGTTGAGCAGCCCACAGAATCAAAAATCACGGTTGTAAAATTTCATTCAACCAAAATTCAATGCATTATTGACCCAGATGGAGCTATTCAAGTAGCATTAAAACCCATTATGGATTCAATTGGATTACATGCTGACTCAGCGTGGAAGTCGATAAAAAACGACCCGATTTTGGGAGCAAAGCACGCTGTACGGAGGGGTTTAGATGCTAGAAAAAGAGAATTTCCAATGCAAACCCTACCGATAGAATATGTACATGGATGGTTGTTTTCTATAGATGCCTCTAAGGTTTCAGTAGCTGCAAAGCCAAAATTGGTTCAATTTAAGAAAGAGTGCTACAAAGTACTATTTGACCATTTTTATGGTAAGTACAAGGTTTATGAAGAAAACCTTAGCAAACGCCGCATATTAATGGCTCAAATGAGTGTTGCCATGGCCAACCGTAGTTTATATGATGTTGAAATTAAAACCATTAAAAAGGAATTGGCAAAAATTGAAGAAGCAGAAATTACAGGTCAGTTGGTTTTAAACATAGGAGGCAAATAAAATGGGAAAGCAACCAACTAAAGAAAAGCTGTTAAGTAACTCAGATGTTTCTCCTAGTGTAAAAATGGATTTAGAAACTGTTACTATAGATTTAGACATGACCATTGTACGTCAATTTCTATTTGATATGAAATGCATTGAAGATAATAACATTGTGTCCATGGGTTCTCTTTTGGTAGAGTTTAAAGAATTTCTCATGGATTATTACCCAAAAGATGCCGATGCCAGTTATTTGCTTAATTTTTACAAGGTAATCATTGCTATGGAGCTATTCTTTAGCGAACTTCAAAAGTCGGCCAATGAAGATTTACAAAGGCGCTTTAAACTAGAAAATAACTTGCCTATGTAATTTAAAACCCTCTGAAGTAACTTTCAGAGGGTTTTTTTGTGTCATTTACCAAAATCTTAATTATTCTGTTTTTTGCCTTATGATTAAATTAAATAAAGAGTTATTGGCGGTTGAAGAGGAAAGCCTTGAAAGCATTATGGCTAAAAAAATGGATATCGCTAAACGGAAATCTGATTTACAATCTTCAGTAGCTCCTGTTTGTACTCCTCGTTTATGGTATCAAGGATTACTTTCATTTCGATTGAAGCTGCTTTTAACTGCTCATTTTCTTCGTTTCCGTCGAGCTTAGCTTTGATATCCGTAAGTAAAAACAGGGTGTGTTTTAACTGAATATCATTTAAAATGGCCTTCTTAAGCAAAATTGTTAAAAGCTTGTTTGGGTCAAAATGAATATCTTTCATACTCCCCTCATTAATTAAATCTTCAATACTCATGTTTTACAGTTAATTTTAATTCTATTAAAGCTTCACATAATTTTCCATCACTTCTTTGTTTTCAAACAATCCAAGTGATTTTAAATACTTTTCAAAGCTTCCAGTGTCGTTGTGGCCAATCTGCATGCGCAAGCTTGCAGGGCTAAGGCCAGC
>JAIYDG010000219.1 GCA_027487625.1 Bacteroidota bacterium
CATGCTTCGAAAAAAGGCAAATTTGAAATATCACATTTAATACAATTAAATTACGGATAATTTTATCGATTAAAAATCTTAATACCTAATAAATACTTCAAGGTTATTAGTAACAAACAACAGAAATAAGGAAATGTTATTCTATTTTTGTCTAAAGCAGTAGCTGTGACGTTCGATGGTATTGAATTTCGAAGTCAAAACTTTGTCTCTTGAAGCACCATCTGAATTTACCTTTTAAAACCTTTCTTATGCCATCTATCCCATAGATGACACTCTACCCAACCAGAACGTATTTAATAAAATTAGCTTCTAACAGGAACATTTTCATAAAATTATAGCCTTTAAAAGAACATGACATCTATTTCTTTTACTGCATTTCAGCAAATACACTCACAGAATTCCTTTCATTAGTGACCTTTAAAATGAAATTAAACTGTATCAGTACAAAATTATAATGATTTTTGCCTACACGCCATTTTAACTTAAATAAATTCGAAGAAGACGACCCGCAACTTCGGGGGTACAACCAAATAACTTCTAAGAATCACGCAATCACATTTTCTGTAAACTCTCTTTGCGAGAGTCATTTTTATTTAAAAGACAAAACATATTGGGAATCCACATGGTGAATACTTCATACTAAATCCCTGTCCTCACTTTTCTCTAAAAGAAATGGCTTGGGTTGCGTAACTACACTCTGAGCCCCGGCCAATCACAAAGCGATACCACTCACAAAAAGCCAAATATCTTCCAAACTTTTGCCTCTCTCTCTTGAACAGCACCATAGCCTAATTGTCTGCGTGGTCACTCGTACGCAATTTTCAAAAATTTAAAACCTTGTTTAACGCGTATGCGGTTCGAAACCCCGGCAATTATGGCTGGCAATGCTGCTTTTGCATAATTTTTCGTTGAAATTACTTCTTTTTATTTATTTTTCTTTTCTTTTCGAACCATATCTTGAGAATATTAAAATATTAAGTTAATGATTTCGAATTCATTTTCACTGGAAAAATACCTCGAGAATCGTTACAATACACACACGTACGGCGCAATCATACAAAAATACACTGAGCGCCACCTAGCGTTTTCTTCGCTTATCTCTCTTTCCACACAAACAAGCCATGCTTCTTTAGCCTCGTACCACAAAACACTTCTTTCTCATTCAAATTTTTTTGAAAAGGGTGGAAGGTGTAATATAGGAAAATTTTAGGCGGAAAATTTTTTTGGAAACCTTTTTCGAAGGTGTAATATAGGAAAATTTTAGGCGGAAAAATGGAAAAAGATAACTTCAAAAACCAACAAAAGGGGCCGTTAAAGTCAAAATTAACCTATTTTACCCAATAGATGTCGTGCCAATAGAATTCAGAAAATAAGATTACTTTTTCTTAAAACTAACACCCTCTTTCCTTACATTCGTAAATAGGCTCTTATTATAATAAGTAATACTATAATATAACAAAAACATATTCCCGGAAATCGAAAATAAAACAAGAAGGAATTAAAAGATGTTTCTAACAAGATCAACATGAAATAATCTTCCTATCAAGGGGGTCCTTTTTATAAGAAAATAACAATAAATTAATAATATCGTTTTACAAAGAATAAGAAACAATACTTTATTAAATAGGCCCTTCCTCGAACGGCCTCCCTTTCTTGATAAATAATTTAATGAGATGAAAGCCGGATGAAATTTATTCAATATAAGAAATTTTGATAAAAAGATTACAAACAAAAACACCTTGATCCAAAACAATAGCTAAAATATAGATTGCTAACATTGTTATCCTCCGAGGCCTTGGATAACCATTTCCGGCTTTTTGACCTCTTCCTCATCTCTTAGGCCATGCCATCAGTTCCCGAACCTTGTGCCTCATTCTCAGTGGCCTCCGGGTCTACCTCCATATCTTGGATATTCTCAGCCAGGTCGTTGTTGTTGAGATCTCCGTTGCCGTTGTCTTCGTCCTCGGCGTGAACTTCGACAATGAGAGGAATGTCTTCGTTTCTTTCCTCTCTGTTCTCAGTCCTCGAGCCGATTTGGGTTGAGGACGGGGCCTTGGTCTCAATGATTTCCACCCTCACAGTGTCGCTGGCGATGCGGAAAGGTCCAATCATGGGTCCGGAGGAGGAGGGGCTTCTTGTCAGGTCCCTGCTTTCTTCTGGACTCTTGGTTTTCTGGATCTTTGCTCCCATTCCTTTCATCTTCGTCAGTCTTGCCTGCTTGATACTTCGTCGAAGACAGACTCCCTTGCATGACATTATGATGGGAAAGGCCACAGCAAGTATGAGACAGACAAGAATGACCAGTGAGGACACAAGAGCCAGCTCGGTCTCACGGGGGTGTGTCTTACATAGCCCTTCGGTCCATGTTTGGCCTTGAGAATTTTGAGCCTCTGCCATCTCAGCCTCTCTTGTCTTCTTGTCCGAGCTTGATTGCTGCTGTTCCTGGAAGAAAAAACAATAAAAAGATGAAAAGAAATATGTAAAATACTAATTGAATCGGAGGAAATATATATAATAAAGTTAGGAATTATTTTTGAAAGAAAATGGGAAGATTACCATTAGAAGGCCGAAAACAGCCTCGAGATGGCTTTCGCTTTTTGACAGCCTCTTTTCACACTCCTTGTCGTTTGTCGTTCTGCACTGGCAGGTCGGTGGCCTCCGGTTATAAGCTCTTTCAGGCCCCGTGACGTTTGACCTGATTTCCGGTTTCTCTGTGGAGGCCATAGTAACAGGAGCAGCCGTTGTCTCCACAACTGACGCTTCGGTCCTCGATTCATTCAGCTTGTCCTCAGCCAGAGACAGGTTTTGGAAAGACGCCGTTATTTGATCGTTTGGCGTGCTCTCGCTAGGCAGGTCGGTGGCGTTCCCCTTCTCAAAGGCAATGACCTCCTTCCCGCTCTTCTCTTCCTCTGTTGCGTTGCCGGCGTCACCACTCCCCATCTCTTCATTTTGCTCTTCCTCTCTTTCTCTCTCCAGAAGCGATGGCGGCGTCGTGTCCTCGGATGAATCATGGAAGGTGGCGTTTGAGGACAGAGTAGCCATTCCCTCTTTAGGTAGATTTTTGCGTCGTGTGCTAGTCTGCGCATTACAAACGCAGACAAGAAGCTAGAAAATATAACGAATTTGACTTTTTTAGGACTTACCGATTTTTAACAACAAATATTTAGAACAATATTAAATAAGCCATGTGTTTTCAGCTTTGTAAGATTAACCGTCGCACAACCAGGTTAAGTTGAAAAAGATAAAAACTGTTACCACTTGTCTTGAGAATCATTAAAAATTGCACTTTCATCTCGGAAAATAAATATCTGTGATAATTGACATATAATAA
>JAIYDG010000639.1 GCA_027487625.1 Bacteroidota bacterium
ATCAAAACCCCTGGTTCCAGTAGCTGAATATAAATCAGCACCATAATATCCGCCAACGAAAGAACAACTATCAACTCTTAAATAGGAAGCTGTATTACCTGCCGTATTTAAATTGATGTTTGACCCAGATGTTACTAAACAAGCAAAAGTAGAAAAGCCTGTAGTTAATAAAGGAACTCTAAAAGTTGTTCTTACAAAAGTATTACTATCTGCAATATTGGTAAGCAAAGCTGCATAAGCAGCAGATGAACCCGTGCTTTCAATTGTTAGGTTTCTAAAAGTTAAAAATCTAGCTCCATTTAATAATAAGGTAGCTCTAGAAATTGAACCATCATGTGTAATTCTTGTTGTTGCAGAATCTAAACCCGAAATAGTAATCGTATTAATTGAATTACTTCCTGGGATAATTCCATTGAGTGTTACTTGTTCATTATAAACTCCTGGAGAAACATTCACTTGAACAGGACCAGATACTCCACAAGTTTGTAGTGTACTCATTAAAGTTGCAAAGCTTGTAAAATTACCACTACCAGCAGCTATAGATGGATTGATAGTAACAGTTCCAGAAATTGGAGTGCATAAAGTAATATTAACGGTATCATTAACTCTAAAGCTATCAGTTTGCATATTTGGCAAAGAACTCCAAGCTTTTAAATTATAAAAACCTGGATTAACAAAATTGAAAGAACCTAAACTAACGGAAGCAGTATCACCACCTGCAACGGAGCCTGTCCAATAAGCCAATGTTTGAGCAGTGCCATTAACTGTCCAATTAATTTCTGCCGAGGTTAAACTTGAAGTACCAAAATTCTTTAAAGTAACATCCACATTAGAACTTCCTAAACTAATTGGATTTACAGGAGAAGTAAATCTAGTTACACCAGCATCTACAGCTTGTACGGTGAATTCATAAGCACCAGTATCTGGTGTATTGGAACGCATAACACCTGTTACATCTCTAGGAACATCTAAGTTGGCGTTAAACCCAATATTATTCAAGGAATCGCTTCCTGGTTGATAAAAATCAGGACCTAAATAAGTTCTAAATTGTGGATTAGCTTCAATACTATTTTGATCATAAGCAGCTGCATTCACCAATTTCCAATCTGATAAATTCAATTGGCTAGTTGTATAGAATCCTGTAAAAGTATTTGAACCAGCATTACCCTTATACAAAACATTGTTATTACAAACATAACCTGCACCAGTAGTTGCAAAATAAAGGATGTGTTTATTGGCAGTTCCACCACGATTTAAAAAGAAAATATTGTTCCTAATTGTTGTTGTAGTTGGTGTACCTGAATTGTAATAAAGTTGTGTAACACCTGTAGCGGCTGCAGTGGGATTGTCAACTATAAATGTATTATGTAATAATTTCAGATTTGTAGCTGATAATTGATAGAAGCCATATAAAGTTCCATTAAACCTGATATCATACATTAAATTGTTTGAGAAAATAACTGGTCTTGCTGCAGGTATATTGGTAGCGATTGCATAGTATCCATAAAATGTACCTGTTGAAGTTTGTAATTGTTGGAATGGTTGTTTAATAACGTTTCCATCAAAAGTATCTTGAGCCATTGAGTTCACTAAGTAAAATCCATAGTGTGTTGTCGGACTTGCTTTTGTTGGTCTAGAAAGAATATTATTTCTGTAATTACCACCTGCACTATAAGCAATATAAAAACCATATACTGTGTAATCTCGAATGATATTGTTTCTTACAATTGTACCATTATTAGCACCAGCGAAATTTGTTGTAGGCAATACTACAATTCCATAATATGGACCACCAGAAGCACCGCCAGTAATTGTGTTGTTTTCAATGGTATTAAAAATACCATTCATACCTGTTGTTGTTGGACTTGATAAACTTCCAGAGATACCAATTCCAACAGATAATGAAGAGCCAGTTACTGATGAAATATCAATTAAACAATTGGTAATTCTATTGTAATCAGAACCACTTGTTAAAGTAAATCCACCACCATAAGATGCATTTAACGACCTTACTCTTAAATTATCGAAAGTCATATAATCAGTTCCAATTAAATTAATGGTACTGATAATAGAAGCACCTGCATTAAATTGAACTATTTAGTTATTACCATTTATAGTAATAGTATTGGTAGCAGAGGTTCCTGTAACGTTTGTAAAAATAACTTGTTCATTATAAGGACCAGAGCCCGTAACCACTGTTGCAACAATTGGTCCACCAATTCCACCAAAACTTATTGTATTTGAAAATGATGTAAATGAAACGAAGTTGGTTGCTGAAGCAGCTGCATTCTGATTGATTGTATAACTACCACCAGGAACCACCGCAAAAATATTATCTGCATAAGCAGTATCATTTGTATTTCTTGCATCAGGTCCATTATTAGGATTTGATGTCCAAGCGGCAATACTATATCCAGTTAAAGCATTCAATGTGAATGAACCTATATTTACATTGGCACTTTGTGTACCTCCTGCAATTGAACCTGTCCAAGCAAATGGTGTTTGAGTAACCCCGTTAATTGTCCAGTTGATAGTAACTGAGGTAATGGTAGTTGTACCTGCATTTCTTACTTTAACATTAACTGGAATTGTACCAGGACTTAAAGGTGCTGCAGGAATAACAACCTCAGCTATACCTGCATCGGTGCTGGTTGGAGGAGTAAATTCCAAAATACCAGGGTCAGGAGTCGTAGATCTTGCTTGAAAGTTTATGTCAACTGGAACTGAACTTAAAACATTTGCTCCCTTGTTGTTCACAAAACCATCTGCAGGAGTAAAATCAAATGCTCCTTGGTTTACGAATAATGGGTCGGTATAAACTGAATTTGAATCAAAAATACCTGCATTAGCAGTTCTCCAAGATTGGAATGTTGGATAATTTATTCCATTGTAAGAACCAACCATACTTCCATTTCCTTGTTTAAAATAAACGTTGTTATTAATATTAAACAAAGTTCCAGTATTGGCAATAAACATATTATACATAGCACTTGAACCGCCACGTTTCAAATAAATAATATTGTTCCTAAAATCAATACCCTGACCACTTGGTGTACCAGAATGGTAAAATCCATAAGTTTGATAAGATGCGGTTGTAGTTGAAGTTGCATGATCAACAACTACATTATTATGATAGAATCTCCAGTTATTGGCTGAAGAAGAGAAAATTCCATAAATACCACCATTACCGCGTAAATCATACTATACATTATTTGCTACCAAACATGGATTTGTTGTAGGTGTATTCGGTGTATAAATTGCTATTCCATACACTGTAGAAAATGAAGTTCCTGCAGCTCCAAAAGGTGTAAATATTTTATTATTTACTATGGTATCACTTCTACTTCCATTCCATACAGAAATTGGATAAATTGTTGTGGTTGATGTTCTGGTTGGATTACTAATACTATTTCCTCTTAACAAAGTACCATTGGTATTCGTCAAGTAAAACCCTGAATAATAGAAATTTTGAATAGTATTATTAATAAACTTATTTGCAGAAACAGTAGTTGATGAAGTTTGCGGACATATAGTAACAGCATAATACGGACCACCAGTTGTTGGATGACCTAAAATTGTGTTGTTAAAAAATAAATTATAAGCACCATTTGCACCTGTTGTGGTAACTGATGTTGTGCTATTAGTAAATGTAATACCAACAGCACTTCCAGTAGATATTGTTGAGATAGATGTTAAATCAATTATACAATTGGTAAAATTATTATAATTTGAATTTGACCTTAATTGAATTCCCCAACCATATTGTGTATTGGTGGTTTTTAAATTTAAACTATCTATGTTCAGGTAACTTGCTCCAGTTAATCTTAATAAAAAATAATTAGCAGCAGAACAGTTAAACTGAATGGTATGACCATGACCATAAATATAAACTCTGGTCGTGTCATTTACACCAGGAATTGCAGGGATATCAACATACTCAATATGAGTAGTAATACTACCTGTAAAATCAAACATGGTATTTGCAGAAATACCAAAAGGTGCCGAGTTAGATGGACCACCATCCGATCTTGCTCCTGCAGAGGTTAAAAATGTGATTGCAGAATTCAAGTTCTTAAAATTAGTAGAACTTGCAACTTGCGTTGAATCGATGGTGTAGCTTCCTGACAGTTGAGCTGCTTTCAAGTCGGAATTGAAAAATGCAAAACTAGTTAGACAGAAAAGCAAGAAACATTTAATCGTAAAATTTAATCTCATAGCTTACATTTAATTTTTTAATAAACAAAAAGAACAAAACCAATTGAGAATTAAGCTCTTATTCTGATTAAATGCAAATTAAAATTCGCTATTTGCGCAAAATGCCGATGTTTTTAAGAAAAGAAAATTTTAAATAAGGCTGATAACTATTCCAAAATCTATATTAACTGATTTGTGAAAAAATCGGCCGAACTTAGTTCTACTTTACCAAAACCCTTCTTGAAACTGAACCATCAACAAAGAAACTCTCCAAAATATAAATTCCTAATGGAAGTTTTGATGTATCAATCTTCATTGAAGAATTATAAATGTCATTTTTATTATATTGAATTCTTGCATTCATATCATAAATACGAATGCTTTTTAAATTTAAATCAGAACTAGTTTCAATCGTCAAATCATCAACTATTGGATTAGGATAAACCTTTATATTCTGACTTAAAATTTCGTTACTTTTAAGTTGAACTGATTCATCGTTTGATACAAAGCTTTTACTTTTTGTTTTGATACTTAAATTTTGAGTAGCAAACATTTTCATTCCCGAAATTTTAACAAATCCTGGAACAGTTCTTTTGTTTAAGTTAAAACTCAAATTTATTCTCGAACAATTATTTGGTATGGATACTATTCGGCTTTGTTCTGTCCAATCTGCTGTATTTGCAGGAAATATTAAAGTGATAGATGCTTGACCACTTTCAGGAAATGAAACTACTAAACGAATAGAATCTCCGGCAAATCCTTTGGTAAACATCGAGATTGTATTGTTTCCTTTTTCAACTCCACCTAAGTTGACAATTGTTGCCATTGCTCCACTTGAGTTTCTACTGTATGATTTCATTCCACTCATTGCAACTCCATCTGTTGAATCAAATGTTGCAAATGGAGTAGTGTAACCATCAGGAATTTTATTTTTATTCAAATCAATATTCAAAGATGGAATGATATTTACGCTTGCATCAGGAATACTGTCGTACATTATACTTGTCCAATCTTTGTATTGCAAAACAGAAATATTGTTTTGAATACAAAATTTCAATAAGGTATCTAAACGAGCTAAATAGCCTGTCATGCCGCCTAATAAACCAGAAAACTGACTCAATCCAAAACTATTGTGATGTCTGGCAGAATTATCAGCGATAATACCTTTGATGCTTTCAGCAGTATTCAATTCTTCTCTGAAATCAGGAGCATTCATTCCAAATCTTTTATCCTCATTTGCATCAAACTCATTATAACATTTAAATGAAGGAGATGCAAATACTCCTCCGCCTGTATATCCGGCTAAAACAGAAACTGTTGATTTCATATCAGCTCTTGTAAACATGCTGTAATTACCTGATGGCATTAAAAATGTTTTAGGTTGTGGAATACCAATTTGATTAAATAAGGTTGAGGTTCTGCCAATTAATAATTGTAAAGCAGATGCACTCATTTTAATATCATACTGAGTAACTCTATGATGCGAAATTCCTGTAATTGTTCCTAAGTTAACGGCTTCTCCCCAAATCGTTTGAATAGTGCAGGTATCTGGGTCGTTTTGGTTTAAGTTTCTTAGGTTGGTATAAACATAAACTCTATTTAAAGAAGGGAAAAACAAATTCGAATAATATACCGAACCATTCATGTTTTTAAATTCTCCGTTTGACTGAGAAATTACTGTTGAGCCATTGATATTTAATAAACCTTCCAATGTATAAGTTCCAGTAAAAACGGAATCCATTTTCAAACAAACCCTTTTTCCATTGATATGATCAACACCTGCCATTCCTGAAAAATTCATAGTATCAGCAAATGTATAAACATTAAAAAAAGCTGTTGTATGGTCAGGCGTATGGTCTGCAATTTCATGTCCGGATGCTGCAATTTCTTTTATAGCATTGATTGCTGCTGTATCTCCAATTAATCTTGATGCGTTTAAACCCAAAGTAAACTTTAATCCATATTGGTTAAACAAATTATTTACGGCCCTCCAATTGGCTGGTAGTTGGTGGTCATCAAACCTAAAACAAACACCACCTTTTTTGTTTTTAAAATCTGCAGTTCCTGTGATTTCTGGATTTACAATATTTGAATCTCCAGGTAAACTATCTATTGGTGCTATTGTATCTCCCGGAATAATTCCATTTACTTTAACAAAAAAACTGTCTGAAACTGGATTCAAATTTTCTTCCCAAAAAAAGGAATACCAGGTATTTATTTTAGGTTTTGAAAAGAATAAACCTGATGCAAAAACACATGTTGAATCGAATGGATTTGATGCATAAGCAACTTGAACTAAAGGGAAATTAATTAATCCATTTACTGTATCTCCTTTATTGATTTCTATTGCTTTAGAATCAAACACAAACCAAGAAGTATCTGCAAAACCATCAGGATTTGAAACTGCAATTTTTAATGAATCCTTTCCAACAAAAAACTTCCTAGAGGTTTGAACATTTAACTGATAGGTACTTGTAGAATAACTATAGGTGAAATTTGAGTTTGGAATGATTGTAAACGATAAATCATTTAAAGAATAAAAAGCATCATTTACCCAATTATTCAATTGAACAGGAGCAAAATTCTCATTCACTTTTTTCTGTTGAAAATATCCTTTGTTAAGAACCGGAATTGATGATTTCCTCATTTCTAAACCACTCATTTTAACTATGCCTGGAATATTTCTCTTGATTAAAACGAAGTTAATATTCACACGAGTTGCATTAACCGGAACTTGAATTGGCTTAGCCTGAGCAGTCCAATTGCTTGTACCAGCGCCAAACATTACTAATTGTGAGGGCATATTTACATCAGGAAAACTAAGAACCAATCTGATAGAATCACCAGGCTGACCTTTTGTAAACATTTTAAACATATTGGTACCCTTTTCTAAACCACCTAAATTAGAAATTGAAGCGAATGAAGAATTATTGGCTGAACTAGTAAAACTTTTATTACCTGAAGATGCAACACCATCTATCCCATCAAAATTTGCCAATGGAACTGTATATGCATCAGGCAATGAATTATTATTCAAATCTCTATTTAATGAAGGCATAATATTTACACCTTGATTTGGGATAGAGTCGAATAAAATTGAAGCCCATCTTTCATAAGTACGTACAGGTATTCTATTGTTTATACTCCATTGCAAAACGCTGTCAACTCTTGCTAAAAAGACCGTCCAGCCGCCTTGAACATTATTAAAGTGACTTAAGCCAAAACTTTGGTAATGACGAGCACTTCTGTCTGAAATAATATTTGTTAAACCTTGAAAATTATTTGATTCTTCATAAAAATCTGGTCCTTGTAAAGCATATCTCCTATCAGCAAATGAATCAACTTCATTATAACATTTTTGTGATGATTGAATGTTAACAGCAGCGGCAGTATATCCAACTAATGTTGCAAAAGCCTTTACCTCTTGTCTGTTTAATAATGCATAAGAACCACCTGGCTGAATCCAGGTTTTAGGAGCTGGTAATCCAAAACTTGCAAATAATTGAACACTTCTTTGAGCCAATAATAAATTTGATTCAGGCAAAGATTTAACATCAGTAGTAGTTAAACGTTCATAAGAAATATTATAAGCAGTGTCGTTTTTCCATGTTTCCTGCCAGTAGTTTTGAAGGACTAAAGTATCTGGATCTGTTGTTACTTTATTTTGGATAGATGAATAAACAGCGATTATGTTTTTTGAAGGTAAATAAACCAAAGCATAATAAGGATTGCCATTAAGAGTTTTGAATTCTCCATTGTTAACAGAAATCAATCTGTTTCCAACTAAATTAACTAATCCTTCACCAACAAAAGAATTCGTAATTGGAGCAGCTAACTTTAAACAAACTTTAGTACCATTTATATGATCAACTGCAGGATGACCTGAATAAGGAAGTGTATCTGAAAGTGCTTTTACAGTAAAGTATCCCATATGATGATCGGGAGTATGGTCCATTAATTCATGACCTGATGCAGCGATTTCTTTTAGTGCATTTACAGCAGCAGTATCATTGTATAATCTAGAAGTATTAATTGCCAAAGAAAATTTTAAACCATATTTATTAAAAGTACGATTCCAGTCTCTCCATTTTGAAGCCCCTTGATGATCATCTACCCTAAAGCAAATTCCTCCTGTTTTTTGCTCAGGATTCTGGGCATTTATCGTCAAAAAAAGATTTAAAAAATATAATGTGAGTAGCAGTTTCTTCATGTTGTATAGCTTGGGTCAATCAAACATATACTTTTAAGAAGAAATTTAAAAGAAATGAACAGAAAATAAATGCGACAAATTATTGATAAATTAAATTAATTTACTAATAATCAATACGTTAACAAAAACCTACTCATACTAATCCACAATAGAAAAACAAAAAAACTGAAGAGTTTCTGCTGAATTTAAAACAAATTCTGAAAAAATATTTCAAAATCAGTTTAAGTTTTCTGCGAAAAATCTTCAGTTTAATTAGAAAAAAAACCCAAAAACTTTTTAGTTCTTTTGAACTTTTATAGCACCAACAGAATTACTACTTCTTATCACGTAAATTCCTACATTTAAATCAGTCAAATCAAAAGAGGCCATTCCGATTTCTGAGGAAACTGATTTTAACAATTGGCCTTGTAAATTATACAATTGAAATTGCTCATTTCCGATAACATCAGATTGAATATTTATGTATTCATTTGCAGGATTTGGATAAACTTTGAAGTTTACAGCAGAATTAATTTTAGATAAGCCGGTTGGACCATTGAGCTGTACTTTTTCTACCATTTGTAATGCTTGTACACAAGTTGAATCGAATACCATAAAATTAACCAAACCTCTTGTGATATTATCATATCCATCATAAATGCCAGCATCGATAGTTGCTGAATCAATTGAGCAGAAACAATTTTTAGCTAAACTCCAATTAATATCTGTTTGATTTTCGATATTGTATAGTGAGTTGTAACAAATTTTATTATCCTTTACCTCATCAAATCCGGCTGCTGGAACCCAACTATTCCCACCTAAAACAATTCCAACTCCATTATTTAAAATGGTATTGTTTTGAATAATTGAGCCTGGCTCAGCAATGATTGCTACTTCATTTTGAGAAAAACTCGAGAATCTGCATGTACTGCCTGCAAAGCCTTTAATTGCAAATTTATTCTGAATGAATTCACATGATTCAATATCTAAATTACCATTCTCCTGAAAAACAGTTTCATTTTGCTTAAAAACACAATTTCTAAATTTTCCTGACATCAATAAAAAGCAGTTGATATTGTTTTCGAAAGTTGAATTATAAGCTTCGATTCCATTGCTTAGTGTTGAGAAACAAGCACCATTTCTCTTGAATGTACAATTATTTACAGTTGCACTTCCATATTGTAACATCAAGGTAGCCACAACTCCATTATCAACAAACTCGCAATCAGTCAAAACCAATGGTACTCCCATCGAAAACACATAGTTGTTACCACTAAACTTGCAGGATTCAAATCTGACAGAATCATATAAAATTGCATCATTTGAAATTCCCCAATAGGAATTATTCAATTCAATATTTTTAAATTTTGCTGATGCGCCTTGAGTGCCTTTGATTCTGATTCCGTACCAAACCTGTTCAAAAGCATTTGAAGGTTTTGTTTCAGGAATAAATGAAATTGGTTTATTTGAGGTTCCTTCTGCAATTAAATTTCCTCTGCATTCTAAATAAATTTGCTCACCATTATTTGTGCTTGTAGATGCAACTTTTACCACAACGCCAGGTTCAATTGTTAAGGTTTTCCCTGGAAAAATAACTACAGAACCATTGAGAATATAAGGACTATTGGCTAATGTCCAAGTAGTGTTAGAAAAAATGCCTCCACTAAAAACAGTTGATGCATTTGTAGATAGTACTGTAAAAACGATAAATACTAGTGATAAAATTCTTTTCATAACTTTTGTTTAATGACATAGACTTAAACTAAAGCAAAAAGATGTCTGAAATGTTTAATGTCAGAAAAATATGACCAAAAGTCTAAATAAAAAGGCACAAAAAAAGCGAAGAAAATTCTTCGCTTATTTCGTCGGGGTGGCAGGATTCGAACCTACGACCTCCACATCCCAAATGTGGCGCGATACCAGGCTACGCTACACCCCGATTCCTCTTAAAGTTCTACAAGTTGCTAAAGCTTGTATTAGTGGCGGAGAGAGCGGGATTCGAACCCGCGATACACCTTAACAGCGTATGACGGTTTAGCAAACCGTTGGTTTCAGCCTCTCACCCATCTCTCCTTGACTGAATTTCTAAGGGAGTGCAAATGTATGAATGTCTTTTAAATTACCCAACACTTTTTCATATTTTTTTTATCTAAAGTAAATTTTATGTAAATCAATTTAAATGTGTACATCCTAATTAGTTAGTATTTAATCTTTTATAATTATTTAGGAAAAATATTAACAACAAAAAAAAATTAACATACCATTTCCTAATTATAACGTGTTATTTAGTAAACAATTTAAATCCTATGTCAAAAGATAGTCCTCACCAATATAAATTCAGAGATTTCAAAATCTTTGGGTCTACTGAATGGCTAGCCAACAATGAAAAAAAGTATAGATTGGTTTATGAAGAAACCGAATGTACCTTTATTTATTGCGAGTTATCCTTCTTCAATAAACTATTTGATGAAGAGGATTGGGATATTAAAATCAATCTGAAATGTATAAATATTGAAGATGGTAGCATCATTTGTAGTTTACAGGCTGATAGGCAAATTAAAAAAGATGAAAACATTGTTTTTGTAAGAGAAGGATGGGGTGTAAAAACTCCGGGTAGCTTTTGGAAAAAAGGTACTTATAAATGGGAAGCTTGGATTGATGGTATTGCCGTTGCTGAAAAAACCTTCTACATCATCGATCTTGGAATTGTTTCAGAAACTGTTAATCCTTTCTTCAATATCAAAAAAGTAAGGTTATATGAAGGTCCTGATACCAATATTCCTAAAAAAGATCGTCAGTATTTATCAGCATTTCAAAACAACGAAACACGTTATGTTTGGGTAGAAATTCTTTCTGAAAACTTAATCAGAGAACCAGAACCTTGGCCTTGTGAACTTCAATTTTACTTCAAAACAAATACTGGTCAGTTAAAAGGCAGTATTGAGAAACTAGTTTTTGTAGATGGAAGTGAGCCTGAATTTGAAATAAGTATTGGTTGGGGAAGCGACTTAAAAGGAACATGGGGAGTAGATTCTTATAGTATTTCTGTTGTTTTTATGGATCAAGTTATAGCAAATATTCCTTTTGAAGTTGGAGATTTCTTTGCTGCTGAAGGAATAATTGAGCCTCCTAAACAAAAGGAAAAACTAATCATTCCAACTACTACTCCTGATGCAAATATGGATGAAGTATTAAAGGAATTAGATGCTTTAACAGGACTTGAATCAATTAAAAAGAAAGTTAAGGAATACACTACTTACCTAAACTTCATCAAAATCAGACAAGAAAAAGGCTTTGATGATAATGAAAAAATAAACCTACATGCAGTTTTTACAGGCAATCCTGGAACTGGTAAAACTACTGTTGCCAAAATGCTTGGCCAGATTTACAAACAATTAGGATTACTTAGTAAAGGCCATGTTCTTGAAGTTGATAGAGGCGATTTGGTTGCTGAATATATCGGTCAAACTGCACCAAAAACAAAAGAGGTTATCAAAAAAGCTAAAGGTGGAATTCTATTTATAGATGAAGCTTACTCTTTAGCCAGAAAAAATGATGATGCAAAAGATTTTGGCAAAGAGGCCATCGAAATTCTATTAAAAGAAATGAGTGATGGTGAAGGTGATATTGCTGTTATTGTTGCAGGTTATCCGAATGAAATGGGAACTTTCTTAGAATCAAACCCAGGAATGAAATCGAGGTTTAGTATGTTCTATGATTTCCCAGATTATACACCTCAGGAATTAATGACAATCGCAGAATTTACAACCAAAAAAAGAGGAGTTATTTTAAGTAAAACTGCAAGAGAGTTTCTGTATAAAAAATTAGTTGATGCGTATCGTGAAAGAGATAAAATGTTTGGAAATGCTCGATATGTGAACTCTCTTATAGATGAAAGTAAAATGAATATGGGTTTAAGGTTGATGCAAACCCGTAATCCAAAAGAATTAAGTAAGGAAGAGATTTCAACGATTTCAGAAATCGATATAGAAAAAATATTCGCAGGAAAAACACGCAGTTTAGCTGATATTCCAATTGATGAAGATTTGTTAAAGCAAGCCCTTAGCACCTTACACCACATGATTGGTTTAAATAGTGTGAAAAATGAAATTGATGAATTGGTTAAGCTTGTTCGTTTTTACAAAGAAATTGGAAAAGATGTTCGTCAGAGTTTCTCTTTACACGCAGTATTTACAGGCAATCCAGGAACTGGTAAAACTACAGTTGCCAGAATCCTAGCCCAGATTTATAAAGCACTTGGTATTTTAGAAAGAGGGAATTTGGTAGAGTGTGACAGACAAGCTTTGGTAGGCGGATTTGTTGGTCAAACTGCCATAAAAACCAATGAACTTCTCGGAAAAGCAATGGGTGGTGTTTTATTTATTGATGAGGCTTATGCCTTAAGTGAAGGTGGTGAAAACGATTTTGGTAAAGAAGCAATTGAAACCATTTTGAAAAAGATGGAAGATAACAGAGGTGATTTTATTGTAATTGTTGCTGGATATACCCAAAACATGAAACAATTTTTGGAATCAAATCCTGGTTTAAGATCACGCTTTGATAGAGAATTACATTTTGAAGATTACAATGCTTCTCAATTATTTGATATTGGCACAAAAATGCTTGCAGGTAACTCTATCCACGCTGATGCTGATGCTGCTGAACACTTAAAGAAATATTTTGAATTGCTTCATTTGGCAAGAAACCAATTCTTTGGTAATGCCAGAACAGTAAGAAAAATTATAGAAGAAGCCATTAAAAACCAACACTTGAGATTGGCAAAACTGGAAGCTGCACAAAGAGAAAAAGACATGATTATGCAGCTAAAAATGGAAGACGTTGAAGAATTTAAACTCGAAAGTGTTCAACCAACCGAAAAGAAAAGTATAGGATTTAAACAAGGTTCCTAAAACCTAATACATCTAACAAAAATAAATAAGCCCGATTTTATTGGGCTTATTTCATTTCAAATGCATCAATATTGATATTGGCCAAAATAAATTTAATGACCTTGAATAACATTGGGAAGCTTAAAAAAGCGAATGAAACATAACAAAAGAATCTTTGCTCAGCTCCTTCTTGTTCTACAAATAGGAAACCACAAGCCAAAATAAAAGCAGTTATTACTGAAAGGTTTTCTTTTGATAAAATTTTCATAATCATATTTTTAACAAATTTGATTCTTGAAAATGAAGGAATTGTAAACCTACAATTAAATATATGTAAGCATGTTAAATTTATAAAATCGGGATAATACTTCTTAATTTTAGGAAATATCTAAATTACATCCATTACAATTAGAATTGAATATTCTACTTGTTAAAAATTAAGGTTTCTACAGTAAGACCGGGACCAAATCCTGCGGCAAAACCAATTTGATTCTCTTCGTATTTTTTACTTTCGAGAACATACTTCAACACAAAAAATATTGTGGCGCTCGACATATTCCCATAATCAGCTAATGTTTGATAGGAAGCTTGTAATTGCGAATCATCTATGGCTAATTCCGTTTTTAGTTTATCCAATATTTTTTTTCCTCCTGGATGTATTGCCCAAGTATGAATATCCTCCTTCGATAAGCCAGATTTAACAAGTGCATTTTGAAGAATAGGACCAATTCCATCTTTTAATAAATCTGGGATATAGGCGCTAAGTTTCATCAAAAAGCCGGATTCAGAAATATTCCAGGCCATATCATTATTGCCTTTCGGAATAATCATTGAATAAAACGAATTCAAACTTATAGACTTGGTTGAAAGTGGTTTTTCAGAAGAAATAATACAAGCAGCAGCACCATCAGCAAAAAGCAAATTAGCAGCAACCTGATCTATGCTATATTCTTTTTGGAAATGCAAAGTGCATAGTTCAACACTAACTAACAATACGTTTGCATTTCTATTTGCTTGTGTTATTTGATGAGCCATTTTTAATCCGTGAAAACCGGCATAACATCCCATAAAATTAACAGAAGTTCTTTGTATATCTAAAGGAAGATTAAGACTTTCTATTAACATTAAATCTAAACCCGGAGCAGCCATTCCTGTGCAGGAAATAGTAATGAGATGAGTAATTTTATCCTTAGTAAAACCTGAAGCAATTAAACTTTTTTCAGAAGCTTTATTTGCTAATAGAGGAGCAATTTCAAAGTATTTTTCCATTCGTTTTGAAATACCTGGAAAACTATCATTGGCAAAAAATTGATTTCTAGAATTACCTGTGAAATCATCAATACATGAATGCCTAAAACTAATTCCACTTCTTGCATACATTAATTGAATTTTTCTAGATATTTCTTCATCTGCACCATACCAGTTCTGCATAAAAACTGAGATAGAATCCTGCGATGTTTTGAAATCCGGTAATGCAACTTGAATGGAATGTAAATAACTCATAGACTTTGTTGATAATAGAACAAGCCCATATAGAAAATGTTCATTGAAATGGAAGCTAACAAATTTAATCTCATACAATGCTGATAGTTAGCCTGCTTTTCATCTTTTAAAACTTGAATCATCCAATAAAAAAAGTAAACCATAACAGGAGCATTCATTGTTAACCAAATTAAAAATGCAGGATAAAAATCCAACTCCTTAAAATATAAAAATGAACACAAAGCAATCAAAGGAAAAATGGTACTGCTAAAATAAAAAGTACCTTTTATTCCAAGAAGTCTGCTTAATGTCATTACACCTTGCTCTGCATCTTGTTTGTGTTGAAAAACCTGAGTAATTGGATACATAGCAGCCAAATTAAGTGAACATATTAAACCTGCATAAATCAAATCCATTTCAGAAAAATCAGGTAAGTGATAAGATTGTTGCCCTGAAAAATTTAGAACAAAAAAGTATATCCAGATTCCCTGAAAAATAACCACCGATAAAAAAGACCAAATTGGATATTTCTTAATTCTGATTCCATGCCAACTATAGGCTCTTGATACCAATGTATAAGTAAGCATTCCAAGCATAAAATATATGGAAACCAAATAACATAAAACCAAACCAATAATATCAAATAATACAGAGGCATAAAACAATTTTTTATCTGATAATGGCGGCTTTTCTACTCCGCCAATGCTTTCGGTATCCTGATCCATGTAACTGTTATAGGCATTACTTGCAGGAAACAAAAACACATGTAATGCCACAAACATCAAAACACAATTATTTACATCAATTTCGTTTGTGTTACTGATTGCGTAAAAAAACACAGGCATTAAGAAGAAAGAAAATGGAAACCTGAAAAGGATGACAATATCTTTTATTCTCATAAAGGCTTAATTTTTACCTTATTTATTCTAAAACAAAACTTAAAAAAATCACAAATCATTAATCCTAATTGACTCATTTTATTAAGTTTAGCAAGATTCCTTAATAAAAAGATAAAAAAATAATTAAAATTCCAATTAAGATAAAAGATTACAATAGTAATGACAAGCAATGAATTTATAAATTCGTATCAAACACTACCACTATGGGAAAAGAAATACTACCGCACATTCTTTTGGTTGAAGATGAACTCACTTTAGCTGCACTTTTAAAGGAAAATCTTAAGCTAAGTGGTTACACTTCTAGACATTGTAAAGATGGAGAAGAAGGTTGGCAGACCTTTCAAAAAGAGAGATTTGATCTTTGTATTTTTGATGTAAACATGCCCAAAAAAAATGGTTTTGAATTAGCTAGATTGGTAAGAGAAAAAAATCAACATACGCCAATTCTTTTTTTAACTGCAAATTCTTCAGAAGAAGATAAGTTAAAAGGATTTGAAATTGGTGCTGATGAATACATTACCAAACCATTTAGCACACAGGAATTATTGGCGCGCATTAAAGTTATTCTTAAAAGAAGTCAAAATGCCGCTGCTGAATTAATTGTTCAGGACGAAACCTATGAGATTGGTAATATGAAAGTTGATATTCCTAATCACATGTTGAGTTTTGGTGAAAACATCAAAAAAATAAGTAATACAGAGGCTGATTTAATCAAACTCTTCATTAAAAATAAAAACCAATTGATTTCCAGAAACAGTTTATTATTAAATGTTTGGGGAAGAGATGATTTTTATACTGCCAGAAATCTTGATGTTTATATCAATAAACTAAGAAAATTAATAAAAGAAGATCCAAACCTAGAAATAGTAAATGTTCATGGTTCAGGATTTAAACTTGTAGAGAAAGAAAACGCTTCATAGAAAAGCCCTTTCGATTGGGTATTTTCGTAATTGTAATGCGCTGTTTCCTTCTTTTACATGAAACTAAATAAATTATATTTCATTTATGTAGTTATAATACTGCTGTTTTGTGCACCCAAGTCTTGGGCTTCACAAGACAGCAGTTATAGTTCCAAAGCGTTGATGCTAGTTAAAGAGGCACGTCAGTTAAGCTTATCCCAACCTAATCTTGCTATTAAATCACTCGATGAAGCACTTGAATATAGTGAAAAGGAAAATGATGAATTCCTGCAGGCCGAAATTCTCCAATTACAAGGTCAATATCTAATCAACCTTGGAAATTTCAACCTTTCAAGAGAAAAACTTCAAAAAGCAATTGTCTTACATACCAAACACCAAAACTCCGAAAAAAAGGCTCAAAGCGCTTATTTAATTGGGAAAACTTATCATGCTCAAGGATATCATCCAGGAGCAGTAAAAAGTTATTTGGAAGCACTCAGGTATTTTGAATCGAAAAAAGATGCAAACGGACTTCTACAATGTTATACTGCATTGGGTGATGTTTATGCCCGAATGAATTTATTTAGTCAATCCATTGAATACAATCTGAAAGGATTAAAAATCATGGAAAATGAAAAAGATAAATTCAGACAATTGGTAATGGTTGAAAATTTGGGAACGATTTACCAAAACCAAAAAAACATCCCAAAAACAAAGGAATTCTTAAATAAGGCATTAAATATTTATAAGGAAATAGGAAACAAAGCTGGTGAAGCAAATACCTTACTAAAACTGGCAGAAATAGCCTTAAATCAAGAAGATTTTATTGAAGCTAAAAAACTCTATACACAATCATTAACTATCGCTCAAAAGTTTAAAGCACAAGCCTTAATTGCCGAAAATTTAAATGGATTAGCAAAAGTAAATTACTTACTAAAAGACTATGAAAGTTCAAGCTCACAATACAGAACTGCTATTGAAATTTCTAAAACTTCTGGACTAAACATCGAACTGGATGAAGCTTATCAAGGTTTAGCTTTGTTGTATAAATCATTAAACGATCAAAATAAATCAAAAGCATTTGAAGCTTTAAGTAATGAAATTAAAGATTCAATTTATAACGATTCAATCCTTAGAAAAACTTCGGATTTACAACTATTATATGAATCAGAAAAAAAACAAGCTGAGATTGAAATTTATAAAAAGAATGAACAACTAAACGAACTCAGCTTTAAGAAAGAAAGAGAACTAAGAAACTTCTTTACAGCACTCTCCATTTTGTTTTTAATTCTGATTGGTGTTTTTATTTATTTCACCACTCAAAATAGAAAAATCAACAAACAACTCAATAAACAATTCCAGGAATTACAAAATAAAAACTCGGCAATTGAGCTTCAAAAAGAACAATTAACTCAATTAAATGATGTTAAAGATAGATTTTTCTCTATCATATCTCACGATTTAAGGAATAGTTTAACGACTACAAAATTGTATTTCGATTTGGTTTCTCACCCAGAATATAAATCCGAAAATCACCCGAAACTAACTCAAGAAATCTCGTTTTCTGTGCAAAACACAATTGATTTATTAGAAAACCTATTGGTATGGGCATCAGGACAAATTAAAGGAATTCCGATGAAGCCTGTAGTCTTAAACATGTATCAGTTGGCTCAAGAAAATATCAATTTGGTTACAGGTTCTGCAACTCAAAAAAGAATACAGGTGTCTAATGATGTAGATGAATCAGCTATTGCATATGGAGATACTGATATGGTGAATCTGGTATTAAGAAATTTACTATCAAACGCTGTAAAATTTACTCCTGAAAATGGTTTCATAAATGTGCTGAGTGAAGAAGATGAAAACGGCACTATAAAGATAATGGTGATTGATAATGGTGTGGGTATAAATCCTGAAAAAGCCGCTGAACTATTTACTCAATACAGAAATACCAGCACTAAAGGAACCGGAAATGAAAAAGGAACAGGTTTAGGTTTGATGCTTTGTAAGGAGTTTATAGAAAAAAATAATGGTAATATCTGGGTTGAAAGTGAAGAAGGAAATGGTTCTGTTTTTTGCTTTACTTTACCCGTTTCAAAGCCCGAATAAATTGAAATCAAAAATTACAGTATTTGTTTTGTTTTTTACTTTAACTGTTTTTACAAAACATAGTTTGGCTCAAACAGATTCAAGTTTTATTGAGCTTGCAAAAACAGCCTTAAATAACAAGAATTTCAAAGAGGTAATCAATTATTGTAACCAAGCATTGGCTCAAAATCCAAGATTAGCTGAATCGTATTACATAAAAGCAAAATGCAGGCTAGAACAAAAATTGTATATTGATGTATTTAATGAAATTAATAAAGCCATTGCAATCAACGAATGTTATTCAGAAGCATTTGCTTTAAGAGCAGAAACTTTTTACGAATTAAAAGATTATCGACAGGCTCGAAAATCATACTATCAGGCATTGGCATGCAACAATAAGGAAGCCATCTATTATTTTAATATTGGGGTATTAGAAACCAAGATTTACAAATGGAATTCTGCTATTGATAATTTCTCAAAAGCATTAAAGTTCAATCCTAGAAACAAAGAAACTTTTGAAAATAGAGCTTATGCTTATAGTATGATTGGTGAACATAAACTTGCCATCCATGATTATGATTCAATACTCGCAATCGACCCTAAAAGAGATGATATTTTTGTTAAAAGAGGGATGGCCATGTTGGGCTTAAAACAATTCACTGCCAGTATTCCAATTTTTAGCAGAGCTATAAGAATCAATCCCAAAAACCCACATGCATTTTATGGCAGAGGAAGAGCTTTGTTTGAACTAAAAAAGTTTGATTTGGCTTTAAATAATTTTGATACAGCCATGAGTTTAAAACCCAATTTTGAAACAGCTATTTTTATTCATGCTGTCACCTTACTCGAAATCAACCCAAAAGAAAATAAAATACAAGCCTGCGAAGAGTTCAAAGAATCAGCCAAATTAGGTTTTGGAAACTCCTGGGACTATATAAGAAAATACTGTGAATACTAACAAAAAAAGGGAACCAAACGGCTCCCTTTCCTGATTGAATTTCTTCAAACTATTTTTCTTCTTTTGTAGCTTCTGCTTTAGAAGAACCATGACTGCAGCAAGATTTTTTCTCACCTGAAGCACATGATTTGCTGTCTTTTTTATCAGCACACGCTTTAGCATCTTTTTTCTTAGATTTTTTCTCTTTCTCAGGTTTTGATTCTGCTGCAGCAGCATCTGGAACATCAGCAACAACAGCAGTAGCTGTTGGAGCATTTGCAACAACTGGTTTAGCTGGAGTTTGTGCATTAGCACCAATCAACATGAATGCTGCAAATGCAGCGGTTAAAATAATTTTCTTCATATATTTAAGTTTAAATTTCTTTATGATAACGAATCTACTACAAAAACAATGCTAAAAAAATGATTTCCAATGACTATTTGTTAAATTTCTGCTAAAATTGTTCTTCCACCCTTTACTTTTTGGTTCAATTCAACCTTAACTTTTGCATCTAATGGAAGAAAAATATCAACTCTTGAACCAAATTTAATAAAACCCATTTCACCACCTTGTTTAGCTGCTTGACCTTCTTTTACATACCAAACAATTCTTTTAGCCAACGCACCAGCAATTTGGCGAAATAATATTTGTACACCATTACTTTTCTCAATAACAGTTGTAGTTCTTTCGTTCTCGGTTGAACTTTTTGGATGCCAAGCTACTAGGTATTTACCAGGATGATATTTAAAGTACTTTACGATTCCTGAAATTGGATTTCTGTTTACATGCACATTAAATGGACTCATAAAAACAGAAACCTGTAATCTTTTCCCCTTGAAAAATTCATCTTCATCAACTTCTTCAATTACTACTACTTTTCCATCGGCAGGCGAAATAACAAGGTTTTCACCTTCTGTAACCTGAATTGATGGATTTCTAAAAAACTGAAGTACAATAATTAAAAGTACCAATGAAATGAATAAAACAATATTCTGTAACCAAACCATGTCGGGCAGAAATTGAATAATAGGAAAATTGATGATTCCAAGAACCAATAATGTAATAAAAATAGTAGCCTTACCTTCTCTATGTAGCATGTATATAATATTAAAAAAACGCAGTGCACTTTCGTACACTGCGTAACAAAAATAAATTAAAAATCAGGATTATAAACCAAACTTGCCGCGAAGTTTCTCAACCTCAGCAACTTTTTCGATGGCAACAACATAAGCTGCAATACGCATGCTGATATTGTATTTCTGTGAAGCAGCATAAACTCCTTCAAAAGCTGTTTTCATCACACGGTCAGCACGACGATATACACGCTCTTCTGTCCAGAAGTAACCCAAACGGTTTTGAACCCACTCGAAATAACTTACTGTAACACCACCAGCATTTGCCAAGATATCAGGAACAACCATGATACCTTTTCTATTCAAGATTTCATCAGCACTTGCAGAAGTTGGGCCATTTGCTCCTTCTACAATCATTTTAGCTTTAATTCTATCAGCATTTTCTTCGTTGATTTGGTCTTCCATTGCGGCAGGTACCAATACATCAACTTCTAATTCCAATAATTCTGCATTGGTTATTTTACGTCCTGCAGTGAATCCTTCTAAAGTGCCTTTATTTCCGTCTCTATAAGCAATTGCTTCTTCAACATTAATTCCATTTTCATTGTAATATGCACCGCTAACATCAGAAATAGCCACAACTTTCATTCCTTGTGAAGCCAATAATTTAGCAGAAATACTTCCTACATTACCAAATCCTTGTACAGCAGTTGTTGCGCCAATAGGACTAATTCCTAATTTAGATAATGCAGAACGGGTTGAAACCATTACACCACGTCCAGTAGCTTCAACACGACCTAATGAACCTCCTAAAACAATTGGCTTACCTGTTACTACAGCAGGAGTTGAATGACCAACTAATTTTGAATATTCATCCATAATCCAAGCCATTTCTTGCGGACCTGTTCCCATATCAGGAGCTGGAATATCTTTATCAGGACCAAATACATCAACCATTAAATCTGTATAAGATCTGGTTAATCTTTCTAATTCCCCTTTGCTCATGCTGCGAGGATCGCATTTAATACCACCTTTACCACCGCCGTAAGGAATTCCTACAACAGCGCATTTCCAAGTCATCCATGCAGCCAAAGCTTTCACTTCGTCTAAATGAACATCCATTGAATAACGAATACCTCCTTTTGAAGGACCAAGATTTGCATTATGTACAACCCTGAAACCTTCGAAAACGCGAACTTTTCCGTCATCCATAGTTACCGGAATATTCACAATTACTGCCTTTTGTGGGGCAATCAAAACGTTGTAATCGCTCTCATCCAAACCGATGATTTTAGCTGCTACGTCGAAACGTTTTTTCATAGACTCGAAAGGATTTTCGGAGCTATGTTTAATCACATTGTCACCTGCCATTGCTAGATTTTTTTAATGAAAAATTTGACAAACTTAATTGAAATTCTCAAAAATGCTAAGAACTTCCTATTTATATACTAAGTAATAAGTAAAAGTAAACTGCCGGAGCCGAAATAAAAACCCCGTCAAATCTATCCAAAACACCTCCATGTCCTGGTAAAATACTACCACTATCTTTTATCCCAATATTTCTTTTTAGTAATGATTCTGTTAAATCTCCCAAAGTTCCAAAAACCACAACTATGCCTCCTATTATAACCCATTCAGTAGAACTCAAATCGTTCCAAAACAATGAAAGTACATAACCCATTCCCATTGTTAAAAATAAAGAACCTATTCCTCCCTCCCACGATTTCTTCGGACTAATTCTTTCGAACAATCTGTTTTTTCCAAATTTTACTCCAACCAAATAGGCAAAAGTATCACTACTCCATTGTAATATAAAAAAGCCCAATGGTAAGGTATAACTGTATGATAATGAATTAAAATAACCAAAATCTGCCAACATACTCAATGGAAAACTGATATAAATAATTCCCAATAACTGAAATGCAAGAGTTTCAAATTCACGTCCGTTATTTTCAAATAACTTCACAATAAATAATGCAAGAAACACTGGAATCAAATGATAAAACCAAGCTAACGGCAAATCTTCCTTAATTATAAAAGCAAACATGACATTGATAACTGAACCTGCAATTACGCCAAGGTATTTTTCAATCCACGATTTATCCGGCAACATCAACTCAAAAAACTCGAATAAACACAAAAAGTTAATCACAAATAATAGGATGAAAAAACTCCATTCATTGAACATCGTCCCTCCTACCATCGCCAAAACAAAAACAGATCCCGTAAGCGCCCTTTGCCAAAAATTACTCATGTTAATTATGCTTTTAAACCATCAAAAATTTATAACCCAATGGTTTCACCTTACAATGATGGTTTTAATTCTTTCAACAACCAAAAGGGTTTTCACCAATAAAAAAGTACAATGTATGTTGATTTGAACACTCCTATTCAAATATCTGCTCCTGCAATGTTCTGAATTGTAGCTTACTCATCCACAAAATTAAACCCAATGTTGCTACAACACTAATAATTGAACCATATAAAGGAAATTGATAATCTTCATTAAATATGGCCACATTTTTATAAATATCTGATAACACAAAACCCAATAAAGCCAAGCCATTATTCACAAAATGGGCTATCACAACCACCCAAATATTTCCCGAATACAAATACAAATATCCAAATAAAGCCCCTAAAACTACTCGCGGAATAAACCCATAAAACTGCCCATGAATTCCACTAAAAACAATCGCTGTAAACCAAATAGCAATATGCGGATTGTAAAAACATTGACGGGCAAAATTTTGTAAAACGCCTCTAAAAAAGAATTCTTCAGCAATGGCAGGTAATAAGGCTATTACAAGCAAATTCAAAAAAAACTGCGCCGGACTATTTGTAATCACCATAATCTCTGTAAGTTTTTTTGCCTGGTCTTCCATGTTTCTAATCGATAATTCAAAATCTGCCATCGATGCCGGAAATTTAATTGCTTGGTTCATTTCACTAATCCATGAAATCATTGGCATACTAATGATAATCAACAATGGAGCAAATAATAAATAATACGCCTTAAATGGTTGAGCTATTTTAATATAACTTGGCGCATACTTACCAATGGCTTTTGGAAATAACAATGCTGGCATTAAAAATGTACCAATTGAACCTGCTAAGGCCTGAAATGCCAGTAAAGCATTTCTTGAATTGGAATCTGTTTTGGCATTTTGTAATAATTCATACAATTGCGTCATATCAACGCCAAACAATATTTTGGCAACTAAATATCCTGCCAAAGAAAAAACCGATCCAAATACAAGCGTCATTCCTAACAAAATGAATGATCTGCTTAAAAAGAATAAGTATCGGTTGCTACTAAAAATGGTGGTTTCAGACATCTTCTTATATTTGTGCCGCAATATACAAAGCGTTAAGTGGTAAAAATCGGAAATATTGATTTAGGAGAATTTCCTCTCCTTTTAGCTCCAATGGAAGATGTTAGTGATCCTCCATTCAGAGCCGTGTGTAAAACAGAAGGCGCAGACCTCATGTACACTGAGTTTATCTCTTCTGAAGGGCTCATTCGTGATGCCATCAAAAGTAAAATGAAACTCGATATTTATGATTACGAACGCCCAATTGGTATCCAAATTTTTGGAGGCGATGAGGAAGCTATGACAATGGCAACCCAAATTGTTGATGCAACCGGACCCGATTTGGTTGACATTAATTTTGGTTGTCCGGTAAAAAAAGTGGTTTGCAAAGGTGCCGGTGCAGGAATTTTAAAAGATGTGCCTAAAATGGTGCAATTAACCGCTGCGGTAGTTAAATCTACCAAGTTACCAGTTACAGTAAAAACCCGTTTGGGTTGGGATGATAATAGTATTAATATTCTTGAAGTGGCAGAAAGATTGCAGGATGTAGGCATTCAAGCGCTTACCATTCATGGCAGAACCCGCGCGCAAATGTACAAAGGTCATGCCGATTGGACCCTCATGACCAAAGTGAAAGAAAATCCTAGAATTAAAATTCCAATTTTCGGAAATGGAGATATTGATTCGCCAGAAAAAGCGCTTCTATATAAAAATACTTATGGCGTTGATGGCATCATGATTGGCCGTGCAGCTATTGGTTATCCATGGATTTTCAGAGAAATCAAACACTTCTTTGCAACCGGCGAACACCTTGCTCCGCCTACCATTGACGAAAGAGTGAATACCTGCAGAACCCATCTAACCAAGTCGGTAGAATGGAAAGGAAATTGGGCTGGAATTGTAGAAATGCGTCCACATTACAGCCACTATTTCAAAGGCCTCGATCATTTCAAAAGCTTTAGAACACGTTTGGTTATGGCAGAAAAATTCGAGGATGTCTTACAAATCCTTGATGACATCTCTATTCACTACAACCAATTAGCTTTGGTATAAAATTACACTTCTCTTTTGGGCGTTACCCCGCTTTTAAATTTCATTAGTAGCAGCATCATATTTTCTAAATAAGCATTTGAGAAGCTACAAAAGCGGGGTCAGGCCATACTCTCCTATCTTTTTTCTCTGATCTTATAAAAATTGTAAAATCAATTTCCAACATCCACATTTCTGTTTGATAGGAGAAAAAAGGATATCCGTTTCTGTCCTTAACGCGAAATCCTTCCATTAAGATGTTCCGTGAATCCAAGCATTTTTCGAAAGATGTTTCGCTGAAACATCCTATGCATTTTTTCTGTAATAGAAATTTTACTAGATATTTTTCCATTATAATGGAAATTTTACTAGAAATATTTCTACTATATAGGAAATTTTACTAGTTTTGAATATGGATTCATTCAATAGAGATTTACAAAACCAATTAGAAAAATGGCTTTTCAAAGGAAAAGTGCTCGTTTTAATTGGTGCTCGTCAGGTTGGAAAAACCACACTTTTACAACAGATGTTTCAAAACAACAAAGAAACATTGTGGCTCAATGCCGATGAATCAAGTATTAGAAACCGATTTGAAGAACTGAGTATAAACAATATCAAATCAATCATTGGGAATTACAAAATTGTAATCATCGACGAAGTTCAAAGAATAGCGAATGCAGGTCTTTTACTAAAGCTCATGGTTGATAATTTTAAACAAACTCAATTCATTGCAACTGGTTCATCCTCTTTAGATATTTCAGAAAACATTTTTGAGCCATTAACAGGAAGACAAATCCAGTTCCATTTGTATCCATTTTCTCTCAAAGAATTATACGTTGGAAAATCCGATTTCGAAATTGAACAAGAATTACCTTTTCATTTGGTTTATGGAAACTACCCAGATGTTTGTAACAACCGAGCCGATGCAGAAACACTAATTAAAAATCTAAGTAACCAGTATTTATACAAAGATGTTTTGGCATGGAAAGACATCAGAAAACCAGATTTGCTCGACAAAATTTTAAAACTATTGGCATATCAGATTGGTTCAGAAGTTTCAATAAACGAATTGGCCAATACCTTGCAAGTAAAATCAGAAACAGTAGAAAGCTATATCACCTTATTAGAAAAATCTTTTGTAGTTTTTCGTTTATCTGCTTACTCAACCAATGCAAGAAAAGAAGTAAGTAAAATGAATAAAATTTACTTCTGGGATAACGGAGTTAGGAATGCTGTAATCGATAGCATGGAAGACCTTAGTTTACGAAACGATGTTGGACAATTATGGGAAAATTTGATGATTAGTGAGAGGTTAAAAATGAATAGCTATTTTCATCCAAATATCAAGCCCTATTTTTGGAGAAATTACAACCAAAGCGAAGTTGATTATGTAGAAATTTTAAAGGATCAAATTTTTGGCTTCGAAATGAAATGGAACAAAAATAAAAACCACAAAATCAGCAAAGCTTTCACCAATATTTATCCTAATAGTAATAATGACATCATAAATCCACGAAACTTCACTGAGTTTTGTCGGATAAAACATGAGTAATATTCTGACTACAAAAGAAAACAAATATTCATAATATCTATTTGTTTTTCAAATAATTATCTCTCTTATTGACGAAAAACCACTTTTTTAGTCCTTTTCGTCAATAAGGGTGATATATCACTATTTATCAGTACTTTAAAATAAAAAATTTATACAAACCTAAAGAAACAAATCTATCAAAGTAAAATAACTGAATTAGGTTAAAAGCCAGTCAATGATATTAATTTTTTGAACACCTTCAATATTGGCAGTATCGTAATCGAGGGTTAGTAAAATCTTAGGATAATTATCACGAATACTTCTAAAAGCAGAAATCTCCCTTTCAAAGGTTTTTTCATCACTTACAGTAAAAGCTACCTGGTAATAAATTCTTTCATTGTTTGGTTTCTGAACTACAAAGTCAATCTCCTTATCATCATTCTTTCCTGTATAAATTTTACCTCCACGCCTTAGCAATTCAAAATATACAACGTTCTCCAATTTGCGTCCTAAATCAGAGTCGTATTTATTACTTGTAGTAATATTCTTTAAACCCAGGTCAACTAAATAATACTTCTGATTTAATGCCAATAATTCCTTTCCTTTAATATCATAACGCTGGGCTGGATAAATGATGTAAGAATTTGTTAGAAAATCCAAATACTTAATAATTGTATTGTGAGAAATTGTCTTTTTAGATTTTTGATTAAGCGTTTCAGCAATATTATTGGGAGAAACAAAAGAACCAACACTATCAAATACAAAGCTAATTACACGACGTAAATTGTTTATATTTCGAAGTTTATAACGTTGAGCTATATCTTTTAAAACAACTGTATCATATATGGATTGCAAATAATCATTAACCAATTCATTATTGTGTAAAGCCAGATTAACTGCTTCAGGAAAACTACTCACATTCAGGTATTGTCGAAATAATTTGTCTGTATTAGTTTCTCCGTTATATGCTTGCACATATTCAGCAAAAGAATAAGGTTGCACATTAATTGAGATATAACGTCCAGTAAGCAAAGTAGCTAATTCACTCGATAGTAAATAAGCATTTGAACCCGTTACATACAAATCAATATTTTTCTTTGTGAATAAGCCATTAATTAGTTTTTCGAAATCATTCACCATCTGCACTTCGTCTAAGAAAATATAATGAGTAGTATCGGAACTCAGCCTTCTAGCAATTTCATCATAAAGAACCGTCCAATCGGTCAAATGCAAATTTTCTCTTTCTTCGAAATTTATGAAGATGATATTCTCTGTATTAACTCCACCACTAATCAATTCGTTTCTAAAAGCATCCAACAAAGTCGACTTTCCGCAACGCCTAATACCAGTAACAACTTTGATGAGTTTTTGATCTTTAAGTTGCCGAAGCTTTTGTAAATAAACGTCTCTATTAATCATCTGTCTAAAATCATTAGTACATTGTATTTCACAAAGTTAAGCTCCTTATTGACGAAAAACTACTTTTTTAGCACTTTTCGTCAATAAGGAATACAAATAATTGATTTTCTCATAATTATATCAATTAATGCTTAGGCCTCAACAATCACATTCAAGATCTTGAGCGATATCTATTTTTGTGATTCAATCCAGTTTTTAATATCAATAATTACAAACTCCGGCACATTACTGGCTCTTAAATATTCTTTGGGAGTTGATAATTTACCTCCACTTCCTTCCATAAACAAATGGTTCAAAGCTGGGTAAGATTTAAAACTAAAATTCGGTTTTCCTGAACAAGTACTTTTCCATAATTCATAATCTTTCATGAGCACTTGGTAATCTCTTTCACCTTGTAATACCAAAACCGGTTTTTTTATTTGTGAAGCCAATTCTGCTGGTTTATAAGATGCCAAATATTTCCAATAATTCACTGTATAAGGACCTAAAACTGAATCATTACTTGAAACATTTGAAATTTGCGGTGAAAGAGAGTTCCACATTTGTCTTTTTATATTTTGAACTTCTATAGAATCCTTTGCATCCATGGTTTCAAATGAACTCAAATAATCAATTTGTTCCATTGCCAATTCTGGAATTTCTCTAAGTGTGCCCGCTAAAGAAATAAAACCAAATACCGCTTTGAATTCTTTGTTTAACATCGGAATCAAATATCCTCCTTGACTATGTCCCATGATAAAAATTCGTTTAGTATCGAAATCTTTCCTCTTTTTTAAACTCGTAATAATTTCTTTCAAATCTTGCAAATATTCTGTCCTGATATCAAATGCAGTTTTTCCGCTTTTATCATTTTCAATCAATACATTTTGATAACGATAAGTTCTTTTATCGTACCTAAAAGTAGCAATTCCTTTACTTGATAAACCCCATGACAGGTCTTTATAGATTTTATTAGCGCCCATTGAACAATCTTTATCAATACCACCAGAACCTGCAACTATAATTACCAATGGAGCTTTATTATACGATTTAGGAATACTAAGTTTACCTGAATTCTTAAAATCAGGTGCACCGAAGTCAATTCTGTATTCATTAAACAATTCGGTATTTACATAATTAGAAGGAGAATAAGGAACATCACCAGGCTGTAGAAACAATCCTGCAACTTGATTAATTGAATCGAAAGCCACCAATAAGGTAATTCTTCCGCCTTCAAAATCTACCATACGTTGAGTTCTAATGAATTTGTCTTGCTTTTCTAAAATCACTTCACCTGATTTTTTAACCGCACCGTATGTCATTGTTACCTGACCCCAAACACCTTCCAATTGCGAAGCATCAAACTGCCGCTTCATGTCTCTATCAAATAAGGTTGTTACCGAATCATATTTTTCATTCTGAAGCCAATTAAAAATCAAATCAGCTCTTCTTAGCAATTCCGTGTCTTGTGCATGAGATTTCATAGTAAATAACACCATCAAAAGGATTGAAAACAAGCGAATGTGATTCATATAAAATATTTAGACAGCAAATATAGAGGAAAAGCTTTGGTGATAGTAATTATGGAAAAGTCAATATTCATTTACCAAGAAAAGCTTATTCGCTAGCTGAACAAGGGCACAAAAAAAGCTGCTCCGAAATGAAGCAGCTTTCACAACAATCAAAAAAAATCAGAAAAACATGAAATCATAAACCCGAAAATGCATTAGATTTTATATTACTGGTCAAAATACCTTTGAAATTGGACCTAAACTCAGTTTCCCTCATGCAACATACTAGTTAAGTATGCTTTACTCCCGAAACTGCCAATTTCCGTATTCTTTTACCCCTCACTACGAATTCCAATGCATAATCCGGGTTAAAACAAGATTTGGTATACCCCTAAACCAAACCCTGAATATCTTTAGTTATAGTGATCGAAACGAATTGGAAGAATTAATTTAACTGCTACTTTTTTTCCATTTTGAATACCTGGTGACCATTTAGGCATATCTCTTAATACTCTTAATGCTTCTTCATCACAACCAAAACCAATACCTTTTTCAATTTCAGTATAATCTATGCTACCATCAGGCATCACCACAAATGACATTACAACTTTTCCTTTTACTCCATTTTCAATTGCCCATCTCGGATAAGTCAAATTCTTTTGTATATAATCTTGCATAGCTTCTAGTCCACCAGGAAACTCCGGCATGATTTGAGTAAAAGTAAGAAACTCAGGTTTAGTAATTACTGGCATCTCAAGTTCTCCCAATCCACCAGTTCCAGAAGCACCAGAACCAGGGCCTCCAATTCCTGTACCGCTAGTAATTAAAGAAGTAATTCCACTAAAACCAGCACTACTTATTGGCTTGATATCTACCCTATTTATTTGAACAGGTTTGATTACTTTTTTATCTGCTACTACCACAAAGTTTTCATCAGGTAGATTAGGCATTACTATTTCAAAATTGGCAAACTGAACTTTTTCATCTTTTAGAATTTTATCTTTATTAGATGAAGCTTTTCCATTAGTTTTTGAACCGGGTGCTAATGGTTCAATCTTCTTTTTTGATTGAAAATAAATAGAAATCAAAAACAGCAAAAACATAGGAACCAAAGTGAAATAAATGCTGCGTTTGAGATTATCAGGATACGATTTACGAATGGCATAAGCACCGTAAGCTTTGTTTCTTTTTTCAAATACAAGCTCATCGAGATTGGATTTGTCGAATAATAGGGTATTCATAAGTTTTAGTTTTTATAGAAGCATTAACTTATGAGTATTGAGTAAAGTATTAGGGCAATTCTAAACTGACAAAAAACTGAC
>JAIYDG010000552.1 GCA_027487625.1 Bacteroidota bacterium
AGGAGTTACTACAGAAATGCCATTTGCATTTTTAAACACAGCCTCCTCTGTATGAAATGCATTTAAAAAGTGAAGATATGTTGAAAATGGGATGTTTTTATTTAAAGAAAGTTCATCTCTAAAATCGACAATTAAAGGTATTTTATGTTTTGAAGCGATTGATAGCATAAGCTTACCAAGGCTAAAAGGAGGCACAGTACCCCATATAATATTCGGCTGAATTATAGGTATTAATACATCAATGGCTTTTATCAATTGCTTCTTCCATTGATGTGCTATGTTATCATCACCTAACCTAATTAGGTTTCTCATTCTAACACTTGGAATGGCATCAATGACTATGTCGATTATCCGTTTAGAAAGTGGAACTTCAATAACATCTATATTCTTGGGGATCTGGTCTAATAGAGTGAAATCTACTTTAGCATTAGGATGTAATTTTTTTAGATCATCTAATGAGGGAATTAATACTGTAGCTTCAATATTATATGTATCTAAATGTTTTAAAAATTTTAAGTAGCGATAGCAACCTGTGCTATTCACAGGGGGAAATTCAAGTGCAAACATTAAAACATTAATCTTTCGCATAGGCTTAATCTTTTTTTACAATATAAAGGCTACCTCCCTGTTGCATTAAGCAAGCTGGCATGTTTTGTATAAACCAATCTTTATAAAAGTGTTCCATATAAGTATTGAAGAATAAGATCTCGTATGAAGAGTTAAACATTAGAAAAGCCCTCAATATATAGCATTCATTCCAACCAAATCCATTTGGATTCATAACCCATTCTCTCGGGTATTCAAAGGGGTAAAAAATATCATGAAAATGAATTATAACTCCCTTTTTTAAAATTGGCAATACATTGAATAACAAAAAATTAAGGTCGCTGCCTGTTTTGGAGACATGACTACTATCAATAAATAAAATATCCCCTTCTTGTAATTGATCAAAATAAGACACATCAACCTCTTGAACCTTCTTTGCCAAGATAGTATGCTGAGCTTTATCTTGATCATTTAACAATGAAAGAAGCCTTGCTGGAAATGGATCTATGAAGGTACATTTTACTTTCCCTTCCATGAATAAATCATTTGTATCTAGAATCAAGGCTGAAGAGAACCCAGAACCAACTTCTACTATCTTTTGGGGTTTAAAGTGTCTAATTATTCCAAAAAGTTCAATACTACTATTATAGGAAAAAAATGGGTTGTCATAATAGTATCTAGTGCCTTCTTTTTTAGTCGGTGAAAAAGGTAAGTCAGCATAATACTTAGCTAGTATTTCTAGCAAAATAAATTGCTTTTCTTCGTTTAATTCTATACCTAGAATTTTTTCTCTCACTATCTTAAAAATAGAAGCTTCTCTATTTTTTATTTCGCCAGGCATAACTATAGGGCTTGAGTATTCGCCAGGCAGATAGGCTATTTTTCTAAGTAGAGTGAACCGATGCCATACTCTTCTAAACTTATCGAATAACTTATTTTTCATTTAAGATATTTTTAGCGTTAAAGATATTTTATTAGAGGCATAACCGTCTCCAAACAAACTTTGCTCATAAACTTGGGGTATATTTCCTACCTTGGTTTTCAATAACTCTAGGTTATCAAAAACCAAGTCATTCCAGCCAGAGTTTACTGTTTCTAGCCATTCCGTTTCACTCCGGATAGTTACACATTTTTTTTTCAACACGTACGCCTCTTTTTGTATTCCCCCAGAGTCTGTAATTACAGCTTGCGCATTATACTGCAATTGCAGGCTTTCGAAATAAGATACAGGCTCCAAGAAATGGATATTTTGAAACCGCGCTGTATTTACACCAGCCTGGGTCAGTTTGTGCAATGTTCTGGGATGAACAGCAAATTTCACTGGCTTGTCAAGTACATTAAACACTCTAATCATGTCCATCAAGCGATCTAAATCATCGGTATTGTATGGCCGATGAATGGTACTGAAATAATACTTTCCATAATCTCGGGATTGGGTCAGGATATTTTTCTCTCTTGCAATTCGAATCATATCCACCATGACATCTCCCTCATTAAAAACATTGGTATCGATCCCCTCTCGCTTTAAGTTCGCTACCGCAGTATTTGTCGGGCAAAAGAGAACGGAAGAAACATGATCTGTAAGAATTCGATTGATCTCTTCGGGCATGGCCTTATTGAAGCTTCTCAATCCAGCTTCCACATGGGCAACGGGTATATTGAGCTTAGCCGCAACAAGTGCTCCGGCCAAAGTACTATTAGTATCCCCGTATACCAATAATACATCGGGGCGTTCGTACTTTACAATTTCTTCAATCTTGATCATCATCTTGCCCGTTTGATCTCCATGATCTCCACTGCCGATGTTGAGCATATGGGTAGGCTGAGCAATGTTTAATTCCTTAAAAAAAACATCACTCATGTTTTGGTCGTAATGCTGTCCGGTGTGTATCGTAACTACGTTGAAATCATCTCTTAAGGCGATTTCCAATGCAGCATGTTTAATAAATTGTGGACGAGCACCAATGACGATGGCTATTTTTTTCATCGCAAAAGTTTTCTAACGGCTTTGATTGGCCGTATTATTTTCGCTACCCGTTGCTCTGTTTTCTGCTCATCACCAAATTCCTGGTGATCTCGATTGGGTTGGGTCAAAAGTTGATCAAACTCCTCAATAGAAAAGTCCAGCTTTTTTGCCACATACTCGTAATCCTCCTTCATCAGGGTAAGATCATATGGTGGATTACTCAACTCCTCCATTGCTTCTTCTCTGGTCATTTGACCAGAAAATATAAGCGTGGAGAGGTGTGCCTTGCGCTTATCGATATTGAATTTTACGGGAAGGATGTACCCCTGGTAAAATCGGGTGAAAATATTTTCACAATGTTTACCCCCATAATCAACCCATCCGAGCTGATCAGACAGTAGTTTTTTAACTGCCTTTTTATTGTATTCAACATAATTTAGTGGTGCATAATCTAGCAATCGCACAAAGCGATTGTAGTACTGGCGCTGCCAGTACCCCAACTTTGGAATGCTCTTAATGGAACGCTCTCCAAATTGCTGGTGGATGTTTTTCAAATTGATGAGATCAAATTTTCGATTGTAGTTCCATGTTCGAGGCAAAATGGCTTCCGTAGCGATATTATAGCCTTTCAGAATAGATTTAATCCGATGTTTTTTTGCTACCTTGGATAAGGCAGCAAAAATCAAATGATCGGCAGGAACATCCAGATCCAATACCGAAGCTTTAAAGTAAGCCCGAAGCAAATCCTTGAACTCTGTCCAATCCATCACATAGGTATACAGGTCAAAACCCAGTACTTTTACAGTTCGCTCTATGTTTTGAACAGCCGTTTCCAAATTCCAGCCATAATCAAAATGCACGAGTAGAGGATTGAGCCCAAGTTCTTTGGCCAGGTAAGCCATATAAGTGCTGTCGGCACCGCCACTCAGGCCAAGAATACAGTCGTATTGTTGGCCTTGTGAAGCAGTTTTAATTTGAGTAACCATTTCTTGCAATTTGGCTTGTCCTGCTTCTCCGGTGAAGATACCTTCTGCGGCCTTTTGTTGGTATTCATAATAATAATTACAAATCCCTTGTTCATCAAAACTAATATTTGGATCTGCAATGGTATCCATCACGCTCACCGTACATTGCTGGTAGGCTCGGCCACCATTGGCATAAAGGCTGGTTTTAAGTTTTTCTTCGTCGTAATACCGCATGATTGTCAATTGCGTAAGAGATTTAAAGGTGTGCAAAAAGCTGTTCTTTTAGCTCTTGCGGAGTAGGATAACTAATCAACACAGCGCGATGGGGGCGTTGAAACACAAACATACTGCCTGCGGCAACTGCCGAAGCTCCTTTTTGCACAGCCTGGCGAAAATGAGCAACTTCTGCTGCTCCACCACAAGCAATCACCGGAATATTTACGGCGTTGGCCACTCTTTCCACCAACGAGAGGTTAAACCCGCCGAAGGTGCCATCCTGATCAATACTCGTCAAAAAGAGTTCGCCAGCACCCAGTTCGGCTGCCTGGGTTGCCAGTGCTTCTGGTGTAAAGCTGGTGCTTTGTGCGCCACAATCGCGGTATACTTTATATTGTCCCAACCAGTTTTTTTGCACGTCGATGGATACAACCACGCTTTGACTGCCAAATTGATTGGCAATTTCGGTGATCAATTCTGGGTTATCCAATGCACTCGTATTGAGTATCACCTTTTCTGCACCATTGAACAAGATTTGTTTGACCTGATCTATGCTCGTGATTCCTCCTCCGTAAGCCAGTGGCATAAATGCCTCGCCCGCAATGTCTGCAATCTGGGCGATATTGGGGCCACGTTTTTCTTTACTGGCCGATATATCCAGGATCACGATTTCATCTACCTCTTTGTCGTTGAAAATCCGCACGGCGTTAATGGGGTCGCCTACATATTTATGCTGCTTGAACTTGATCGACTTCACCAAGCCTCCGTTTTGGATCAACAATACCGGAATTACCCTCATCCGACGCATTCAGCAGTTTTGTACAAAATTGCTTAACAAATTCAATCCGTATTTGTGACTTTTTTCTGGGTGAAATTGCACCCCGAGGATGTTTCCTTTTTCCACCCCAGCTGTAAATGAGTAACCATAAGTGCAGGAAACCAGCTCATCGGCTGGATCTTCGCACACAATGTGATAGGTGTGCACAAAGTAGTATCGCGGATCAATCGGAATATCAGCAAGCAGTTTACTTTGCTTTTGGATGTGCACATCGCCCCAGCCCATATGTGGTACTTTGAGCGATTGATCATCCATTTGATCAGTTCTAAATTTGCGGGTGTAGGCATTGATCCAACCCAGCCCGGATTCAACGCCTTCTTCACTTCCTTTGGTTAATAGTTGTGCGCCCAAACAGATGCCCAAAACGGGGATTTTATCTTCTAGTACCCTTCTGTTCAGGGCATCAAAAAATGTCGATTCCCGTAGTTTATTCATCCCATAATCGAAATGGCCTACGCCTGGCAAGATCAGTTTTTCAGCCTGCTCAATGTCTGCAAGCTGACTGGAAATGACAACGTCCCGATAGCCTGCCTTCTTGAGCATGTTGCGAATGGAGGAAAGATTGCCTACGCCGTAGTCGATGATGGTGAGCATTAGAACATCATTTTTTTTCGTACATGGCAATTACCCAATATCCAGGCGTTTCAACTTTTGGCCATATTGATTTTATCCATGACTTGAGTGTTTTACGTTCAATCGGAGTTAACTCCGTTCGATTAAGGGGTTTATGGGTTTTAAACGTGTCATTTTTGTACCCACAGATTGGACACAATGGGGAGTTGAATGGTTTAGACTGAGTCTTTGAAAGCCAGGATCTGACCTTTGAGTAAAATTTAACTCCTAAATATTTAGATGATTTCACTGGATCTTTATAAGAAACCAGCTTGAAATTGGCTTGATCAAAAAGGTTCTCAATTGTCTCTTTAGTATAGCTCCGCAAATGCAAGTCTGTGTTGAATGAAGATAAACACTGAGGGCATTTGGTAAAGCTATTTTCTACATTTTCATAATAGGGTACACTAATTACAAGGTACTTTTTTGAAACCCTTGCCAATTCTGATAGTGCCTTATCATATACTTGAACTGGTA
>JAIYDG010000711.1 GCA_027487625.1 Bacteroidota bacterium
ACATGTGCATATTTTGGGGGAAATCAACCTTAAAAAAAACAAAAAGAGGTAAATTCAAGTAGAATTCACCTCTTTTAAAATTTAAATTTCTTATAAATCTTTAAGAATCTAACTTACCATTTAACATAGCAATTGCAACTGGTGGTTTTGAATAAAATCCAGTTCCATTATACTCACGTTTTCCTGGGGCATGGGTGCATTCTTCTGAGCAGCAACCTTCCATTACTTCACTACATTTTTCGCACATGTTAAACTGTTCATTACAATCAACATTAGCGCAATTTAGATTTCGGTCGGTAGCATCTCCACACTTTTTACATTTAGCTATTAAAACCGGATTTACTGTATTTATTGGAACAGAGACCCTTCCATCAAAAACATACAAAACTCCTTCAAAATCCTTACCACCTGTATCTTGGGCATAACCAATTATTCCATTGTGCATTTGATAAACATCATTAAAACCATTTTCCAGTAAATAGGCTGATGCTTTCTCGCATTTAATTCCACCAGTGCAGTAGGTAATTATTTTTTTGTCCTTTAAATTTTCAAGTTCCTTTACTTTTTCAGGAAACTCTCTAAAATTTTCGATATCTAAAGTTAAAGCGTTTTTAAAACGACCCAATCTTGTTTCGTAATTCGATCTTACATCTAACAAAATTACATCTTCCATATTCATCATTTCTTGAACTTGGTCTCCGCGTAAATGTTTACCGGTTCTTTTATTTGGGTCGATGTATTTTAATCCTGAATAAACCAATTCCTTTTTATAACGAACATGAATTCTGTTAAAAGCAGGATTTTCAACTTCATCTATTTTGAAATTAACCCCTTCAAATCTTGGATCAGATTTTAAATCATCCATGTAAACAGCACATTGTTGTTTGGTGCCTGAAATTGTGCCATTGATACCTTCATGTGCTAAGTAAATTCTACCAACAATACCTAATTCAATACAATATTTAAGGTGATGTTGTGTAAATTCTTCAGCGTCGGGAATTCGGGTATAAAAGTAATAAGCTAGTATCTGATATGTTGATTTTGATTCCATTGCAATTTGCAAAATTAGAAAAAAAAGGAAGCTTTACGAAATTTTTCAATTGAATAAAGCTGTTAGATTTGAATTTTAGGTATAGTTTTTTGATAAATCTTATTGGTTTACATATATTTCAAACCATTTTAAAAATATGAAAAGAACAATTTTACTTTTTCTATTTGGCTTGATGCTTTCATTTTCAGCCACTTCACAAGATTATGCTTCGACAGAAAATCCATATTACTGGAAAAATCGTAAACCCAATGAGGCATATTGGCAACAAGATGTAAATTATAAAATAAGAGTAAGTTTAAGTGATACCAATGATGTTGTTTGGGGAACTGAGCAGTTGGTATATACTAATAACTCACCTGATAATTTAAGTCAATTGTATTTTCACTTGTATCAAAATGCATTTATAAAAGGTTCGTATTTAGAAAATCTGAATAAGGAAAATGGTTTTCTTCAAAAATTTGGTCGACATGAAATTGCAGGTAGAGGAACAATTATTAAATCGCTTAAAATAAATGGTCAGGCAGTTAAAATAAGTCTTGATAATACAATCTTAAAAGTAGAATTAAATGAACCTCTTCAAAGTGGGAAACAACTTATTGTTGATATTGAATTTGAAACCTATTTTGATGATGGAGGTGAACAAAGACGAAGGATGAAGTTGTTTAAAGACAATTTTGGCAACAAGCATTATGATGGCGTTCATTGGTATCCAAGAATATGTGTTTATGACAGGAAATTTGGATGGGAAACAGACCAGCATTTAGGAAAAGAATTTTATGGTGATTTTGGTTCATTTGATGTAGAACTAAAATTCCCGCATCATTATATTTTAGATGCAACAGGAGTTATTCAAAATAAAGAAGAAGCACTTAGTGATGAATTAAGAGCCAAACTTGACATTAAAAATTTTGCGAATAAACCTTGGGAAAGTAAGCCAAGTATCATTATTGAACCTGATCCAACAAGAAAAGAATTCAGAACATGGAAGTTTAATGCAATTAATGTTCATGATTTTGCTTGGACAGCCGACCCAACATATAGAATTGGAGAAACAATTTTAAAATTAAAAAACGGACACGAAGTTTCAATTATTTCATTGGCTCAAGAACCACATGCAGCTGGTTGGCAAGATGCAAGTTCATTTACAGCAAAAGTTATTGAAACTTATAGCAATGATATTGGCTATTATATCTATCCAAAAATGATTGTTGCAGATGCAAGAGATGGAATGGAATATCCTATGTTAACTTTAGATGGCGGAAGTTCTCCAGGTTATTTTGGTTTATTGGCGCACGAAGTTGGTCATAACTGGTTTTTCGGAATGGTTGGAAATAATGAAACCTATAGAGCAAGTTTGGATGAAGGTTTTACCCAATTCTTAACTCATTGGAGTACTAGCAAATTATTAGGAGAATATCCAAAATATAAAGGGAAAGATAAGTATGTTAAAAAACATTATAAACCTGTAAATCTAAGAGAAACAACAGTTTATTTAGGTTATATGAATGATGCTTTGGCAGATGAAGACATGCCATTGAATACGCATTCAGATGATTTTAATTCAGCATTGGGTCATGGAGGCGGTTATAGAGCTGTATATTATAAAACCGCCACCATGTTGTACAATTTACAATATGTTTTAGGTGATAGTTTATTCTTGTATTGCATGCAATCGTATTTTAATCAATGGAAAACTTGTCATCCTTATTTTGAAGATTTTAGAGCTAGTATGATTCATTTTAGTAAAACTGATTTGAACTGGTTTTTTGACCAATGGATGGAAACAACTAAAAAAGTTGATTATAAAATTTACAGACCTAAGTTTATTAATTCAGCGGGAAACAATCAATTCAACTATTTACTTAAACTTAAACGAATTGGTGAAATGCAAATGCCAATTGATTTATATGGAGAAACTAAAGAAGGAAAACCATTTCATTACACAATTCCAAATTCGTATTTCACTAAAAATAGCCCTGAATCAACCTTGCCTATCTGGAAAGGATGGGGCTTATTAAACAAAGAGTATTCAACTCAAATTCAAGTTCCGGGTAAATTAAAGTGGATTGCCATTGATACTACATACAGATTAGCAGATATCAATACATTAAATAATTGTAGTTGTTTTCCTTTGGACATTCAATTCGATCATCAAATTAAAAATCCGATTGACAGAAAACATTATATTTTAAAATGGAGACCTGATTTTTGGTGGAATAGTTTAGATGGATTAAAAGCTGGATTACACTTTAATGGTAATTATATGCTAAAAAAACATCAATTTAGATTTACAGCTTGGTATAATTCTGATATTGGAACTGATTATTCAAATGGAACCGATTTTAAATCAAACAATACATTAATAGATTATAACTTCTGGTATAAAAATCTGCTAAGTAAAAACACTTATGTTTTACTTCAATCAAGACAATTAGATGGATTAAATCTACAATTAGCAGGATTAGAATGGACACCTGGTAACCAAAACATTAAGGTTTTCATTAAAACCATGAGACGTTTTGGTAATAACCGCAATGTATATGTACATGGAAATAATTCTGATTTAAATAATTTGTTAGGTATTAATGAAAATATTTGGCAAAACGATAGAGAAAATACAACCATTAATTTGGAATGGAGAACAGCAAAAGATTGGGGAAGAAGAAGTCGTTTATTTTATGAAGTTGGTTTAAGAAGTAGTGTATTATCATCATTTTACCAATACAATGGCATAAGTGCTAAAATAAAATCAGAGCATAATTTAGGCAAGTTTTACCTAAGCACTCGATTATTTGGCCAATGGATGGAAGGAAATATTGCTCCAGAATCAAGATTGTATTTAGCTGGTGCAAATCCTGAAGAAATGATGGAAAATAAATATGCTAGGAGTACAGGAATAATTCAGAATGATTGGAGTGTAATTGGAACACAAACCAATCATTTTCAAATGGGAGGCGGTTTAAATGTGAGAGGTTATAATGGTTATTTACTTCCTTTTGAAAATTCTGATTTAACTCAAAGTTATATATTCAATGGAAATAAAGGACTTTCATTTAGTTTAGAATTAGCCTATGCTGGCTTATTTAACATCAAACCAAAAGGTATTTTTAAACCTTTTCATTTAGATGCATATATTTTTGCTGATGCAGGAATTTTGTATTCAAACTCAAGTCCAATAAACATTACCAATAATAGCAATACTGGAATTAGAAGTAGTGCTGGACCAGGATTTATGTTACAGATTAAAAAATGGGGTAAATTAGAAGAAATTAAACCGTTAAATATTAGAATCGATTTACCAATTTTCTTAAGTAATGCGCCATTTGCAGAAGAAAACAATATTAAGTTCAGGTGGTTAATTGGAATCAATCGTTCATTTTAAAATTATAGATATGAAAAGACCTAATCCAGCTTTGTACCCTGCTTTTTACGAAAAATATGTTGACCTGATACCTAAAACAGATAATATTCTTGCCGAACTTCACAATCAAATGATGGACACCATTGATTTGGTAACTTCTTTAGATGATGAAACCTTAATGAGTGCTTATGCCCCAGGAAAATGGAGTATACTTGATATTCTGGTACATTTGATGGATGCTGAAAGAGTTTTTACTTACAGAGCTTTGAGCTTTTCAAGAGGAGATAAAACCCCTTTACCTGGATTTGAAGAAGAAAATTGGGCTAAAGAAGCCAGAGCAAACGATAGGAAAATCTTAAATTTAGTAAAAGAATTTTCACTTTTACGTTCAAGCACCATCGAATTGTTTAATAGTTTTGATGAAAAAATGTGGTTACAAAAAGGAACAGCCAATGGAAATGAATTCATTGTGAGCTCATTTCCGTATATTATTTGTGGACATGAAATTCATCACAGAAATATTATTGAAGAAAGATATATTGGTAAATAGTCGTTTTGATATTCTTAAATTAAAAAAACTATTTTATGTAATCACTCCTTTTTCAAAAATATTGTACTTAGATTTTCATTATAGGGAAAGGAGTGTTTTTCTATATGGGAAATAAAGAGTAATGTTTAATAAGAAATTGATTTGCACAAAGGTTTAAAAATGTGCAGTCTCATTATTAACTAAGCTATTTCTAAACAAGCTATTTCAGAATAGTTTTTATCCAAAATAAAAGTTTCAATAAGGTCGGCTTGATTTTGAAGAACCGAAATCAAATTATCAGTCTTTGTATTTCCAATTCTCAGCCAAATTACTTTTGGAGGATGACCATATAGTGTCACTAAGTCGTAGAAGTCCGCATCAAATGTTACAATTGTATAATTCTGCTTTTTAGCAAAATCCCAAATTTCTCTATCACTTTTCCCCTCCAATTTTAGTTCACGAACTTGTCCGCATTCTGGAAAAATAGTTCTGAGTTTTTTTGCAACTCTAAAGGAAATATTTTGGTCAAAGAGTAGTTTCACGAAGCTATTAGAATTTTATGCTCTCGGTCTGCTGCATATGAAAGAGCAGCTTGAATATCTTCTGAATTTAACTCGGGAAAATCTTCAAGAATCTCCTGAGTTGTCATACCAGATGCAAACCAACCTAAAATGTCATAAACACTGATTCTCATTCCGCGAATAATCGGTCTTCCAAATCGAGTTTGTGCGTCAATTGTTAATCTTTCTGAATAGTGTTTCATAATGCTAAAATAATGAAATTACTTTTAGTTTCAAATTGCTTGAGTTTTGGAATGAACCACAACTAACAAATATGAGTATTTATTAATAACTATCTTAAATAAGTAATTTCAAATTAAAGAATCATTTGTCTTTTGGCTTGAACAATTCACCTAAAATCCATTTGGGTTTACGGGCTTTTTTCAAGCCAAATTTTTTAATGCTATGTTTGTTAATATGCTCCAATGCCTCGTCTACCGAATCGGTTATAAAAAAGTAATCCTTTAATTCAGTAGTAGAAATGGTTTGGTATTTTACCATATCATCAATCAATTCAATTAAATTCTTCCAATAATCTTTTCCAAAAAGTACTACTGGAAACTCATTAATTTTTCCGGTTTGAATTAAAGTGAGTGCTTCAAACATTTCATCCATTGTTCCCCAACCACCTGGCATAATTACAAAGGCATAAGAGTATTTGATTAGAAGTGTTTTTCTTACAAAAAAATACCTAAAATCAACCCAAACATGTAAATAAGGATTTTCTTTTTGTTCGTGAGGCAAAACTATATTACAACCAATACTTTTTCCATTTGCTTCAAAAGCACCTCGGTTTGCAGCTTCCATAATTCCGGGACCACCACCTGTCATCACAGCAAAACCCAACTTACTTAATCCAGCGCCAATTTCTCTTGCTTTTATATAAAATTCATGGTCTTCTTTAAAGCGGGCACTTCCAAAAACAGTAACGCAAGGACCAACAAAATGTAGAGCTCTGAAACCTTTAATAAATTCAAATAGAACTTTAAAAGAGAAAGTCAATTCTCTGGTTCTAGAACGTGGGCCTTCTAAAAATCTTCTTTCAGAATGAGCGTATTTTTCTCTTTGGGAGGCGAAATTGGTTTCTTTCATAAACAAAATTGGGATTGCCTTTTAAACAATCCCAATTATAAGTAGTTTTTCTAAATATCTAAAGTTTCGTCTGATTTATGTTAAGACTTCGAAACCTGAATTTCTAAGTAATTATAAATTTCCTCTTAGTTCTTGCTCTCTTTCAATAGCTTCAAACAAGGCTTTGAAATTTCCTTTACCAAAAGATTTCGCACCTTTTCTTTGGATGATTTCATAAAACATGGTAGGTCTATCTTCAACAGGTTTAGTAAATAATTGAAGTAAATAACCCTCATCGTCTCTATCAACTAAAATTCCCAATTCACTTAAAGGAGCTAAATCTTCTTCAATTGGCCCTACTCTATCTAATAAATCATCGTAATAAGTACTTGGTACTTTTAAAAATTCAACACCTCTAGCCATTAATTGCTTTACTGTAGAAACAATATCACTTGTAGCAATTGCAATGTGTTGGGTTCCTTCACCTTCATAAAACTCAAGGTATTCTTCAACCTGAGATTTCTTTTTGCCTTCAGCAGGTTCATTTATCGGAAACTTCACAAAACCGTTTCCATTACTCATTACTTTACTCATTAAAGCAGAGTATTCTGTTGAAATATCGTTATCATCAAAAGAAAGGATATTTTTAAATCCCATTACATTTTCATAAAACGAAACCCAAGGATTCATTTGGTTCCAGCCTACATTTCCAACGCAATGATCTACATATAATAATCCTGTTGGTTCAGCATTGTAATCTGATTGCCCTTCTTTAAACCCAGCTAAAAATACACCTGTATAATTCCTTCGTTCTATGAAAATATGTTCA
>JAIYDG010000595.1 GCA_027487625.1 Bacteroidota bacterium
GAAAAAGTGGAAGGGAAATATAGAGTTGATAATTGTCCTATGATTACATGCCCCATTATTAAGAAAGTGGGCAACTATCCCCCACAATTGACAGCTGAGGTCCTTAAACGCTTTGCAGGCAGTTGTCATGCCTGCGGATTTGAAAAATGCCCGCGAAAAGGCAGTGCTACAGATGCACAATATAAATGTATTTATGAAAATAAGGCGGACTCTTGGTGGCCTTGCGAAAAATGTATGCGCGGTTTCCATTTGGCTAAAGATTGTTTGGCCCTCTTAAAAAACTAAGAGAGGGCCCTTGTAACAGCGAAGGGCCCCTTACCATGGATAATGATCAAATCAATGAAAAGTATAATATACATGATGGACAAATTGAAACGAATAAAATTAAAGTTTTGGCAGAAGTAAAAGAATTTTTTGAGAAACTTAGGTTGAATGAAAAATCTAAATCTCCTTTGCATATTAAGCCAGAAATAATAACTGAAAACTTAATTGAAAACTCAGAAGTCCAAATTTGCGACTCTATAGCAGAAATTACTGCGGATGTCATTAATAAAGTTGTATCTACAACTGTCACACATCTAGACAATAACGCTGAAGCTCTTGTAACTTCATCAGCTTCCCCCTCTTCAATTCCATTTTTATATCAAAATAGCGAAAAATTTTGCAATATGCTAGATGAGAGATTACAACAGCGAGATAAGAGACCAGCATCTGAGCTTTCAATTAAGGAAAGTGAAACCCTTCTACTTTCAAACGAACAACTAGATGATGCCATAATCGAGAAAGAGCAATTTTCGTTTCAAATTTCTCCGATCATGTACAGTGAATCAAAATCAGCAAATCAGTTATTTACACCTATATGTTTTGGACATCCGAATAAGGGAATGAAAACATTTATACAATTAGACTCTGGTGCGACCACTAATTTGATTGGTGCCTCAATGGCTAATCAACTAATTAAAGCTGGTTTAGTAAATTATATTTACCCCGATTTGCAACGTATTTTGACGGATGTCCAAAATAAGGAAATTTTTCAACCAGTCAAACCTATTAATTTGACTATTTACTTTGAAAAAGTGCCAGTTAAAGCATGTTTTCATGTAATTAATGATTTAAAGTATCCGCTTTTGGGCTTGTCTACTATGTTAGCCAACGATCTCTCTATTATTAATGAAAACAGAGATAGTTATTTGCTTATTGGTAAAATTTCCGAACCAAAAGAAATGATTAAGAATGTTAATAGAATCGATGACGAACTATACTCCTCAACGAGTGTAACACTCCATTCTGGGGTTAATTTCGTTCAATGTACGACTTTTCTTAATAATTGTGAAGTCGATATATCTCCTATTAGTGACTATAAAGATGCATGCTTGAAATTGTGCGATAGTAAAATTATTATACGAAATAATGTTGCAGAAATTATGATTAAGAATTTATCCTTTTTTGATATAGAAATAGGGAACAATGTTCCCCTCGCAGTAGTACATAAAGAGATAATTAATAATGTGTCACAAGCTAATACGAACGCCACCACCACCCCCCCCTCCTCGACCCGCATAGATGAAGGGGAGGTGGAAGTTGGTCGATTCAAATTTCCGCTGTCGGAAGAAGAAGGAAGGAAGCTTTTAGAATCAGCGGAGCCTTTCTCTCTCCCTCTCTACGAAGAGGGAGAAGAAGAGGACACTATTGATTGGAGGAAAGAGATCAGTAGAGATGGAGTTTTTCCCCCTCACTTGCTTTCCGAATTTATTGAATTTGTATCAAACGAAGTACCAAACGTTTTTTCACGCACAGAATATGATTGCGGTAAACTAGATCGAAAATATGGTTATATAGAAGATCTACCTCTGATTACAGATAAGCCCATAGCATCGCCGCAGATGAATGTGGGTCCAATCAGAAGTGCACAAATACGTTCTATGTTTAACAAATTAGAAGCCAATGGAATTGTCAAAAAAGGACTTAGCCCATATGCCACTCCTTGTTTTGTAGTGCCTAAACTTACTAGCAATCGCACGAGAATGGTGGCTGATTATAGGCCTCTAAATTCTGCCTCTGAAGCCTTGAAACAACCTGTAAGACGAATCGACGAGTTGCAACAACATCTTGCTAATGCTAGACCTATAATTTTTACATTGATTGATATATGTAACGCTTTCCACTCACTAGAGCTTGGGGAAAAAGCGGGGCTAAAATGCGCACTTGTCACTTCAGACTCTCAATATATACCGTTAAGACTTCTTTTTGGATACAAAAATGCTCCGGCACTGTTTATCCAAGCAATGACAAACGTTTTTGCCGAACTTCCTAGGGAACCAGGTGAGAAACCATTTTGTGATTTCTACTTTGATGACATTATAATTTTTTCGGCTAACGAAAAAGATCATTTGAGGCACATAAAGACAGTTTTACGTCTCTTGGCCAAAGTTGGACTAAAAATACAAGCAACTAAAAATCAATTTTTCAAAAGTCAAATTGAGCTATTAGGAAAAGTTATTTCCTCTACAACTATATCTCCGCAAAAACGTCATATTGAGAGTCTGCAGCGTTTTCCTCGTCCTACCACTATCAAACAACTCCAATCCTTCCTGGGCATCTGCACATGGAATTGTAATCTCGTTCCGGACTATAGTCGCACAATTCAGCCCTTGACTAAGCTCCTGCGAAAGGACGAACCTTTCGTTTGGGGCGATGATCAAGAACAAACTTTTCAATATTTGAAACAATATTTTACTGAACGTACTGCCCTATATTTTGTCGACTATAACCAACCTATTTATGTAGCAGCAGATGCTAGTGATAGATTTATTGCAGGAATAGCATACCAAATTAAAAGCTATTCTGCCGAAGAAATTCCGGCGCTGCAGGAGTCACTTAAACATACCAAAGAGTTGCATAAACTTCCGATTCCTAAGGAACCTACCAACCACCCCCTTCTGCCGAAAGGAGCTATTGGGATTCCAAGCCCTTTTAAGCTAACTCATGAAGGCATAAATAGTCCTCATGACGCAAATAAATTACAGAAAGAAGCCCAAAGTGAGACTATTTCTAATGATATAACCACGGATTATTTGGAATCCACAGATAAGTTACATATAATTTGTAACGTTGGCTATTTCTCTTCTTCTTTAAGTAAGAGTCAAGAAGGCTATTCTATAATTGAAAAAGAAGCATTTGCGGTAGTTAGCTCTCTAGAATTCTTTAAACCATTGCTCCAGGGAGCAAAGGAGGTCTATGTTTTGAGCGACTCTCGTCCGTTTTTATTTATTATGAAAATGATGAAATGCGGAATTTCACGTATTCAAAGATGGTCTCTAAAATTATTTAGTATGCCATATACAATTATTATGGTACATATTAAAGGCACTGTAAATTATAGCGATTCTCTAACTAGAGTGTGGGCAGTCGAGGAAACTTCTGAAGTCAAGGCAGACTTAAAGAAGGCAATTGTAGTAGAATCACCCTTTAAGATAGGTCAATTGATAACCTATGATGATTTAAATGAGGCTTTAGAGAAGAACCCCGATTTGGTAAAATTCTCCATTAAAGAACCTAACCTTAAAAAATTGAGAAAAGGAACTGTTAAAGTCGTTCATTCAGTCGACCAAATTAACTATGTTGGCACTCAAATAATTCATGAAGCCGCAAAAATGATATCAATTTCAGAGATCATGTTTCATCAAAAATCAGATGGTTTCTGTCGACACCTGACAGAGAATGGAAAATTTTATCAAAACAAAAACGTTTGGTACAAAAAGAGAAAGAATCAAACCGAGTTAGATGATGAGGGGAGAATAGTTGTGCCACGAGCTCTTGTGTCTCCGGTCATTGCACTTTTTCATCTAGAAAATCATTCAGGGGTCACTAACCTCTATGAACAAATTAAATTAGTTTACTATTTTCCCAATATGAAGGCTACAATTATCGAGTTCGTTAAAATGTGTCATTTATGTGCTGTTTATAAAAGCACAACTCATCCAAAAATCCCCTTAGCATCTCGAGACCTTGACCCTGTGCCAAAAAACACTGTATGGTCTTTCGATATTATTGATGGGTTTCCTAAACATCGTAATTCAGGCTCTATCCTATCCATGGTAGAATATTATTCCGGATATAGAATAATTGTCCCTCTTAATGTTACTCATTCATCCGAAATTGCACGAATTGTTGAAAGAGAAATAATTGCCACGTTTGGCCCACCTAAATTAATGATAACCGACGGCGGAACAAATTTGTTGAGAAGTAAAAATTTTAAGAAATTGACTCATTTTTATGGTATCCAATCCTATGTTACCTCCCCTTATCACCCTGCTTCACATGGTAGGATTGAAGTGAGTCACAGAGCGATAATCACTTTAATCCGGATTGCCGGTGAACATTTACAAAGACCATGGTTCGATATTTGTGCTTTTGTTCAAATAGTATTAAACTCTAGACCCTCCACAACTCTTGGAGGGCGAAGCCCAATGTACTTTATGTTTGGCATTGAGCCAACTCATAGATTGAGAGATAACATTAAATTGTCCGATATACCGGATATTAAAGAACAAGAGAAGATTTGGAAAGACCTTGATAAAACTAATAAAATTATTCTCCGTGAATATAATAAACTACGTAATAAGCTAAACCAAAGAATTGGTGGTAAAATGGTTACGTACGAAAAAGGGGAATTTGTTTGGGCGAAAAATTATGTTAAAAGCCCAAAACAAAAAATTCAATCTAGATATCTTATAGAACCGTTGGAAGTAGTTAAAGATTTTGGGTATGCCCTCTTGGCAAAAAATCACCTGGGTGTCGTGTTAAAATTACACAAGAACAATGTCAAGCGCTATTACCCCCGTGATCTTGAACTATATAATGCACTTCCGTTACGTTTGAAGATTAAGCTAGGTTCTAAATTTGATCAAAAAGATCTACATAAATTTTATGATGAATTGCAAAAGGAAGAAGGGGAGTTGAGTGAACTTCACAGTGTTGATGCAACTCCGGAAGTTCAACCAACTTCCGTTAATCGTCGGCAAGTGCCAGATGACGAAAAAGATGACATTGCTGATAGCGATAGTGAAAGTGAGAGTGTTACACTTGACACCTCTAATCAACCTGAATCAGATGAATTACCTTTTCACATGAAATTGCGTAAACGTAAAGTACAATTTACATAAAATGTTGTAAATGAAAACACGATAATTTGGATTTTATAGGGAAAATTTATTTCTCGTGCTCAAAAACGGAAAAACGTGCTACAACACTCACAAACATATCTACACAAATTAAAATATGTTACGTCAAACATGTCAACTTACAAACTTAAATTTTAACTATTTACAAACAATTGACTGAATTTTGTAAGGTTTGAAGGCCGTTTTGGCGAGTTTTGAACTTGAATATGTAACACAAATATCTTTCGGTAAATATATGGATGCAAAAATGATTAAAACTCACACCTTGAATATTGAAACAAATCCTCTAGCTGGAGGGCCTGCTTCTTTTTCCACCCCTATTTAGATAAGACTCATCCCCTTCTGCCCCCCCCACATCAATTACAAGTGACCCAGTGCTTTCCGGATCAGGGGTAGTTGGTGGTGCGCGAACCCCGGAGGGAGTGGGGGTGTTGCCAGATGAAGTGTGGAGAGCCCCCTCCCCGTAAATGGACCGCCCAACCGGCAAGAGTTTGCCATCCCTGATTACGAAGGATGACGATGTCGATGGGTATGAGGTCGTGGTGGATGTAGTTGCAGGTGTTGAAGCCAAGGCCCGTAGGGGAACTGGCAGGGGAAGCTCTGCACGAGAATCTTGGGAGGAATCTCGTGCTCCCTCACAGCAGTTGCGACC
>JAIYDG010000042.1 GCA_027487625.1 Bacteroidota bacterium
GAAGGTCGCTTTGGACAAACCATGTTCTCTTGAAATTTCTTCAACACTCTTTCCTTGGTCAAATTCTTTCAAAATACTTGCAATCTTTGTTGCTGAAAACTTACTCTTTTTCATTTTTTACAGGTTAAAGTTATTATTTTTTTTCTACTTTTAACTTGTACTAAATTTGGGGGAGCTTACAGTTCCACCATAATAAACCGCCTTTTTCCACTTAACAACTTCCTTCCGTTTATTCGAGACAATTTGATTATCTCAAAGGATTAATCCAAGCAAAGCCTATACTTTCCCGAACACGAAATGATACAGAATAATTAATACTATCAATTTTTGCGTTTATTATTCTATGGGGCTTTAAATTTTTGTTTACAATACCATAGGCTATGATTACTGGTGTTATGTGAATTGTATCTGAATAATCATTATTAAAAAAACAATGAAAATATTTATAATACTGAAAATCTATAGGCAATGGTGCATAGAATACTTTTAAGTCATTCATAGCCTTACTTTCAAATAGTTCTTTAATGCAAGATTCGTCTTCAAAATACACATCACTTTTAAAAAAATAATGTTGATTAGGGTCCTTTCCCATTAAAAGAAAACCTCGTTCCATGTAATAAACGCGGGAATAGTGAACAATTTTGTAATTGCATCCTGCAAACAAAAAAGCAGTTAAAAGGTAAAATAAAATTCGTTTCATTTAAATGTAAGACCCTAATAAAAAATAGTTAAGATTTAAAATTAGTTCCAATTTAGTACAAATTTCCGATTCATTATTGGACTTTAAAATAATTATAATAGATGAAAATCAGATTATGAGTATACCAAAACACTGTTAGGTGGTTTAACATTTGTAGACTTTAAATTTTGTTAAACTCTTGAGAATAAACGAATGCAATAGTTTTCTACTGAAACTATTTAACAAAAAGCACGTAGATATTGAGTTTATTGAATAATTGGTAATATTAATAATGATTGAAAAATATTAATGAAAACGATAATAAGCTTTTGAAGTATATTTTAAAATCAATTTAAATACTAAATCAATCTTTTCTATTTTTAAGTTATTATAAATCTTCAAACCAAAAATTATCACAGCCCAAGCTGTCATTCTGAAACGATAAAATTCTCATGTCAAATTTAGTTTTAGGAATTGTGACATTTAATAAACCAATTGAATCTGTTTTACCAAGATAAACTTCTGATGCAAATGAATCGTTAAAATTATAATAATAACAAATTAACTTTAAATCCTTCATAGCTAAACTATCGTTACTTAAAACAGTACATTTAAATTCAATCAAATCCGATTTAATTTTCATATTTACATATTTAAAATGATAGTGATAAACAGGCATTACTTCAAAGTCTTGTCTATGGCTTAAGAATTCTGTTTCGGTAATAATCCTTTCATTTGAACAACTTAGAAAAACCATTAAAATTATTAGTATTCTACACTTTCCATATAATAAATTATCAATTTGATTTTTCATCATCATAACTTTTTAAATAATAATAACTTCCAGTATCATCTTTTCTAAACAATTGGTAAATAGAAGTATTCCGAGGTTTTGAAATAGAATCACCAATTAGTATTTTCGAATTTTCAGAAGCACGAAAAGTAATCGAATTTCCATCCTTTAAAAAGAAAGTAACTGACCTTTCATAATAAGGCTCAGATTCAATAATTGTCGAATGAATTTCTGCTTCATAAAATTCCTTTCTTAATCTCCATGATTTATATAAATGGTAAGAAACAAAAAGTATCGTAAAACCAATAAGAAAAGCATTTAAAATGTATCTTAAACTTTTGCTAATTATCATTTTAATAATTTAATTAGAGTGGCAAATTATTAACTTTAAAGATAAAGAAAAAACCATTTACTCTATTCGCATTTTGTGTATTGCGTTTGGGTTATCTTAAGGTCTAAGGACTTAAAGGACAAGTAGGACCAAAAGATTAGCAGGATTGATAAATTTTATTGGGAACCAACAAAAAAAAATCCTCACATTTTTGTTCAAATGAATTTTTTTTCAAAAAAAGATTTTATCAATTAAACTCCCCCCTTTGAACCTACTTCCAACTTAAGGGTATTACCTGCAAAATAATGAATAATGAGAATTTTAATTTTGCTGATATTATTGAGCTTTAGCAGCTTAATATGGGCCCAAAAACCCGAGCCCATCAAAAGTTTTGCACGTGTAAACAAACCAGTTGAATATTACAGGGAACAAATTAAACTCTGGAAAAACGAAACCGAAAAAGATGCCAAAAATGCTTTTGCTTGGTACAATTATTACCGGGCTACCAGAAATATCAACAGAACTAATCACGCTGATACTAGACCTTTCCCTGAGCGTTTAAAGGAAGAAAAAGCCATTGTTGAACAAATGGAAAAAGTAGTTCCGGAATCTTATGAATACCATTTGTGCAAGTGGATGATTGGTGGAAATAATTTTTCAGAAGTTGCTCATATAAAAAAATGTGAGGAATTGGGTGAAGGTAGAATTGAGCATTTATCGGATTTAATAGTTTATGCCGAAATTACTGGAGATAAAGCCAAAAGAAATAAACATGCATTAGAATGGTTTAATAGCGATGAAAACTCCCCAGGAATGATGTACTATAACTACAATGTATTATCTGGCTTAAAAGAGAATTCAATTTTATTAACCAATGGCGATAATGATACCTACCCAGCTTGGATTCTACAAGCACAAGGATTCAGAAATGATGTGATTGTTCTAAATACCAGTTTAATGAATATACAAACTTATAGAGACTCTATTTTCAAAATAATTGGCGTGCAAGTTCCGAAAAAATTCACCATTCAAGGCGATAGTGATATTGTAAAACTAATTACAAAAAACAGCAAAAAACTCCCAGTTTATTTAGCAGTAAGTATCAATCCTGAATGCACAAAACCAATTGATGAAAATTTATATCTTAC
>JAIYDG010000420.1 GCA_027487625.1 Bacteroidota bacterium
AAAACCATTTTTATCATACTAAAATGTAAGCCAGATGCTAGTAGCTAGTTGCCAGCAGCCCATTCTTGCTACTGGCTTTGGATTCGTTTGGGTAGTACGATTGATTTTCTAAACTAAATTAAGGGAGGTTTTTGTTGCGAAATATTTTAGATCAATAAAAAAAACGCTTAGTAAAACCATTTTTTTTATACTAAAATGCAAGCCAGATGCTAGTAGCTAGTTGCCGGCAGCCCATTCTTGCTACTGGCTTTGGATTCGTTTGGGTAGTACGATTGATTTTCTAAACTAAATTTAGGGAGGTTTTTGTTGCGAAATATTTTAGGTCAATAAAAAAAACGCTTAGTAAAACCATTTTTATCATACTAAAATGTAAGCCAGATGCTAGTAGCTAGTTGCCAGCAGCCCATTCTTGCTACTGGCTTTCTATTTGTTTGTGTAGGACGATTGATTTTCTAATCTAAATTTAGGGAGGTTTTTGTTCCGAAATATTTTAGGTAAAAAACCAAAAATAATCGCGAAAAAATATATATTTAAAACAATATTGAAAATACACAAAACCAAATGCTACCTAAAAAATCATTTCTTATATATCTCATTCTTTTTACATTTTTTAACTGCTTTTTTGGTTTGAAATTAGATGCGCAATACCTAAAAGGAGTGAACAAAGACTGGGTTTTAGATTTAGGTTCTAGAGGTGACACTTGCGAAATTTTATTCAACTTCGGAAATGCAAAATTTACCAAGTATTATTCAGTAAACATTTCTTTAACAGATAGCAGCAATATTTCAAATATTGGAGCATATGAAAATAGGATTATTAACGATTCAACCTTGAGCTTAAAGTTTCCAACTACTAACTTAAACCCTCAGATAAATTACTTATTTGGATATATAAATGTTCTTGATGAAAAAATGAAAGGCAGGAATATTGGTAATTATAAAATTCAAATTCTAAGAAAAAATAATAATGTAGACGCCTATATTAAAAATTCCTTTCCTAATATTATTACTGATACTTTAATTGAATATGTTAAACTTGAAATTCTTGGGGAGAAAACACATTTTCTTGAACCAAATACAAGCTTTCATTACAAAATTGAAAATCAGTTTGGGTCTAATGTTTTTGATTCAGTAGAAGTAATATCAAACGAATTGGCTTATGTTTATTTACCGATAAAATCAACCCATTTACTTGGAGCATATCAACTTTATTATACCAACAAACGAGATTTAACTGTAAATCCCAAATGGGTTAGTTTAGAAACAAAGGCATATGGAACAGGTAAAATGAATATCAATTTAATACCTCGGGTATCAAAATATTATACTCAAGGAATAGCACCTGCATCAATTTGTATTGAACTTCCAAAAACTGAGGCTTTCAATCCCGATACTTTTCTTTTAAATATAAAAGGACAGATTCAACTTGCAAATACAAGAGGAGTAGCTTTACCAATTTATTTTGAAACTGATTCAATTATATTAGATACAGGATATTTGCCTTGGGATAAAACCAAAGTAAAACTCTATTTTAATTTTTCACTTCCATATTATTTGCCTTCTGGGAATTACGACCTAATTTTAACACATCCTCAATTAGTTGAAGCACGTTTAATTCAACCAATAAACATACATAGACCAAATCTTAATTATAAAAAAGCAGTTTTTCCTGGTTGGCCATTTGAGTTAGACCTGAAATTAAAACCTAACCCTATGGAATTAGCGGAACTCCAGTTTGATTTTGAACCTAATTCAGGATTATATTTTGATTCAGTAAAGTTTTCATTGTTAGGGAAAGACACCGTCGGAATTAAAATCTATGCTTATTCAGATTCAACTACTAAGGATGGAAATTATGACCTTCAAATTTTACAACCAAACAAATATCCTATTTTTATAACTGATGCCATTAGGGTGATGTCTGAGTTGCCGCAAAATCTAAGGTTTATACCAAATTACCTAATTAATATTGGAAGGGCAGATTCAAGTAAAAGAATTTTATCATTCAATTTATTTAATCTGATAACAAACAAATATTTAGCTCCGATACGATTTTCAAGGAACGGTATAATTGATTCTAAAATTACTATAAAGCAACATTCCGATTATAAAAGTTACAAACAAATAATATTTATAGTAGACAGCAATGCCATCCCAGGATTTTACAATGCGGAAATTTATGATACATTAAGTCAAAAATGGTATTTGCAAAAAGATGCTGTATATGTAATGAATGCGGTTTCACGTGCTGTTGAAATATCACCTAAAACAGTTGCTTACACAGGTGGCGGAGAAACCCGTTTATATACTTGTTGGTTTAAAAATACGCACTTTTCACAAGCCAATGAAATTCATCTTGGTAGCAATTATCACAGTGTTGTTGTGGTTAATGATACATGTATTCAATTTAGAGGAGGTAATGATCAACCAGCTTTTTATAATAATATTGATGGCTATATTGGTAATGACTTTTTAATGAATTTAGTCTATGAACCATCTATAACTTTAAATAATCCAAATTGGATAGCAAAAAAATCAAGATCGAAAATTACATTACATTCAGATGCCACTAATTGGACTTATTTTAGAGAAATTCAGTTTAATTTTAGAAAAGACTTTGTTTATGAAAAAAGCTTAAAAACTATTTCTTATCATGTTATCAATGATACTATATTAGAGTTTGAAGTTGAAGCTGGAGATAGTTTAGCAGGTACTTACGATTTAAGAATTGACCAATATCCTCCAAGTTCATTTAGCGCAGAAACAATTGTTTTAAAGGATGCACTTAAAATTGTTCCCGTTGGGATAATTGAAAATACCAAAGAAATAAGTCAATTTCCGATACTGCTCCCTAATCCCAATAATGGCAACTTTGAAATTTTAACAAATGGTAATTCTTTTCAAACCTTTGAGATAACTGATATTCAAGGGAAACAGATTCTTACAAGTAGTTTTGATCAAGCAACAATAAATGTTTCTACAGTCTTAAAACAAGCCGGACTTTATTATATTAAATTGAATGGAGCTAAAACAATAGTATTAAAATTCGTTGTCACTCAATAATTTAAACACAATTTTTTTAGTCAAATTTTACATATAATATACTATTATACTAAGGGCCAACTTTAGCTATTGGCCGTTCGCATTTGGCTTTTAATTTTGTTTAAATAAGAGTAATTGTTAAACTAAGAAATAATTTAAAATTATCCTTAGAATAAGTAAATTTAATCGGACTAAAATGCAAGCCAACTGCAAACAGCCTCTTTTGCTTTTAGCCGTTCGCTATTGACTTCTTGCTGCTGGTTACTTTTGGGTAGAACTCTTTTTGTTCTATAGAAATTTTTGGAAAAATTTATAACTTTTCAATTCTAAAAAAAACAAAACTTAAGGCTTATTAACATGTTTCCAAAGCAAAGTCATATGTTTCTAGAGCCATGTCATATGTTTCCAGAGCAAAGTCATATGTTTCCAGAGCAAAATCATATGTTTCTAGAGTCAATTCATATGTTTCTAAAGCAAAATCACATGTTTCTAGAGTCAAATCATATATTTCTAAAGCAATTTCACATAATTCTAATTCCTAATGAGAGTTTTCTTAAGCCATAGAATTTTCTAAGATATAATTCTAGCTGAAGCCCCACTGCAATCCGCTTAAGCTATTTTTACTATAGAATCTTAAATGAGTCTACAAAATCTAATTTACTTTACTGTAGAATTTTGGTTTGAAGAGCTTTCTATTGAAACCCATGCCACATTTAACAACCAATATTGCTTTGCGTGAAGGAAAGCAGTGGATACCCCTGAGTTTGCAGGCGCTATGGCTGTGCGATACAAGAAGCGACCGGCAGGAAGCTCTCTTGTGCGCTACAGACATGCAGACTGCAAATGAAGGGTAAGAGCGGATTGCCTGCTCTGTTTGCCTGATGCAATTTTTATTGATAAACCGAAAATTTGTGGCAAACAGACACGCCCAAATAAGAAGAATTTCGTGGGTGTTTTGCTTGATCTATTTTGACAATTTTGCTTAGCTGCTAAATCTTATCTTTGTCACATGTTTTTACTTACTGAATACGCCCACGCTGCTGGTTGTGGTTGCAAAATCGCTCCTGCTACTCTTCACGAAATTTTAGGAAGCAGCAGAAATAGCAAAGAATTTCAGCAATTACTTGTTGGAAATTCATCAAATGATGATGCTGCTGTTTGGGATATTGGTAATGGGATGGCTGTGATTAATACTGTCGATTTTTTTATGCCAATTGTTGATGATGCTTTTCAATTTGGAAGAATAGCCGCTGCCAATGCTATTTCGGATGTTTATGCCATGGGAGGAAAACCTCTTTTTGCTAATGCCATTTTAGGTTGGCCAGTTGATGTATTGCCTGTTGATTTGGCTGCTAGAGTAATGGCTGGTGCTAAAAGTATTTGTGAACTAGCAGGAATTCCAATTGCTGGTGGACATAGTGTTGATGCAAAGGAACCTTTATTTGGACTTTCGGTTTGTGGTTCTGTACAAATCAATCATATTAAAAAAAACAATACTGCTAAAGCTGGAGATTTATTGTTTCTAACAAAAGCATTAGGAACAGGAATTGCTGCTACTGCTCAAAAACGTAAATTAAAGGCTGAATTGGCTTTATATGCAGCAATTGATAGTATGTGTGCCCTCAATTCAATCGGCACAGAATTGGCAAGTATAAATGGCGTAAATGCCATGACAGATATTACAGGTTTTGGTCTAATTGGACATTTAATTGAAATGTGTGAAGGGAGTCAGACTTCTGCAAAAATCACTTCATCTAAAATAAAAGCCTTAGATGGCATTGATGAATTGCTACTTCAAAATTGCATTCCTGATAATACTTATAGAAACTGGAATGCGTATGAAAAAAAGGTTTCAGGTATGGCTGATATGCGTTCCTTTCAATTGTTAAACGATCCGCAAACATCAGGAGGATTGCTAATTTCACTATCACCGGAATCTGCAAATGAGTTGATTGATTTGTTTAATAAAAACGGATTAAGCCATTTTATAGAACCAATTGGAATGATGTTGGAGCAGTCGGATTTTTCGATTTATTTAGAAGCTTAAATTTGGTTTTAAATATTATAACATTTTAATGATAAGCCATTTTTATCTGGTGATAGAAGGAAAAATTTGAATAGTTAGTTCTCGTTTTGCTCTTGTTCTGAACTAATTTCAGAATAAAAAGCAAAATGAAAACTTTAGTAACAACAGGTTCTTTGTGCCTGCTTCTGTTCAGCTGTGGCCCGGCTGCCGAAGAAAAAGCAAAGGTGGAAGCAATGAGGCTCCAAAATCAGGAACAAGCCGAAATACGAACGGCGGATTCTTTAGCAGCTTCTATTGAATTAAATCCAAACAATCCTCTGCATCAAAATGTTGCTCGAACTGCACGAATTAAAATTGAAGTCAGAGATTGTAAACAAAGCAATTTGTTAATCGAAAGCTGGATTGCTGAATATGGTGGTTTAATCACTTCTTCTAAACTAAACAATGATATCATTGAAACAAGCATTCTTCCATTTGATAATGATTCATCGAAGGAATTACGAAGAATTAGAATTGGACAACATATTCAATTGAAATTGCCTCAAGTTTACTTAAATTCATTGCTTAGAAAAATCGATTCTATTGCCGTTTTTGTTGAAGAACGTGAACAAACAGCAGAAAATGTTGGACTAGATTTGTTAGATAAAAAGCTCACCATTTCAAGATTAAAGGCTGCTGATTCAAAGGTAATTAAACCTAAAACAGAGGTTCAGACTTTATTAGCTCAGGATGTATTAATCGATAGAAAAGCCCAAAGTGATGATGCATTAATTCATGGTTTGAAAATACAGGCAAGGGTTGATTATAACGAGGTGCAAATAGAATTATTCGAACAAGAAAAAATCATTCAAAGAATAATTCCTAAAAAGGATTTGATTCGCAATGAACCCAACTTTTTTATGAAAGTTTGGATAGCAATTTTAGATGGATGGAAGATACTAGAATTTATATTCTTATTTGTCATTAGAATCTGGAGTTTATTGTTGTTTGGAATTATAGCATTTGTACTTTATAAAAGGTTTAAAAACAAAATATAAATTCATTTTTTTTTTTTGAAAACCGGGGATTTATCTCCGGTTTTTTAGTTTGATAAGATTGAGATTAATCAGATTATAATCCATTTTTTGAAGCTACATTCGATGAATGAAAATCTTTACAGCTCAGCAAATTAGAGATTGGGATGCGGCTACTATTCAGCAGGAACCTATCTCGTCTTTTGAATTAATGAATAGAGCGGCAAATGCTTGTATAGAGCCTATTTTGGAAATTTTTGCAAAGAAAAATTATAGGCAAATTTGTTTGGTTTGTGGTAATGGAAACAATGGTGGAGATGGATTGGCCATAGCTAGAATTTTGCATGCTAAAGGATTGCCTGTTGAAATATTTTTGCTTTCTGAGAATGGGGCTTATAGTCAAGATTGCGCCAAACAACTAGATAGAATTAAAGCTGAGAATTTTTTACATCCACATTTGATTTCTCATTTTCCTAAAATTACTTTTAATGATTCCGATTTAATTATTGATGCCTTGTTTGGAACAGGAATTAATAGGCCTTTAACAGGATTGGCTTCTTTTACTGTTGAACAAATGAATTTGTCGAATGCAGATATAGTTTCAATAGATATGCCTTCTGGTTTACCAGCTGATATTTTTGATGCTTCAGAATTAAATCATTTAATAATAACAGAAGCTAAGTTTACCTTATCAATTCAAGTGCCTAAAAAATCATTCTTTTTTGCTGAATCAGCAAGATTTGTTGGTGATTGGAAACTTATTCCGATTGGTTTATTAGAAGAATATGAAGGCAAAACTGAAACACCATTAAGCTATCAAAATTCAAATTCTTTTCCTGAATCCATTCGTTTGCAAAACAAATTGTCTCATAAAGGAACTTATGGTCATGCTTGTTTAATTGCAGGCTCATATGGAATGGCAGG
>JAIYDG010000217.1 GCA_027487625.1 Bacteroidota bacterium
CCGGTTTAACAAACACCGTAATCTTTGGTGGAGTTGGACAAAATCCACAAACACAAGCCCTACGAAATGGAGTTGATATAGTTATTGCTACACCTGGAAGATTAATTGATTTAATGAATCAAGGACATCTTTCATTAAAAGATATTGAAGTATTTGTATTAGATGAAGCTGACAGGATGTTAGACATGGGTTTCATTCATGATGTAAAGAAACTTTTAGTTAAACTTCCAAAAAACAGACAGTCCTTATTTTTCTCTGCAACCATGCCTCCAGAGATTGTTAAGTTGGCTGCTACTATTCTTGCAAACCCTTTAAAAGTTACAGTTACACCGGTTTCATCAACAGTTGATATCATTCAACAACATGTGTTCTTTGTTGACAAAGGAAACAAGATGAACCTTTTATTAGAGGTATTAAAAGATAAAAATATCAAAACAGCATTGGTGTTTACAAGAACTAAACATGGTGCCGATAAAGTTGTTCGTCTTTTAGTTAAACATGATATCAAAGCAGAAGCAATTCATGGAAATAAAGCACAGAATGCACGTCAGAAAGCATTGAATAATTTCAAAGCACAAACAACACGTGTTTTGGTTGCTACAGATATTGCTGCAAGAGGAATTGATGTTGATGAATTGGAATATGTAATCAATTTTGAAATGCCAAATCCTGCCGAAACTTATGTACATAGAATTGGAAGAACAGGAAGAGCTGGTGCAAAAGGAACTGCATTTTCATTCTGTGATGCAGAAGAAAAAGCATACCTGAAAGATATTGAAAAGTTAATTGCGAAGAAGATTCCTGTAATTGATGAACATCCATTTCCATTAATGGACCATAATCCTGAAAAAGCACCTAAGCAACAACAAGGCAGAGGCAGAGGTGGTGAAAGAGGTCAATCTGGAGGTGGTGGTGGACATGCTCGTCCGAAACCAAATGCACAGTCAGCAAAACCTGAAAGAAGATTTGGGAAACCAAAATCAGATAGACGTCGTTAAGCTTTTTGCGAATTTATTACATCAATTGATGGATTATTTAAAATCAATCTATTTATTGACAAAAACTATAAGATAAATCATTTAAAATAAAGGTTTATTCTCTGAAAAATAGAGAATTGTCATATTTAATTTTGGATGATTGAAATAGCTTTGGGTATGAAATTAGTAGTTCATCTACCTAATTAAATACGCTGTAAATGAAATCAGAAAAGCCAACATATGAAGAGCTTTTAAATCGTGTTCAGGAATTAGAATTACTTGTTGGAATTAACAGAACATTAAAACCTGTTGAAACTGCAATTTTCGAAAATCCTGAATTCTCTAAATTCATCAATTTATCAAGAGATGGAAAAATCATTGCGAATCGTAATGGACTCATTATTGGCTGGAATAAAGCCATGGAAAACATTTCTGGGATTGAACAAAGTAATGCAATTGGAAGGCATATTTGGGATATCAAATACGAATTAACACCTGAAGATCAAAAGACGGATCAATTAATTGAATCTATCAAATTTGGTTTATTATCTGCTTTCAAAAATCCTGAAAAATTCCCAAACCAGGTTCATGAATTCACCTTAAAAACTAAAACTGGTGAATTAAGAATTCTTGAAGACCATTCAACTTTTGTTATTACTCCTGATGAAATTTACTTCCTAAGTATCCTTAGAGATATTACAGAAAAAAAGAAATCTGATTTAGCTTTAATAGAGAGTGAAAAACGCCACAGAGGTTTATTAAATAGTCTTGAAATTGGTATCATAGTTTATAATAAAACGGGTGATATTCTATTAGCCAATCCTAAATCTTGTTCACTTTTTGATATAGCAAAAAAAGAGGATGGTGAACATTATAATTTCAACTATAAAATTGAATATTTAACCGAACATGGCGAAATTATAAACAATGATACTTGTCCGGTTCAGAAGGTTATTAGAACAAAACTAAGTATTCGAAACTTCTTAATGGGAGCCCGAGTTAAAGATAATCCAGATACAATGTGGTTTATGGTTAATGCCTATCCTGAACTAAATAAAGATGAAGAGGTTGAAGAGGTTGTAGTTAGTTTGTTGGATATAACAGATAGGAGGAAAACAGTTCAGGCTTTACATATAAATAAGGTAGCCTTAGATTCTTCAATTCTACCAATTGGAATAACTGATTTAGATGGAAAATTAAACTATATAAATCCCGCTTTAATTAAACAATGGGCTTATGATTCGGAAACCGATATGCTTGGCAAAAATGCATTAGACTTTTGGAACGATTCAAAAACAGTTCATGAAACAATCAATGAAATAAAAAGTAAAGGTTCATCTTCAGGAGAATTTATTGGAAAAAGAAAAGACAATTCACTATTTCCAGTTGCTTATAAAATCAGTACTATTATAGATGACAACAATAAACTCCTTGGATTGGTAGGCAGTTTTGAAGATTTGACAGAGATTAAAAAAGCACAATTATCATTAAAAGAAAGTGAGGAGAAGTTTAAATCGATTGCCAATTATTCTGCAAGCTGGGAAGGCTGGTTTGATGTAAATGGAAAATTGGTTTGGATGAATTCGTTTTCAAAGCAATTAACCGGTTTTGAACCTGAAGAATATTTGGAAGCAGAAGACTTTTTTACATTCAGTGTTTTTAAAGATGATATTGAAAAAGGCAAAGCAGCATTGTTAAGTGCATTAAGCGGTAGTAGTGGAGATAATCTTGAAGTAAGATGTAATAAAAAAACAGGAGGTTATATCTGGATTTCGATTTCATGGCGCCCAATTTATGATAGTGATGGCAATTCAATTGGAATTAGAACCAGTTCGAAGGATATTACTGATAGAATTCAAACCAACCGAGCTCTAGAAAAAAGTAAGAGACAATACGATAATCTAGTAGCCAATATTGATGTAGGTGTTTTTATCATTCATAGCAAAGAGGATAATAATTTTTACTTTGATTATGTAAGTCCAAGATTAGCCGAAATCATTCATGAAGATGTGCACTCAATCATGGAAAATCCAATGGTTGCTTTTAAGTCGATTCACCCCGATGAGATTGAAACTTTTCTAAAATTAAACAGAGAAACTCAAACCAATAAAAGCATGTTTGATTGGATAGGAAGATTGTTATTAGATGGTGAAATCAGATGGATACATATCATTTCTAAACCAGAAATTCAGTCTGATGGAGATGTACTTTGGCATGGCTTATTAATCGATATAACAAATGATAGAAAAATCCAAGAAGAGATTGCATCTAAAAACACACAACTTTTAAAAGTAATTTCTGAAAAAGATAAATTCTTTTCCATCATTGCACACGACTTAAGAAATCCATTTAGTGCTTTTATGGGTCTAACTAAAATTATGGTGGAAGATATTTCTGTTTTAAGCAGGGAAGAAATTCATGAGTTTGCCGAAGCAATGAGTATTTCAGCTAATAATCTTCATAATTTATTAGAAAACTTATTAGAATGGTCGAGGTTACAAAGAGGAGTAATTGCATTTGAACCTAAACCAATTTTTGTTAAAACACGCATTGAAGAAACAGTAAATCCATTGCTAGATCAAGCCTCAAAGAAAAAAATAGACGTTTCAATTTTAGTACCAGAAAACATTACTGTTCATGCCGATATAAATATGTTTTCTGCCATCGTAAGAAACATTTTAAGTAATGCAATAAAGTTTACCAATATTGGAGGTCTTATTAAAATAGATGCTACAGAAACAAAAGATAAAATGATTGAAATAGCAATTAGTGATAATGGAATTGGTATGAAGGCAGACCTGATAGATAAACTTTTTAAAATAAATGAACATAGCAATAGACCAGGAACCGATGGCGAACCTAGCACTGGTTTAGGTTTAATACTGTGTAAGGATTTTGTTGAAAAACATAGAGGAAAAATTTGGGCAAAAAGTACCGAAAATGTAGGTAGCACCTTTTATTTTTCGATTCCGATTTAAACATTTCGTAATACAATTACACAAAAAAACCGGGACCTAATATCAATTATGAATACTAAGTCCCGGTTGAAATTTTATATTAAAAATTTATTTCTTAGCTGGTTCCGAATCAATTAAAAATGGAGCATTACCATCTGTAATAATAACTTTACTATTAGGCGATTTTGCTAATTCAGAAAAGGCTTCGATACTTCTAATTTTAATGATTTCTTGGGTTAAACCTTCCGATAGAATTTTTTGTGAATCTCTGGTTCCTTTTGCTTGAATGATTTTTCTTTCTGCTTCTAGTTTTTCTTGTTGTAATACAAATTCCATACGCATTGCATCTTGTTCTGCTTGTAACCTTTGTTCAATTGAACTAGCTAATCCTTCTGGTAATTGAATACTTTTCATTAAAACTGCATCGATTATAATACCTTGTTCCAATAAAGACTCCATCATCTTTAAACGAATGGCTTTTTCAATATCAGCTCTCATGCCTGAATGCATATCCTTTGCAAAGAATTTAGCGCATACATCGGCCGATGCTGAACGAAAAACACTTGATATAATTGATTCAAAATTAACCCCATAATTACGTATCAGTTGGGTTACTTTAGTTTGATCAATTTTGTATAAAATAGAAATCTGTGAAATAATACTTAATCCTTCCTTACTTGGCAGACTTAAAGACATTTCCAAATTGTTTGTTTGGATTGATGTTTTAATTACTTTGGCTAAAAACGGATTAAAAACAATTATACCCGACGACTTAACCTCATTAGAAAGTCGACCTAATTTTTGCTTTACACCAACTTCCCCCGGCCTAATTACTGCGCAAGAAGTGAATGTTACTAAAAGTGTAAAAACAAGTGCTAATTGAAAAAGTGATTTATTCATAATTATAGAATTAATACTTGTAAAACCAGCTTGATTAAAATAAGATTCAGTTATTGTATCATAAAACTGTCAGATTTCGAATTGCATATTTTGCAAAAAATAAAGTCTTTGAAAATATAGAAATTAAGTTTTGTTTGTAGAAAACTAAATTCATATGAAAAAACACATTCTTTTATTATTCAGTTTATTCTTAAGCAGTATTGCTATTCCTGCATTGGCACAAAACCAAGGTTCTGATGATATTGTAGGTTTATGGGAAACAGGTAATGGTAAAGCCAGAATATTAATAACCAAAGCCGGCAACTTTTACTATGGCAGAATAGTTTGGTTAAAAGAGCCTTTAAATGATGAAAAGAAACCTAAAACAGATAAAAACAATCCTGATGAAAGCAAACGTGCTGCAGCATTATTAGGATTAAAGATTTTAAGTGGCTTTGAATATAAAGGCGAAAATACTTGGGAGGATGGAACTATTTACGACGCTGAAAGTGGTAGCACTTACAATTGCGTAATCAATATGGAAGACAAAAACACCATGAATATCCGCGGTTTTATTGGAATTTCTGCTTTTGGAAGAACCGATGTCTGGAAGAGATTAGAAATAAAGAAAAAGTAATTTAAAGAGTCTTTTAGAAGAAGATTAAACATAAAAAAACAGCATTTGTTAATTGAACAAATGCTGTTTTTTTTATGCTTGAAATAATCTAGAAATACTATTTATGGCGATACCAAATTCAAACTGATTTGAAAATATAATGGATTAGTCAGTTTATTTTCCATGTAATAAGGATCATCAGAACCTAGTAATCTAAATTTATCTTCGCTATCAATATTAAAATTATAGTTAATTCTATAACCCGCCTGAAGCGATAACCACATGAATCCTTTTAATGCAAATTCATAAGTAATTCTTGGTCTAATTTCAGACCTTCTTAATTCTAAAGTATTAAAAGCTGGATTGTTTGTTCTATTCACAATACTGTAACTATTTCCTTCAAGCTCATATCCAAAAAACAATAAATTCCTTGGATTAAATGTTCTTCTCAAAGCAGCTCTGGCAGGGAAAACAGATTCAATTCCCCACTTCCTGTTTTCAAATGTATGGTTGTAAATAATCAAAGGAATAATTCCTTTTGCACCTGGTCGGTATGTGCGCGAAACTCCAAATGCCAAAATAGATCTGTCGTTTCTTTTCTTACCAAAAAATACGGCTGCCGATATTTTTGGAGCCGTTAAATAATCACCCAATTTATCATCTGAAAGCTTATAATCACCATTGGCATCTGCACTAACAAAACCCAATAAAAAGTACTTTTCATTCAATGGTTTAAATATGGTTGAATTGATTCCAATTGTAGTTAATCCTCTTTCTTTTAAAGCACCAATTACGTAATTATTGACGGAGCTTAAGTTTGTCATTCCCGAATAAGACGTTCTCCAATAATTACCACCTAATGTTATTAATCCTTTTGTATTCGAAATAATGGGATAATTCACCATTAATCTCAATCCAGATGCACTGCTGATATCAGAATGACCTTCCGGACCAGAAACAGGATAATTAGCGAAATGGTGCTTTGCCTGATAATCGTATCCAATACTAATTAGTTTATTCGGACTAATACCTAATACTTTATTCGTGCAATATCTCTTTGTGCCCGGACTTTCCTGAACCTGGTCGAACTGACTAAAATCTATTGCTTCTTCGGCTAAAGAATCGGTTTGAGCAAAACTAAATGTTGAGAGCGTACAAAATGAAATCCAAAGTAATGTTTTCTTCATGCTTAAATGTTTAAGTGCTAAAACAAGGTTTAATATTAAATGTTTTACAAGGTATAAAATTGTTCTATAATCTTACAAATCAGGTTTCTTTAATATGGGAAGAAACAATTTAAAACCGATTAATCAAACAAAGCTCATTTTTTCTTCAACTAGAGTCTATCCTACTTTTCAAGCAATTTCAATTTTAAAAGAGATTAATTTTTTGGGGCTTGCCGACAGGCTCAGTAAAATTGATTGCTAAAAAAATATCCTGCCAAGCCTGCCGGCCGGGCTGTTTGTTCCAAGCTGTTTTGCTCTGGCAGCAGCTGTTATGGCTTTACCGGGCTTCCTCCGGTCGCCGCTAAAACCATACAACTGCAAGCCATAGCTGCAACAGGCTTTCCACGTCCATCCCTAAGCCGAAATTTCCTTATAAACACAAACGCGTTTTCTTATAAGTAATCTTGCGGATATTCGTATAATAAATAGCCCATTTCAAATCCAACTATATTTAATTTACGAAAATTATAGCTCACCAAAATACAAGTAATTAACAATTTGGTTATCTTGTTTATCCAAGTCTAAGCAAAACCATGAGTAATTTTAAAACTGCTCCTTTAGCGCCTTCATTAACCAATCAAAATTCATTAAAAACTTTGGTTGAAAATAGGACTATCTACAACCTCGAAAATTGTGAATTAAACTTATTTGAAACATACCAAGAATCGCAAAAGGTAGCTTTAAAATTCAACGACCTTGTTGTTACAAGTATGCTTAGAGGCAAAAAGGTAATGCATTTATTTGATGAAGCAGGTTTTGACTATTTACCAGGCGAATCTGTTATTATTCCTGCAAATGTTGAGATGAAAATTGATTTCCCTGAAGCAAATTTAGATAACCCAACACAGTGTTTGGCTCTTGCTATCGACAACCAAAAAATTATCAATACCCTAAATTTACTCAACGAAAAATATCCTAAAGATGGTAGAGATAATTTTTGGAAATTGGATGAAAGAAATTACTTTTTCTATAACAATGAAGACTTAGCCGAAACCATCAATAAACTCATTCAAATTTGTCAAAGTAAATCAATCACCAAAGATGTTTTGGCCGATTTAACTTTACAAGAACTTCTCATCAGAATTATTCAAACCCAAACATTAAAGGCCTACGACAACAATGAAGTAAAAGAAACCAGCACTTATTTAAGTCAGGTTATTTCTTTAATAAAAAACAATATCGGCCAAAAAATAAACTTAAATACCATTGCCAAAAATGTTGGGATGAGCACAGCTACTCTTTATAGATTATTCAAAAAAGAATTAGGTATTAGTCCGATTGAATATATCATGTTAGAGCGATTAAAAATCGCCAAAAAACTATTAAAAGACCAAAACCTATATATCAAAAATGTATCGTTCGAAGCAGGTTTTGAAGATTGTAATTACTTCATCCGAGCATTTAAACAATATGAAGGAATTACTCCACGTCAATACCAGCAAATGCAGGGTTAATCTGAAGATTATTATTCAACTACCTTTTTAATCCCTGCTTTTTATTCAACAAGTTTTAATGGCTCAAGGTTATTTAACTCTTCTTCAGTAAACATTCTGCTTTGGGTGATGAACCTGAATCCGGTTGGGATTTCCAAAGAAAAACTTGAACCTCTTCCTTTTGTAATCACTATATTCAATTGGGTATATTTCCAATATTCAAACTGGTCTTTACTCATCCAAAATTCGCAATCATCGATACTGCCCAAACATACATCACTCTCCCCTACTTTGAAATCTCCTTTTTCAAAACACATGGGTTGAGAGCCATCACAGCATCCACCACTTTGATGAAACATTAAATCACCAAAACGCTTTTTTAATTGTGCAATTAAGTCTGATGCTTCTGCACTTACAGTAACTCGTTTTACCATTTTATAAAGATAAAAAACCGATAGACTTTCGCCTACCGGTTTGTATGGAAAATTGTGTGGAAGACTAAAAGAAGCCTAATTTTTTCTTGTCGTAAGAAATCAACATGTTTTTAGTTTGACGATAATGGCCCAACATCATATGGTGATTTTCTCTTCCAAATCCTGATTTTTTATACCCACCAAATGGTGCATGAGCAGGATAAGCATGGTAGCAGTTTACCCAAACACGACCAGCTTGAATAGCACGTGGAACAGTATACAATTCATGCGCATCACGTGTCCAAACACCTGCACCTAAACCGTACATGGTATCATTGGCAATTTCGATTGCTTCTTCAGTAGTTTTGAATGTAGTAACACATACAACCGGACCAAATATTTCTTCTTGGAAGATTCTCATTTTGTTGTGGCCTTTGAATAATGTTGGTTGGATATAATACCCATTTGCCAAATCACCATCTAATTTTTGAACATCACCACCACATAACAATTCAGCTCCTTCTTCTTTACCTAGTTTTAAGTAAGATTGAATTTTTTCGTATTGGTCGTTTGAAGCTTGTGCACCCATCATAGTTGAACTATCTAAAGGATTACCCATTTTAATGGCTTTTGTTCTTTCAACAACTTTACTCATGAATTTATCATAGATACTTTCGTGAACCAAAATACGAGAAGGACAAGTACAAACCTCACCTTGGTTTACCGCAAATAATACAGCTCCTTCAACAGCTTTATCGAAGAAATCATCATCAGCATCACAAACAGATGGGAAGAAAATATTTGGTGATTTACCACCTAATTCCATGGTAACAGGAATTAAGTTTTCAGAAGCATATTGCATAATCAATCTACCAGTAGTAGTTTCTCCTGTGAAAGAAACTTTTGATATGCGAGGTGATTGTGCCAATGGTTTACCAGCTTCAGGACCAAAACCTGTAACAATATTTAAAACACCTGCAGGAATAACATCCTTTAATAATTCCATTAAACACAAAATAGAAGTTGGTGTTTGTTCAGCTGGTTTTACAACTGTACAACATCCAGCTGCCAATGCTGGAGCAATTTTCCAAGTTGCCATCAACAAAGGAAAGTTCCAAGGAATAATTTGTCCTACTACACCTAATGGTTCAGGGATAATAATGCTTACTGTGTTTTCATCATGCTCAGAAATTGTACCCTCTTCAGCTCTAATTACCCCCGCGAAATAACGGAAATGGTCGATACATAAAGGTAAATCAACATTAACAGTTTCACGAATTGGTTTACCATTATCAATTGTTTCAATAGTAGCCAATAACATTAAATTGGCTTCCATTACATCAGCAATTTTATTTAAAACACTTGCTCTGTAAGTTGGTGAAGTTTTACTCCAAGTAGCAAATGCTTTATGTGCTGCATCTAATGCTAGTTCAATATCCTCTTTACCTGAACGAGCTGCTTTTGCAATAAGTTTGGCATCAATTGGACTGTAGTTTTCAAAATACTCTCCACCTACAGGAGCTACAAATTCTCCACCTATGAAATTATCATAATGTGGTTTAAAAGTTGGTCTTTGTGTTGACATAGATTAATTGGTTAGTTAGTTTGTAGAACAATGTTGGTGAAAATTTTCGTGCAAGTGATAGGACGATTCAATCAAATAATAGCATAGAAATTTTATGCTGAAATATTTTAATATTGCTATTAAACCAAAACATTGTAACACTTTGATATTGATTCATCAAAGCAAAAAAGCCCATGAGAGATGAACTAACTACACTATCTAAACAACTTAAAAGAGCCTTCGACCCTTACTTTGATGCGCCAATTGAAGCTTGGATTCAGTTTGCTCAACTATGCGAATTTGTATCATTTAAAAAGAATGAAATCATAAAACATGCAGGAGAAACAGAACGATTCGGTTACTTTATACTAAAAGGTAGTGGAGGTGTGTTCTTATGGAAAGAGAACAATTATGTTTGTTTAGACATCATGCTTGAGAATAATTTCTTTGGTGATTATATGTCGCTAATTAGCAGGCAAAATTCACCACTGGAAACGATTGCAATTGAAGACTCAGAGATGTTGAAGATATCTTCTAAAAACATTAGTCAGCTTAAACAAACAGGCATGGGACAGTTGATTTTTTTGATATCAGCAGAAAGTAGTTTTGTAGAAAAACAACAACAGCAAATCGATTTATTGCTAAAAACAGCTGAAGAAAGATATTTTGAATTATTAGAAAAACATCCTGAACTAATCAGAAGAATTCCTCAAAAATTTATTGCCTCTTATTTGGGTATAACTACACAAAGTTTAAGTAGAATTCGTAAAGGGAAATAATGTAAAACAATTACCCGAAGTGCCAATCTATCTTAATATGAAATCCAATTTATATTTTAAGCCTACGATCAATATCATCAAATGCATTTTCAATTTCATAGGTATTTCCTTCAGCAAGCTGATTAATACTTTCTTCGATTTTATCCCTTTGAGTATCGTTTAATTCAAAAATTTTGCTTCTATTAAGACTAGTATCAATTAATGTATTAATTGCTAATAAATAGGCATCATCTTCGATTAAATTAATTTTGCTAACCAACATTTTTTTTAACTCTGAAGTACTCATATGCTATTTTTTACCAAATTTATAAATTTCTTGATTAATTTAAATTATTATTAATGTCAGAAATCATCATTGTATTTCTAAAAAACTTAAGTAGAATCAGAAAGCCAAATAATTACCATAGGGTAACTTTTTCATGCAATTGCAATTGGAACTTTGCTACATGAAAAACATCATTCTAATCATTGGCCTTTTCTTATTCAGCCTATCACATGTTAAAGCACAAACTTACTTCTTTGGTGTAAGTCTTGGTTCAGCACAATTCTACCATCAAATCAACAACAAAAACTATAGAGATTTAAGCTTTTCACTTCCCAATATAAAACTAGGAAAACAAATAAACTCTAAACACGCAGTTGTATTGTACCTACCAGGAACTCTATATCAATACAAAGAAAGTGGACGAATCAGAGACCGTGGATTTGAAGCCATTTTACCATCTTATCAATATCAAATTAATTCAAAACTCAGCCTTTTAGTTGGATTTGGATTAGGCCTAGATGCCCCTGCGTTTTATGATATCAAAAATGAATCTGAGAGGAAATTCTATTTTGGAACTGCAGCCACAAGCAGCATTGCTTACGAATTCCTGAAAACAAAGAATTTTAGTTTAGATTTACAAACCCGTGTTCAATATGGCAAAGTGAAAATGGAAACTCAATTCCATGAAGGATTTGCTTTTAATGTACTTTTGGGAATTAACTTTAAAAAAGATGTTCAGAACAAGTAAAAAAACAAAAGAAATAGCAGGTATCATTTTATTGACACTGTTTAGTTTGGCTATTGTATTTCATCTTTTAGTTTTAATGGAATTTATTCCTAATGATATCGTTTGGGGAGGAAGAATTACAGTAAAGGAAGAACTCTACATATTTGAAAGTATTTCTATCTTTATGAACCTTTTATTTTTATTAATTGTTTCACTTAAAACAGGAAAATTAACTTTTAAACATAACCAAAAACTTATTCAGGTTTTATTGTGGTTCATGAGCATTGTATTTCTATTAAATACCATTGGGAATTTATTGGCCAAAACCACTACAGAAACAATCATTTTTACTCCTGTAACTTTTATTTCTGCTATTTGTGGATTCATACTTTTAAGTAAAGAAAAAGCTTAAATTTCAGAAAAATAGAAACATGGAATTCCTTACTTATCGTAAGTTTAATGAATATACTGCCGCCAAAACATTTTCATTGTTATTAGATGATGCTGGCATTGAAAATCAATTGGAAGACAGTAGTCCAAAATTTGATCCTGGATTTAGCAATAATGAGCTTTTAAAGGAATTCAGAATCAAAATAACATCAGATAATTTTGAAAAAGCTGATGCCATATTATTACAACAAGCAAATACAATTATTGATGAAATTGATGAAAATCATTATCTCTTTCAATACAGTATTGATGAGTTAAAAGAAGTATTGAGTAAAGCCGATGAATGGAACGAAATTGACATTGCATTAGCAAGAAAAATATTAGAAAAAAGAGGCATTGTTTTTAGTCAATCTGATTTAAAGGAATTGCAGAAAAAGAGAATTACAGAACTATCAAAACCAGAACATTTTTCTGAAACATGGATTCGTTTTGCTTATATTGTTTCTATAGCTGGTGGCTTAATCGGATTGGTAATTGGCTGGCATATCAATACTCATAAAAAAACATTACCAAATGGCGAAAGCGTTTTTGCTTATGATGAAAACAGCAGAGAAAAAGGAAACAAAATTTTTAAAGTTGGTTTGATTATGTTGGTTTTATGGATAGTAATTTTTGTACTAAGAAACATCCTTTTTGACCAAGGATATTTTGAAGTTGAACAAAGGAATATATTTGGAAACTAAACATCATGAAAAAAACTATTCTCATCACAGGCAGCTCAACTGGAATAGGTAAAGAGACTGCAATCTATTTTGCCAATAAGGGCTGGAATGTAGCAGCCAGTATGCGTAATCCTTCAAAAGCAGGAAATGAATTCAATCATACAAACATTAAAATCATTCAAGTTGATGTTTTAAATGAACAACAAATCAAAGCAGGAATCGCTGAATGTATAGATGTATTTGGAGGAATAGATGTTGTTTTTAATAATGCAGGATATGCTTTAGTTGGTGCTTTTGAAGCCATGACAGATGAGCAAATCAGAAAACAATTTGATACCAATGTTTTTGGTGTAATGAATGTCACCAGAGCTATTCTCCCCTATTTTAGAGGTAAAAATGAAGGTATCATTATAAATACTTCTTCTATGGGTGGATTGATTACCTTTCCGCTTTATAGTGTTTATCATGGCACCAAATGGGCTTTGGAAGGATTCATGGAATCATTACAATTTGAACTCAAAGGAAAAAATATACGTATTAAAAATATTGAACCGGGTGCAATTAAAACCGATTTCGAAAACTCATTGACTTTTGTAAGCAATGACGATTATAAAGATTATGCACCTAGAGTTCATCAGAATATGCTTGATACCTATAAAACTGCTCCAGGTGCGGATATAGTAGCTAAAAGAGTATTTGAAGCAGCGAATGATTCCGGTTCTTCATTGAGATATCCGGTTGGTGGACTTGCTCCGGTATTGTTGTTTTTAAGAAGAATATTGCCTGGTTCATGGTTTAGGTCTATTGTTAGTATGTCGACAGAAAAATGAGTTTTTATGAACTCAATAAAGATGAAAGAGCAGTTTTATATCTTGAAATAAAAAACAAGATTGAAGCTGATATTATTTCAGGAAAATACAAAGTTTCATTTGCCTTTTTTGCTGATGAAGATACATATATCAGAAAGGCTGCTTATATAGGAATCGGGAAAATCTTTAAAGAAAAACCCAATCTACTTCCGTCAATCATTCAGTTGTTTGAATTTTACTTTTCACATCCTGATTTTAAGGTTCGTCAAACCATTATTAATGCTGCAGGTGAAATTGGAAAAACCAATTTTGAATCTGTTGAACAGTTTTTCGATAAAGGTTTGTTTGATGAACATCATTCACCGAGAAATGCTGTGATTGGTTCTATCAAAAAAATGGGTGAAGTAAATCCGAAACCAGTCTTAAATTGGGCTAAAAAGTATTTACACCATGAAGATTTTGAAATCAGAAGGGAAATTTGCCATGGTATAGAACTCAGAGGCAGAACACATCCTGAAGATATTTTAGATATGCTTAAAGAACTTGAGCATGATAAAAAGAAACGAGTAAGCTCAACTTTGGTGCATGTTCTTGGTCAAATTGCTTATAAGAAAAATTGCCTAGAAACCGTACTCAAACATCTTAAAAACTGGGAGAATTCGAATCTTGTAAAAGAAGCAATTGATGAAATTATTGATGTACATCATCGATATCGGAATTTTGCTTTTTATACCCAAGAAGAAGCAAAAATAATTATACAAAAAGTAGGATATTAAGCAGTACTCAGCAACTTATTTAATGCATCTAAATAAGTATCTCCAACTGGAATTTGTACAGCACCAATAAAAATTTTACGGTTTCGAATAGAATCTATTTTTGAATGAGGTACAACAAATGAGCGATGGACCCTAGAAAATTTTCCAAGTGGTAATTTCTCCAGTATCGACTTCATCGTGCTATGTGTTACAATTGGTTTGGATCCAATGTATATTTTAATATAATCACCCAAACTTTCGATATATTGAATATCAGCAACAGGAATTTTCACCAATGAATATTCTGCCCTAACAAAAATGGCCTCATCTTCCTTTTTATCTTTTAATGATTTCAATTCCATACTTTCTTTCACCTTTTTCAATGCAATCTCAAACCTGTCGAATGAAAATGGTTTGAGTAAATAATCAATAGCTTCGAGCTCAAAACCTTGTACAGCATACTGACTATAAGCAGTGGTAAAAACTAAGGCTGGAGGATTTTCCAATGACTGAAAAAACTTAATTCCATTGACATCTGGCATATTGATATCAAGAAAGATTAAATCTACGGCATTTAATTTTAAGTAAGCAGTTGCTTCAAATACATCTGTAAAAGATTTGAGTAAAGAAAACCCAGGAATTTTTTCAATAAATGCTTTAATTAAATCTAAAGCAAGAGGTTCATCATCTAAGGCAATACAACGAATCATGAGCAATTAATTTGAAGTGATACTTGAAAACTATTTGGATTGTCATGAATCGCCAAAATGTGTTTTTGAGGATAAATTAACTCCAATCTTCTCTTAACGTTTTTTATACCAATTAAGTTACTTTCTACCTCAGAATTATTTCTAAGTTTTAAATTTCTGACTTCAAAAAAGACACTATCAGAAATGGTATGTAACTGTATAAATATCTCAGAATTTTTGCTATTCGAAACCCCATATTTTAGGGCATTTTCAATAAAAGGAAGAAACAAATGTGGTGATAATTTCAAATCAGAATTTTCAATCTGAACGTGAAAATTAATTTTAGTTTTATCTGTTAACCTGAGTTTCTGAAGTTCAATATAATCTCTCAAATGTTGCACTTCTTCTTCAATTGCAATTAATTGACCTGATTCATCATTGATTACAAACCTAATAAACTGAGAAAGTCGTAATAAATAATCAGGTACCTTTTCAGGTTTTGTAATCGACAATGAATAAATACCATTTAAAGTATTAAAGAAAAAATGCGGGTCGATTTGTGCTTTCAAAAATGAAAGTTCAGCAAGTAATTTCTCATTAGATAATTCTTTTGCTTCTGATTCCAGTTTTAACCAATCGTTTAATAACCTAAAACCTGTGCTGGTTGCAAAAATCAACAATGCAAAAGTAAAGGCCATGAATCTACCTACTTTTCTAAAATCATCGATAATTTCATCATCACCATTCATCATGTACTTATCAGCAAAAAAAGGAATAAGTTGAAGCAGAAAGAGTACCAATAGTATCGAAAATACATACTTAAAATACTTTCGGTTCATTAAAAACCTAGGAACTAGTACATGGTAGTTAAAATAAAACAATGCAATATGGGCCAATTGAAAAAACAGTCTGATTACCCATACGCTTTCCGGAGTATTATAATCAGTAATGAGTTTTGGTGTTGGATGAAGAACCATTGGTATCAGCAGAATAATCAGCCATGCCGTTATATGCAGCAATATCTTGACTAATTTAACCGGATAACTTTTTTGAGGGCAATCACCCATATTTATAGAATTAATAAACAAAAATGATTGTTTACATCAACAAGAAAAATCGAATTCGACAAAGAGAAGAAATGCTTAGACAGATAATTATGCTTTCCTTAAAGTAAGAACTGTAATTTCTGGCCAGATACCAACTCTTCCTGTAAATCCAATAAAACCATAACCTCTATTTACATACAAATGACGATCTTCATGAGTAGCTAAACCAGCCCAGTTTTTATAACGAAACTTAACCGGACTCCATTTAAATCCTGGAATTTCTACGCCCATTTGCATGCCATGCGTGTGCCCCGATAATGTTAAATGAATTGGATTCTGATTCACTTTTACCTGTTCATCCCAATGGGTTGGGTCATGTGATAACAAAACTTTAAAATCTTTATCATTTGTGCCATAAAGTGCTTTTTGTAAATCTCCTCTTTCACCAAATCCTTTACCCCAGTTTTCAACTCCTGCTAATACTATAGATTCATTGTCTTTTTGAATTCTGATATGTTCATCCAATAACAACTTATAACCCATATCAGCATGGTGCTGCTTTAGTCGGTTTAAATTTTCTGCTTTATGCTCTGGACTTTCCCAAGCCACATAATCTCCGTAATCATGATTACCAAGGATAGAAAATTGTCCGTGTTTAGCTTTAATACTACCGAAGATATCTTTGAATGGCTCAATTTCCTCTGCCCTGTTATTTACCATATCGCCAGTAAATACAAACACATCACTATTGAGTTCCTGTATTAATTTTATTCCTTCGTGAACCGCTGATTTATCATCAAAACTACCAGCATGTACATCTGAAATTTGTGTAATTGTAAAGCCATTAAAAGCTTCAGGAAGGTCTTTGAAAAACAATTCTTTTCTGTGAATTTTATACGAATATTTTCCTTTTGTTATTCCATAAATAAAAGAAGCAAAAGGAATTGCAGCAAACATTAATGCCACTTTCGAAACCATTTCACGTCTTTCAGGCATTAGTGGTGCTCCTTCTAAATTTGTACCTGAAACCTTTTTAAAAATTCCAGTAAAAATTCTGAAAACATCTTCACCTAATAAAAATATCAAAACGAAAATTTTGGTAACAAATAAGGTGATGAATAGATTAAAAACCAATTGCTGAAAACTGCTCAATCCTCCGGGTTTACCTATTGAACCAAACCCCGATACAATTAATACAACAGGCAGAATGGCAATTACCCAATATAAAATATTCCAAAGTGTTCTCCATTTTAAGGATTGTGTTATGGTTTGAATTCCTTGAAATACATAATAATCCAATGAGAAAATAATTAAGACTGGTATTAACAATAACCAAGGTGTAGGACTTCCGTGCATGTTTTGAAATTTATTGAATGTATCAACATGAAAATCTATGCCGAATTATTTAATTGTCAGCTTAAACACCCCTAAAAACCAATTATTTTTGGATGAAACGTCAAATTATTCCGATGAAATCCTTGTGGCAGTGTCAGATTAGCTGCCAAAACGCCATTTTATTTGTTGTTATGATAGTTCTCTAACTCGTTTTCCCAATTGGCTTTTGCAACGCTATCTCTTGGATTTTCTAAATATTTGGTATAAACATCTGCATATTTTGGATGCTTGTGGTAACGAAAATGAATCCATTTTGAAGCAGGTATCCAAAATAAAATACCTGTTAATAATCCAAAAAACATAATCCTCTTTAAGAGAATACTAAAATATGGAACCTGTTTTAATGTTATTAAAATTGAAATAAATAATAGGCCTATTGCTGATACAAGTAAATAAAAAGCAGATCCAGGCCAAGACATCACCTTAAATAAGATAGCAACAACTGAAAATGAAAGTAATATTTGTGAAACAAGAAGTATTATTATTTCAAAACCATCATTTATTTTCTTTCCATAAATAGTAAATACTAATAAAAAGGTTCCCAGCATATAAAATGTAGATAACCATAAAGCAGAAAGTATAAACCAAACTGATAACATATCAAACCCTACTAATAATATTGAAGTTAATAACACTTGAATAAGTAGAACTTTTTCAATAAGGGGCAAATATTTAATCATCTTTTTTCTTGTTTTAACATCTTAAATGAAAAATAGGAAAGTAATAAGACCATTGCTACTAAAATCAACCAAAGCCAACTTTTCTTTTGTACTATTGGAACTTCAATTTCCTCATGTACAATATCGCCTTTTAATTCCTGACCTAAACCAAGACTTTCTAAATCAGATGGAATTTTTGATTTGAAATTTATTAGATCGTAAATTGGTGCTTGTACCATTTTGTTACCATAAAACAAATAATAATTCGCAGCCAAATTATTCAACCTAACTATTAATTTATGCTTGGGACCGAAAACCTGAACTGATTCAAGCTTGATTGGTTCATTATCATCATTGAATATTCTTAGTCTGAATTTTTTAGCTCTTAGTTCCCCAAATTTTATTGGAGCATAATCATCTGATGAAATATAGGAATGTACCAAAGGAGTATAAACATAATTCCATTTAGAGTCAACAAAAACACTATCACTCAAATATTCTAGAAGTGTATTTCTAAAATAATCTGTTTGTGTTTTAATAAAAAGTTGAATGGATTGTACAGGTAATACCTCATCCAATTCAAAATCAATAATTGTTTCCTTTTTTGTTAAATCATTGATGGCTTTAAAGTTATTTACTTTATAACTGAAGGCACTTCCTGGGATATTTTCTGAATGGGAAAGAAATACTGACTTTAACTTGGGCTTTGTAGTTCCATGAATTGAAACTCGGTAATATGGAAACTTGGAATCACTAAACTTTAACTTTGAAAACACATAGGATGATTCTTGATTTTTGAATGATAGAATTCTAACATCATCCAAAATAGTCATCCATTCACCAAGTTGTTCAGCAGCATCAAGGTTTACATGCCAATCAAAATTCTCCTCTTCAAAATTTAACTCTAAGTTATTAACTAAAACATCCGTTGGACAAACTAGTGTAAAGTAGTACCAATCGTTTCTATATGATTCATTGATAATTTTAAAATCTACTCTTTCTTCTTTTTGAATTGAATTTACCTTTTCGAGAATATATGGAACAATTAAAGTATCACCCTTATTGGTATAAGCCTGAATTCTAATATCAGAAAAATCAGGCTTACAGTTTTTGTACATATCAATTGGTAAATACAACTGTTGCCATTCATTTTTTACACCTGTAATTTTTCTTTTGAAATTAAAGCCTTTTTGCGCTAAAACAGGCATTAATCCAGAAAGGAAAACCAAAATGAAAACGATATTATTCTTCTTTATTTTCATCAAATAAGTTCGATTTGTTTTTATTGTATAGAAACGAAATTACCAATAATAAAATACCCAACGATACAAATACAATGGTTTTTCCAATTGTATTTAATCCGGAAATATCATAGAAAAATAGTTTCAAAAGTGTAAACGCAAAAAGTGCAATTGCAGCATATCTGAGGTATTTATTTGATTTCGATATACCAAGAAATACCAATAGCAATGCATATACACCCCATAGTATACTCAGACTCAATTTATATGAACCTTCGATGCCGGAAACATCCATAAAGTGTAACATTTCAGCACTTAGAATCCAAAGTACAAAAAGGTGTTTAAAAAGATTGGGGAGCCAAATAAATTCTTGTATAAACCAATCCTCTTTTGATTGCTTAGCGATAAAATAAACCAATGGAAATACAAAAGGAAAACTGATATAACGAATAAACAAACTAAATGGTAAATAAATATGAGTTGTATCCTGAAATCTCATTAAATAGGCTTCTCTCAATTCACTAAATTCATATAAAGAGATTGTTAAAAATAATACACAAACCAATACACTTGCCATTAACAAAAAATACTTATACCGAATTTTAAAATTAAATTTCGTATCAGCAAAGTATAAAACTAAAAAGAAAATTGATGCGTAATTAATGAGCCAAATATTCTTAAATCGCATCGCATCAATCATTGGATTTAAAATTGAATCTACAGGAAACTCATTGTGCGTAGCTAAAAAATTATACATTAAAGTATTCCAGTAATTCACTATCTCCATTGCAAAAGAATTGAATGAAACTAGCATTAAAATTCCAGTAATAAGTAAATCACGTAGCTGTTTATACTCTTTGGTTTTTAGTATTTCAAAATCTGTATTCTGATGAAAATAATTAATGAAACCAAATGTTATTGTCGACAAAATTCCAACTAAAAAGTAGGGATTAAATACCAATTTTACCGCTCCGTCAGCTTGTCGAATCTGGTTTAACATGCTTGTCCAATCCTGTAAAATTGAAAACAAGAATAAGACCATAACTGCATACGATAAAATTTCATAAATAGCGATGCTTCTCGATCTACCCAACCAGAAAAGTAAAGCAGCTTCAATAGCCCAACAAAGTGTAACCCAATTTCCATCGAGTTGAATAGGAATAGCAATAGAAACAAAGACCAACACTAAGCCTATCAAAACAACAAACAAATCTTTGTCTGCTAAATCTTTCTTTTTAATATAAGATGATACTATAAAATGAATCAATCCATTAAAAACAGTAAACAAGCCTAAAAAATCATTGGTAGCATAAGAACTATCTAATATTGAATAGCCAAATCCAAAATAAATAAAGGAATTACTTAATACTAAAAGAACCTGTTTGGGCTCAAACTTTTCGTTTCCAATAATTTTGTACACCAGAAACATCCCATAAAAAGTAAGATAAAACAGCGTAGCAAAGCCAAAAGCCAACCATTGATGAAGCTCTTGTCTGTATGAAAAAACAAACCAAGATGAAAAGATTAACCATGTTAGTATGTATGCAACTAAATATAATTGTTTCCAGTAACGTTTATAGGCAATGAATAAAATACCTAGATTGATAATTCCTACATATGAAAACAGAATTCCCACCTTTCCTGAGCCGTTACTTAATAAAAAAGGTACAGCATATGCACCAACCAAACCAATATGTGCTATAAGTTGAAGATTATATCGAAGTGATGCCAAGACTGTAAAAACAGTAAAAATCACCATCAGTAAAAAAGCTAAACTCTGTGGTAAAAGTTCATAAATTGAATAAGCGGCATAAGTTAAAAAGTAATTGATGGCCATTGAGCCACTTAACAAAACTGCACTAAACTGATGGTAGTTTTCCTTTAGTTTTAAGGCAAAAGCCAGAAGACCAAATCCTAATAAATAGCCAAGAATTATTCTGGTTAAAGGACTAATTAATTCATGGTCAATTGCAAATTTTGCTCCAACACCTACTCCCAAAATCAATATAATTATTCCAATTTTACTGATTAGATTTTCACCAATAAACTTTTCTAGTTTTTGATTTCTGGAAACCGGATTAACTAGCTCTGGTTTTTCTTCCAAAACTATTATTGGTTTCGATTCCAAAACCGGCTGTGAAACTTCTTGATTAATTTCGGGCTTAACAACTGCTAATATTGGAAGGGAATCTTCCTTTGGTTTCAGTATATCTAATTGGGATTTTATATCCTTTATTTCCTTTTGAAAACGTTCTTGCTCCCTTATAAGGAGATTCAATTTTTCATTAAGAATTTTCCATTCATCTGCCATCAGGTAAAATTAGGAAATTTCTATTAAGAAACCGATTTATCAATATTAGAACCGAATACCTACATGTAAATCAGTAAAAGTAGGATACAAAGAGGTTTTTGAAGAATTGGCAATATTAAAATAAGGGCAATAAGTTGTTTCAAGAAAAAGAATTTGCTCTTCGAATATTGGTATATCTAAACTAAAAGCGGCAAAGGTATTAAAGGAACTCGACATCAAACCTTCACCTGAAGCTCTATTGAGGTAAACTGCTCCGCTATAATCATTACGCTTTTCAACACCATTGAAACTCTCAAAATAATGTAAATGATCACTTTTAGTAAGAAAAACAGAAAAAGAACTACCCAATGCAAATCCGAATCCAAGACTATTCTTTACAAATCTATACTTGGCGTATAAAGGAATTTCAATTGCAGAAAACTTAAAATTAAACTGATACTTTTCTTCAATTCCATTGGAATATTTCTGAGAGTAATCACCGCTAGCATTCATCTGATGGTACCTCAATCCGTAACCAATTTTAAAATTCTTACGGTAAGAAACAGGAATAAATTGCCTAAAAAAAGCTGCAGAAAACCCTTTATTTACTGCATAATTTGCTTTTCCAATTGCAATTAAATTATATGCACCTTCACCTTCTGCTTTCAACTTACAGAATGAAACTCCAATTGAAAAAGAAAATGCATCCTTGCGGTTACCTAAAGATTGACTCTTGGGCAAAATAGGAGATGAATTCTTTATTGTTTCGTAAGCAAATACATCAGAAATACTTAGATGAAGAAAGCTTATGAAGAAGAAAAGGGGTAAAATTTTATTCATTATTCTTTGAAGCCAATTCTTTTTTATCAATTGCATCAATAATCCACCATGGAATATAGGCTGCTACAAAATTTGCTAATGCAACAAATTCAGCAAAGAAAACGTAATAAGGCCAAGGACCTAAATAATCCAAAATACTTGCTGAAGGTGGTTTGCCACAAATCCAGAAATAATTGGCATCTAACAAATAATTTACAATTGCTGCTATCACTAAAAAGACATTAATACCAATCATTGCTTTCACAATATCTCTGGCTTTAGGACGCATTCCATAAACAACACAAGCATAAACAATTGCTAGTATCATTCCTGTATGTCCAATCCAATATCTGATATACAAAAAGTGAGGGAAGTTTTCTTGTAAATCAGGAGTAATACTGGCTTGTAACATGCCTCCTAAAGACCAAAAATATAATAATTCGAACCACCATTGTTTTTTCCAAACCATCACTACAAAAATGGTCAAGTTTGAAAATCTACATAATTGAAGGGGAAGGTCTTCCTGCAAACTATAAGTACCTGACATATAATTGAGCAAGTTCCAAATTAAAAGACTTAAGGTAATTGTAATTCCTATGGTAGAACCAACTATATCTTGTTGTTTAACGCTTAAATATTTTTTGCTATACCAGGGAATAAAAATTATTGCTAATAATGAAACTCCCAATGCCATAAAATGAGACAAACTCCATTGATAAAATGGAATTGTATCATTCATATAATCATAAACCCAATTCTGCATATCGAAATCTTAAAAAATTTGCCACCATTTTTTATCAAATGCAACATAAACACCATCCGTTCTGGTTTCTGTTACATATGTATTTACAAAATCACCTTGTTGTGGTAATCCTCTACCCGTTTTTGCATCATATTTATATCTATGAATCGGACAAATAACCATTCCATTTTCATCACATTTTCCTAAACCCAAACGTGCACCTGCATGCGGACAAGTATCATCAATAGCATAATAAGAATCGCTTAGTCTAACTAAACAAATTCTTTTACCCTCAATATCAATTGTTCTAACAGAGTTTATAGTTTGAGGCTCATTGCCATGTTCAGCAAAGTCGTAAACCTTAAAGAATTTTTTAGGCATTACTGAATAATAATTCTCTTAGTAAATGAATTAATTTTACCTGAAACAACAAGTATATAAATTCCTGATTTAATATCTGAAACACCTATTTCATTGCTATTCGAGAAACCCCCACTTTTAATAGATTTTCCTTCAAGTGATTTAATTTCATAAGTATAATCATCAACTTTTGGTAAGCTGATGTATAAACTTGAATTAGCAGGATTTGGATAAACATCAAAAGCAGTTTCAGTATTATTTTGAATTCCTGTAGGGATTAAACCTGTTATCTGCTTGTATAATTCTTTACTAACAAATTTAACTGTGGTATCCATGTAAAGTGCATTGGTAGAGAAAGGCACATGATCAGCACCATAAAAAGTATGGAAAGCGGAAGTAATACCCATTTTTTGCGCTGCTGAATCCATACTGAATCCACCCTGAAGAAACCCAATAGGACTATTGAAAAATTTAAAATAATCTGATGCATAAGGAACAGTTTGGTCGTTTGTACCATGCATTGAAATTAACTTAATATCCTTGTTATTTAGCATCCATGAAACATTTGATATAGCTCCACAAAGAGAAATTACGCCTTTTGCCCTGTAACTATATCCCGGATTTCCGCTATTACCTTCAATTCCGCCAATTGCAACAGTATCAACATTAACAGAAGCTAATTCTGATGGTAAATCAAGACATTGCATATGCATACCAAGTACTCCACCAGCAGAAATTCCACCTACATAAATTTTTGAAGTATCAATACCATATGGATTTCCTTCCTCGAAACTTTTTCTGAAAAATCTAACAGCCGCTCTTCCATCCTGAGCACCACGCCAAACAGCATGAGTAAATTCTTGTGTTAAACCTCCTGTACCGGCAATATTTACTCCTAATCTGTATTGTATTGAAGCAACAGCATAACCTCTTTTTGCCAATTCTCTGCATAATTTTGTAATGTCGGTTGCTGCTTTATTTCCTTGAACAAATGAACCACCATGGGCTAAAACTAACAAAGGACGATTTTTAACAGTATCAGTTTGACCTTCATAAAAATCCAAAAACAAATCCTGGTTTTGCCCAAGATAGTTCAAAGCTTTACCATATTGAATATTTGGGTTAGTAACAGCACTATCAAAAATAGCGTCAAGAAATCTTGTTTGTGCCTGAACTTTGTTTAATAAAACAGTAAATAGAATTAAAGTAGCCAGTAAAATTCTTCTCATAGAAATGATTTAATCTATAAAAATAAGGGATTTTCTTTAAAAGCAAAATTTCGATTAAAAAGCTTCGAAATTTTATCGACTTGAACATATTAAGTTCTTGTAAAATCGATATTTATATTTGAGAATAGTTACCTTTGAGTCACTTTAACCCAAAGTAATATGATTAGCATAGACGATTTTAATTTTTCCGGAAAAAGAGCATTGGTAAGAGTAGACTTTAATGTTCCACTCGACAAAAAAACTTTAGAAGTAACAGATGATGCTCGTATTCGTGCAACCATTCCAAGTTTAAAAAAGATTTTAAATGATGGTGGTTCTTGTGTTTTAATGAGTCACTTAGGTAGACCATTAAAAAAACTAAAAGATGATGGTACAGTAGATTATGAAAAACATAGTTTAAAAAATGTATTAAGCACTCTTTCTGGTTTACTTGGTATTGATGTAAAATGGGGTGGAGATTGTATAGGTGAGGAAGCTGCACAAATGGCATCAAACTTAAAACCTGGTGAAGTTTTATTGATTGAAAACTTAAGATTTTACAAAGAAGAAGAAAAGGGTGATGAGGCTTTTGCAGAAAAACTCAGCAAACTTGGTGATATCTGGGTAAATGATGCTTTTGGAACTGCACATAGAGCTCATGCTTCAACAGCAATTATTGCAAAATTCTTCCCTGGTCACAGTTGTTTTGGTTATGTGATGGCTCAAGAAGTTGCAAATGCCGAAAAAGTAATGAAAAATGCTGAACGTCCGTTTACTGCAATTACTGGTGGAGCCAAAGTTTCAGACAAATTACTGATATTAGAAAACCTGATTGAGAAAGTTGATAATTTGATTATTGGCGGAGGAATGGCATATACTTTCCTTAAAGCTCAAGGTTATGAAATTGGCTCAAGTTTGTGTGAAGATGATAGATTGGATTTATGTTTAGAATTACTTAAAAAGGCTGAAGCACGTGGAGTAAAAATGCTTTTACCTGAAGATTCTATTGTTGCCGATGCATTTAGTAATGAAGCCAATTACAAAAATTGCGATAATAAACAAATCGACAAAGGTTGGATGGGTTTAGATATTGGTGAAAAAGCTATTGAAAGTTTTGCTGATGTTGTAAGAAATTCTAAAACCATATTATGGAATGGACCAATGGGAGTTTTTGAAATGAGTCATTTCGAAAAAGGAACCAAAACAATTGCTATTGCAGTAGCAGAAGCCACCAAAAATGGTGCATTCAGTTTAATTGGCGGTGGCGATAGTGCTGCAGCCGTTGCAAAATTTGGTTTAGAAAATGAAGTTAGTTATGTAAGTACTGGTGGAGGTGCTCTTTTAGAATATTTTGAAGGTAAAACTCTTCCAGGAATTGCAGCTGTTCTAGCACAAGAATGAAAATAATATTCGCCTTTAAATGGGCAATTATCTGGGCAGTTTGTATTCTGATTCTATGTATTATGAATCCGAGCAAATTGCCCAGTATTCGAGTAAATTGGGACATTGGACCAGATAAATTCGCTCATTTTACCATGTTTGCCATCATGAGTTTTAGTCTGATTATTGGCATACAAAAATTAGATTGGAAGAAAAAATACTACTTATTTGCAGGCATAATAAGTTCAGCTTATGGAGTCATAATTGAAATTATTCAAGGATCATTTTTTGTATATAGAAGTTTTGATTATGCCGATATGATAGCCAATGCAATTGGAGCTATTTCAATATCAATTTTACTCTTTATGAGATCAAAATAAAGTCAGTTTAGGACTTTCACCGTTTCTTGTTTTCAACTTATATTGTGCTTGTAATTTTGAATATAATTCAGTTGGATTAAATGGTTTACTTATATAATCATTCATCCCTGAATCCAAAACTTTCTCTTTAACATCCGAGAAAACATTTGCGGTTAAAGCGAAAATTGGCATGTTTAAACCCATTTTCCTGATTTGTTTTGTGGCTTCAAATCCATCCATTTCAGGCATTTGAAGGTCCATTAGTATTAAATCAAACTTCTCTGATTTACAAATATCTAAAGCAAACAGTCCATTTTCAGCGATTTTATAATCGACTTGCCATTTTTTCATAAAACGTTCCAAAACGAAAACGTTCATTTTGTTGTCTTCAACAATTAAAACTTTAAAGTTTTGAAGAGGATTAAAGGTTAAGTTTTCATTCTCCTTATCTCTTATTTCAGCATAATTATCTGTTCCTTTTTTGATAGGAATTTCGAACCAAAAACGAGTACCTAAACCAATTTTACTTTCAACATTTAAATACCCACCTAACCATTCAATAAGCTTTTTAGAAATAGCTAAACCAAGTCCCGTTCCTCCAAATTTTCTTGTTGTTTCATTGGTTGCTTGGGTAAACAATTCAAATATATAAGGTAATTTCTCTTCATGTATACCAATTCCTGTATCTACAACTTCACAATACAAAAGATAATCATTTTCGCTAAGAACAGGGAATTTGAATTTCACATCTACTCTGCCCTCTTCAGTAAATTTAACTGCATTTGATAATAAATTGCTGAGAACCTGTCCCAATCTATGTCTGTCACCCAAAAGAAATGGCGGAATAGTACCTTCGAAATTCAAACTAAGTTTAACCGGTTTATCTTCTAATTGAGAGCCCATTGTTTGAACAATATTTCTAAATAGCTCCTCTGGTTTAAAGTTACGTTCATCACGTTCTAGTTTTCCAGCATCAATTTTGCTAAAATCCAAAATATCATTCAAAAGAAACATCAATTGTTCAGATGAAAATTTTAATGCTTTTAAATTATCAATTTGATGTGGTAAAGGATCATCCTGAATCAATAAACGAATGATTCCATTAACCGCATTCATAGGAGTCCTGATTTCATGACTCATTGTTGAAAGGAATAAACCTTTTGCTTTAGAAACCTCTTCTGCTTTTTCTTTTGCCTTAATTAATTGGTCCTCCAGATTTTTCTTATACGTAATATCATGAAAGGTTCCGATAATTCTTAATGCCTCTCCAGTTTCAGAACGTTCTGCAACGCGACCTCTATCCAAAACCCATAAAAAGGTATCATCTTTTTTGCGGAATCTATACTCTGCTTCAAAATAACTTGTTAAGCCTTTCATGTGTTGCTGGTATTTAAACCAAGTATCTTTAAAATCATCAGGATGAATTAACTCTTCCCAAATTAATATTGGATTTTCCTCTTCACTATAACCCAACATCAGTTTAAATAAAGGAGAATAATAAATTTCACCCGAAATAATATTCACATCCCAAACCACATCACGGCTGCCTGATAAAGCATATTGCCAGCGCTTTTCCGCCAATTCAAGATTTTGTTGAGCCTGAACAATATCTGTGATATTTTCAAGAATACCTATGATTAATTCCACATTTCCATTCGTATCTAAAATGGGAATTTTAAAATTCCTTGCAACAATTTTATTATGACCAAAGTTAATATTCAGCTTGTTGATTAAAACTGGTTCTGCCGTTTCAGCAACGAGTTTGTCTGATGAAATGTATTGTTGAATCTCACCATCATTATTGAATATTTCTGCATCTGTTTTACCAATTACTTTTGATTGGGGTAAATCAAACATCAATTCTAATTCACGGTTCCAAAGGGTATAAGCAAAATTATCGTTTACATTTTTAACATAAATACCCAAAGGAATATGATCGATAAGTTTGTTGAGGAAAATACTTTGTCTGGCTTGTCTGAGTTCAATTTCCTTTCTACTTGAAATATCTTCTAAAACTACTGCTATTCTTGCCGGAGAAGTTGTGTTTATAATTCTGATTTTACAGCTATAATGTTTTAAACTTCCTTTGAATGGGTGACTGTATTCATAAACTCTTGATTGTTTTGTTCTTACTACCTGATCAAACTGATCTGATAATCTAATTTTAAAAGGAATATCAAAAAGTTCTTTAAGCTTTTTACCAATAAAAAAATCTATCGTATCAATCAATTCAACCTCTTTTGCATGCCAAACACGAATACAAACTGAGTTTTCATCTAGTTCAAAAATGATATCTCCAGTTGAGCTTAATAATAAATTCAGGTTCTCTGCATATACTTTAAGCTCCTCTTCTCTATTTCTAATAGCAGAAATATCAGTTGCTGTAATTACAACGCTATTAACCTTTCCATTTGAATAAACTGGTACAAAAGAGAATTCCAAAAAGTGCTTTTGCCCTCCATATTCATAAACCTGTTCTTCCTTGAATCTTTCACCGTCAATAGCTTTATTGTATAAACCCATCCAATAGTTATAAACCTGAGGATGTGAGGAACCATCACTCATTATATTATACCCTAATTTGGGTACTTTTTGCCAAAAACTTTCAAAAGCAATTTTATAATTATTGTTGAATGATAAAAGCCTGTATTCTGTATCAATGGCCCAAATTTGATCATCTGTATTTTCAACTAAAGCGCTATAACTAGCCTGATTTTGTTCTAAATCATTATTTACTTTTTTCCTTGATTCACTAAAATACTGAAGAATTAAAATACTTGATAAAAATGAAAAACTTAAGTTGATATAAAATAAACTTTCAAGCTTAATTGAATCATTTATAAACAATATAGCCAGTTTAGGAGATTGAATGAAATTAACAGCAAAAACTACTATTACAACGCTTACAATTCCAAATATTTTTGACTGCTTATAATTGGGAGATTCAAATAAAAAACTCACTATAACAAATGGAACATAAAACAAATATGAGCCGGTGTTTATTGCAAATCCAGTGTCAAAAATATAAAACAATATTAAAAGGCCAATTCTAAAAAACTGAAATGCAGCAGATATTTTATTTAATCTAACAAATAAATAAACTCCAAAACCCAATCCAATTGCCAATAAAGAAATCGACATATTTAAATATTGACCAAAAATCAATTCCAAAAGGGTAAAAGCTATTCCATTAGCCATACAAAGCCATGAAAGTATTTGGAGTAGTTTGATTTCGCGAGACATTTAATATTATTTAAATGGATAGGTTCCAATCTTGTGGGAATTTCCAATTTTCATCGGAAATATAAGATAAAAATCCTTTTTCCACTTTAAATGGTGCAGGAAAATTATTGGAATATAAACTTCCTGTTCCTAAACCTTGATGTAATTTAGGATTCTTAGAACTACTCCATTGTGCTATAATGTTTAAACCAATATTCGATTCCAACGCGGAAGTTGCCCACCAATCCTTGTTATAAATCTGAGCTAATTTTATCCATTCATCCGACACTTTCAAACCACCAATTAATGTTGGTTTAATAATTAAATAATCTGGATTTAGGTATTCCATTAACTTTTTACCAGATTCAAAAGGATTAAGGCCAATTAACTCCTCATCCAGAGCAATTTTAATTGGTGATTTTGCAATAAGTTCCTGAATTTCATCCCATAAATTGGGTTTGATTGGTTGCTCAATGCTATGAATATCAAATCGCTTTAATTCCTTTAGTTTTAATAATGCATCATCCACATGAAAAGCACCATTGGCATCTACTCTAATCTGGACTTTTGATTCAGGGGCTATCTTTCTAAATTTCTCTAATAAGTTACATTCTTCATCAAAATCAAGAGCTCCAATTTTAAACTTTATACAATCAAATCCTGCTCTAAATTTTGATATAGCTTCTTTCAACATTTCATCACTTTTGTTCATCCATACGAGTCCATTAATTTTAATAGATTCGCCTTTTAACCATGCTGATTCAATGTACTTTCTGATTCCTCCAAATTTGATATCCAATTGAATTGATTCCAATGCAAATCGAATTGATGGATAAATTTCCAATTCTTCATCTACCGCAATTCCTTCATTTAAATGATTGAGAATTTGATTAAGTTTCATTTCAAAATCTGGAGTACTATCTATGCTTAATCCTGCCAAGGGAGCCGCTTCACCAATGCCAATTACTTTTTTAAATGCATCTTTAGCTATAATAATATATGCATCATGTTTTTTAATTTCTCCTCTTGAGGTTTTTGCATCAAAATTAAAAGCCAGCTGATGTTTGATATAAGTATATTGTATCATGCTTTAAATACGATTGATGCGATTAAACTCAGGCACAATAAAAAACTACTTAATGACAAAACTTTTAATTGGGGGTCGAATTCATCTACAGTTTTTGCTTTGAAAATTTTCATTAAATGCAAAAGAAAGGCTGCAAATGGAAGCAATAAAAAAACCAAGCTTAACTCATTATTATTAAAGTAAATAGAAATCAAAATTACAGCAGCAACCAATAAATTATAATGATAAATTTTAGCCTTTTCAATTCCTAATCTTACAGGAACTGAGTATTTCCCTGCTATCATATCAGACTCTATATCCCTCATATTATTTACATTTAATACCCCAACCGACAACAACCCAAATGTAATTGCAGGATAAAAGATATCAGACTTAAATTCCCCTATTTGTAAATAAGATGTTCCCAAAACTGCTACCAATCCAAAAAACACAAAAACAGATATATCTCCTAAACCTAAATAACCATAAGGTCTTTTTCCATTTGTATAAAGAATAGCTGCTGCAATAGCAAAAAGTCCTAATACAAACAATGAAATTATTCCACTTAATTCAATTACAGGATAAGCAAAAACCAACAATAGAATCCCGGAAATCAAGGATAAAATAGAAAACAATATGACTGCAGTTTTCATTGGTTCGGCAGAAATTACACCAGCTTGTACAGCGCGTTTCGGACCTTTTCTATGTTGACTATCAGCACCATGAATACTATCACCATAATCATTTGCCAAATTTGACAATATCTGCAAAAACAAGGCAGTTAGCAGTGTAAACACAGCAATAGACACATTTAAATCCACATAAAATGAGGCAGAAGCAATACCTGCGCCAATGCAGGAAAAAGACAAAAACAAGGTCCGAAACCGAAAAGCGGCTAACCAATGTTTAAAGTTTGTTACATTTGTTTTACTCATGGACCCGAAAGTTAAGCACATTAGGTTTCTACTCAAGTATCCTGCCTATAAATTTTTTAAAAATAGGTCGAAATACATCAGTAATCAGAATTTTCTGATTATTGCAAGCGTGCTTATTGCTATTGTTTCATCAATTGCTGCAATTATCCTTAAAGGATTAATTCATTATATTGAAGGAATTTCATTCAATGCAAAATTTATTGAGCTTCAGTATAAAAATGTATTTTTTCCCGCAATTGGTATTTTACTTTCACTGCTTTTTATCAAATACATTCTTCGAATTCCAGCTTTGGAAAAGGGTTTAGCTTCAATAATTTATAAGGTAAATTACAAACATGGTGATATTGAAGGCCATCATACATATGTTCACCTTATTACCAGTGCACTTACAGTTGGTTTTGGCGGTTCAGTAGGAGTTGAAGCTCCAATTGCCATTACAGGTGCAGCTATAGGTTCCAATGTTTCCAAACGCTTGTTTGTGAGTCAGCAAGAAAAAAATCTCCTGTTAGCCTGTGGAGCCTCAGCAGGAATTTCTGCTATTTTTAATTGTCCTATTGCCGCTGTAATCTTCTCATTAGAAGTAATTTTGAGTCGTGTAAGCGTGGCTTCATTTATCCCATTATTAATTGCATCAGCAACTGCTGCTTTAATAAATGGGATATTTTATAAAGGTTCACTAATTCATTTTCAAGCAAATGGTTGGATAGTAAGTGCAATCCCATTTTATGTTGTTTTAGGGATATTATCAGGATTAGTTTCAGCTTATACCATTTTAAGTATTCATGCAATTGAAAATAGGTTTGGCAATGTGAAACAAAAAATCAACAAAGCTATTTTCCAGGGAGGTATAGTAGGTCTATTAATTTTTGTTTTTCCTTTACTGTACGGAGAAGGATATGCTGTAATTAACACAATACTTTCAGGTGGAATTGATACTTACATGGAAAAAATTGCCTTTCAAAGTTCATTTAGCTATAATTTTCTATTCATTGGTTTTCTATTTTTTACCCTTCTTTTTAAACCAATTGCAGCAGCTTTTACAGTGAGTTCCGGAGGAAATGGTGGCGTTTTTGCTCCATCACTATTTAGTGGTGCCATTATTGGATTACTATTTAGTAGAATTATAAATTTAAGTGGCTTTGCTGAGTTAAATGAATTGAATTTTGTTGTTTGTGGAATGGCAGGTGTATTAAGTGGTGTTTTAAGTGCTCCACTTACCGGAATCTTTATGATTGCTGAAGTTTCGGGCGGATATGGAATGTTTGTGCCTTTAATGATTGTCTCAGCTGTGAGCTTTTTTGTAACACGATTCATCGAACCAAATTCTATTTATACAAAACGATTAGCTGCTCTTGGATTACTTGGTCACCAAAACAAAGAGAAGGAAATCTTAAGTAAATTTAGTATCAGAAGTATTTTAGAAACTGATTTTAAATCATACTATCCCGACCAATCTTTGAGGGAAATTACAGAAGGTTTGCAGGAAAGCAAGCGTAATGTTTACCCGATTATCACAAGAAATAAAAGACTTGTAGGTATTCTAACTTTAGAAGACTTAAAACAAGTGATTTTTAAACCTGAGTTATACGATAAAATTAAGGCCAAAGATTTAATGCAGCAAGTACCTGCAGAAGCAGATTTAGACTATTCTTTGGATGAGGTTATGAAAATTTTTGATGGTAACGAAAGCTTATGGAATTTACCTGTTACACACAAAGGACGGTATGCTGGATTTGTTTCAAAGAGTTCATTTTTGAATAAATATAAAACTCTAATGCAGGAGCAGGTGAATCAGGAAGGGGAAAAATAAATTAGGCAATTTTTCTTATTAAATACAAGCCATCGCGAATGGGTATTAATACCTTTTCAACCCTGGAATCATTCATTACCATTTCGTTGAAAGCATGTAAACTGATGGTGTCTTTATCTTTTGCCAATTCCTTTTCATCTACAACCTTTCCACTCCAAAGCACATTATCAACCAAAATAAAACCACCTGGTTTCAACTTTTCTAAAACCTGATTATAATATTTAGCATAACTCAGTTTATCTGCATCAATAAAAACCAGGTCATATTCATAGGGCAAGGTTCTTATAATTTGATAAGCATCCCCAACTATAAATTGAATCTTTCCTGCAAATCCTGCTTTTTCTATATGAGAAACAATTACATCCTCCAATTCTGGATTGATATCAATTGTTATTAATTTGCCCTTCTCCGATAATCCTTCAGCCAAGCAAATAGCAGAATAACCAGTATAAGTGCCTATTTCAAGAACATATTCTGGTTTTATCATATGACTAATCATCGATAAAACACGTCCTTGCAAATGCCCACTTAACATTCTCGATTGAAGAACATTTGCATGAGTAAATCTATTTAGAGCTTTAAGCGCATCTGATTCTTCAGAGGAATGTTCTTCGCAGTAATTTAAAATCTTAATATCAGAAATCTCCATACTATTGAATGGTATATCTAATCGAGAATCCACCACTGGTAATAATGGTTGGGAATGAATTAGAGGTAAATGGATTTGTTTGACGTCTATCATAGAAAATTCTCAACATCAACTTTTCATTAATCATGTAATCAATTGTTGGTTTTATGCTGATGATTGATTGCCCTAAAACAGGATCATTATTAGGTCTATCTAGGTTTCTAATTCTGGTTACATTTTCCCTGATGGTAAAATCGAAACGGAAATTAATATCATTATCTAAAACAATCTTTCTTCCTCTGGATTTAAACGGCAGTGTAAGTTTAGTGGTTCTGTATCCTATTCCAAAAACAAATTCACTTCCTCTTTGCTCATTCACCTGACGATTTCCTAAAGCAAAGTTTAAGGTTCTATCCTGATTGTATTTAAATGAAGTTGTAAGATTATTTACTAATGTAACATCAATTCCAATAAAAGGACCAAATCGTTCAACCAAAGAAATTGTTCTAATAACTAAATCCGGTGAGAAGTCATTGCTTAATGTTGTATTTCTTGAAGTATCAACTACTGTCTGGAAACCGCCAACAGTATAAGTACTTTGATAGCTATGCTGAATATTAATATTTGAAGCATAATCCTTCAAGAATTTCAATTTCGATAATCCATTGTAAGTAACTCTCCAATTTGGTAATGGAAAGTTCCTGAAAGCAGATAATGAAGTTTTATCCGCTGATTGGCCGCTGTAAGCAGATAAAAAGGCTGGAATCAACACATCTTGCTGGAAACCACCATATCCAGTCGGGAATGAATCTGGATGAGAAAGTGGGATTCCTTTTTCAGCAGCAATTCGTTTTGCAATAACCAATCTATTTGATTCGAATTGCTTAAATACGTCTGAAACACCCTGATCATCTTCCTTAGAAAAAGCTGTTTTTATCATTAAAAAGCTAATACTATAATTACCTGATTCAATTGGTGGACCAAAATCTCTGTAATCATTACTATCAGCATCATATCTAAAGTAGGCTGTTAAGTTTTTCGAATATGCTTTGTTGGCAGATAATTCAATTCTAAAATCAGAAACTGGTTCTACCATAGAACGGAAAGTTAGATTTTCCTGATAGTTCATGGTATATGGATTTACAACCCTTGGATCTTTACTAATCCAACCATTATCTGCTGCTCTAAATCTGTAATTAGGATCTTGCAAGCCAAATATAAAATCCCAACCTGGAGCACCCACATCCATATTCTGACCTAAATATTGTGGTTTCGGATTGAAACCAGGTAACTGAGTTCCTTGTGTTGTAGAATATGAAGCACTAAGATTCTTAACACTTGTAATTAATTTCACCGGAACACTTAACCAGAAGGGTATTTTTTGAGTTTTAGGAGCAGCTTCAGTATCACCTTTTGCATCACCCTTCTGAGTAGCAGCTTTAGGTTTTGCTTTACTTGCAGCTGGTGCTGGTCCGGGAGAATTTACTCTTTTAAACAACCCAACTTTGTTATACAATTGAACAAAATTCAGGTTCAAATTCCATTGGTCTTGTCTTGAATTTTGAATGGTATTTCCTAAACTATCTGCTGCCGGTGGAGCCTGTAACCATTGATAATTTATAGAATAACTATAACTAAACTGACTTACCCAATTAAAGAAAGGAATTTTATTGATTGGAATATTATAATTGATTCTGGTGGTTTGATCGAATTTGGTTGTTCTTCCACCACTCCAGAAATTTCTAACAATACTATCTCTCTTTTCAGGAGTTTCATCTGAAATTCTACCATCTGGTTCATCAACCCTTGCATCGGCTGTTGAATTGTAATCTAATTTTAAATTTCTAGTTAAATCATACCTAAACTCATAATACCTGCGCATTGTAAACATCTTATCATACATGATAGGTAAGCTTTCTGTTCGCGTATCATTAATTCGATTTAATTGTTCACCATACCTTCTGTCGGCTTCTGCTCTTACTCCCCAAGAGGCCGGTAAATAATTAAGATTGAAGTCTTTCAATAACAATAAATACGGAGATTTTAAGCTTTTAAATGGCTCGAAAGGTTTGTTAACGAAAGTATAATTATAGGTAACAATTCCTTTATAGTTTTTGAGAGAATTAAATGCAAGTGTTTGGTTTCTTCTGAAATTTTCGTTGTAAGAAAAAGTGAAACTAAAATTCTCAATATCCCACGGATATGCCTTTTTACTGCCAATTCTGTTCTTCCTTACATTGGTAAAATTGAAACTTTTTCGCATGGTATAATCATCAGATGCTTTACTGATGGTTTGTGTTCTTTCCGGATTGGTAGTTTCATCAATCTCCTTTTGCAATTTTGTATCAGGATTTAAAGGATTATACCAAGGACGAATTAAAGTAGTACCATAAGAAAAGAAGAATGGAATTGAAATTCCGGTTGTTTTAGGGAAGAACTTCCCTAATTCAAAATTGGTTTGTAAGTCGTATTGATAATCATCACTCATACTTCTATCAAGTAATTTTTTATCAATTCCACCCCAACCAACACTTTTATACGTTCCGCTTAATTGAACATTTCCAAAATCAGCCAATTTAGCTAAAACCCTTCCAGTTGCAGCATCACCACCTCTGGTTGAAAAATTGGTCATTCGTAATTCATTAAACCAAACCTCAGAACATTTAGGTAATCCATCATCACCACCAACTGTACCTGCAATACGTTTTGGATTTCTCACACCCACCATAAATACACGTACCTGACTATAATCTGGTTGACCAACAACTGTGTATTTACCATTACCAATTGTTCTTGTATATCTTCCTGAAAAAGCATAATTGGCATTGTTACGTGCAATTTTGGTATTAATCATTTCCTCCAAAATAATATCCATTTCATTTGATTGCGGCCAAATATCATTAGGATTTGATGTATTGTTTTTAGTGAAACTTAAAGGAATTTCATATTCATAATAGTTGGTTGTTAAGTCGGTACCAAATCTTAAAAATGCTGTTAATTCACCATCTTTCAATTCATCTCTACTTTCAGCATGAACAAATAAACGAAGGTTTCCATATTGTCTTAAATCAACTGTTGTATTTTTGAAAACACCTCTGGCATCACCATCTTTTAAGTTACAAGTAAGCAAACTAATTGATTGCTCATTTTGTTGAATTGGATTTGGAGAACTAAAATCGATTTCTCTTTGAATACCGGCAGGAACCACATAAGGAATTGGAACACGTTTGCTATTTTTTTCAATGTTTACAGTAGATACAACAAACTGTGTATTGTCTGTTGGGTCGATTGGTTTGTGTTCACCACCTGTTTCCAAACTATTTAAATATTTTCTCCAATCAGCACGAACCAATTGTAAACTGGCAAAACGCATATTGGTTTGTTCTGAAAAACCTTGCATGAACATCCTGATAAAACGGATTGATTTAAAATCAGAAATATCTCCTACTTTCCTTTCGTATTCTCTAACCGGAATTTTAAGCTGGTACCATTTTTCTTTTTTATAATCACCATTTACAAATTTTGCCGGAGCAGTTAATGTATCAGTGATATAATTCTTACCAATTGTAAATGCATCTCTACTTATTTCTATTTTGTATTGAAAATAAGCCTCTACATCATTTACAGTATAATCTTTATTTAAATCCTCATTATCCGGAACGTTAGTAGCTGCAGTTGGATATGATTCAGGAGATTGATCAACAGTTGGAGAATTGCCTTGATGACGATTAAATTTCTTGTACCTATCAACCAGACTTAATTTGGCATTGTCATAATCACCACCAAGGTAATAGTGATAATTATCGTTTGATGGATCGGCAATTGCGTTTTGATAAGCTACTGAAGATGCACCAAAAGTATTCCTAACTTTTGCGAGATATTCATCTTCGAAAAAATTCTTTTCTTCATCATCATTTAAACCATCTAAGCCAACATCTTGTGTTTTACGAACATTGGCATCAGCATCAAATGCATAGTTTATAACTGGGGCGCGTGGAACTTTACCCCATAATGTTGTATCGGCTAAAGCTTGTTGTTCAGGAGTTCCATTTTTAGGCAAACCATTTTCAGCTGATCTTCTGCTATCCTTCAAAACATCTTCTGAAATATTTCCAAGATTTAAATACAGATAACCTCTATCAAAACTTGAAGGTTTATCGGCAAATGGATCCATCATCCAAATTTCTATATAATCAATATTGGCTTGCTCAAAATCATTTTGATCTACCTTACGCATGATTCCACCCCAATTTCTATTTGGAGATTTTAATGTTCCATCAGGATTTAATTCATTGATGGTATAATTATAAGGACCTCTTTCATTCGGGAAAAATGCCAAGTCTAAAGTTGGCAAAGTACTTGGTAAACCTTGTTGAATCTGGCGACTTGGGAATACATCAGTTTGCAAAACCTCTCTCGAAGTATGGTTAGATAATGCATCAGGATCAGATTTTAAATGAGCAGGAGTAAATGCATCATTTCTATAAAATGTAGTTGCAATTGTATACCATGCTAAATTTGCCCTCCTAAATCCATAATCCAATTGGTTAATTGTATTAGCCTCTGGAAATAAATCAGGTTGCCCTTGAGGTGCACTTGCCAATGCCCAGGTATTTCCCATTCTTAAATCGAAAGGAGTTTCTGCCCCTTCAAAATCATCGATATAGGCAGTACCCTTTTGGCCTAATGAACCTTGTATTCCTGGAATTAATCTGGCGTATTCACCTGATA